>NZ_CAXAPL010000005.1:0-218802 GCF_963970845.1 Pseudomonas sp. RA_105y_Pfl2_P56
ATCTTCGGGGATCAACTCTTCCAGCGAGACCGGAAACAGGCTGGTCTGGCTGCGAGACTCTCCTTGGATGTAAGCCATAACGAAAAATGCTCCGTATCTTTCGATACGGAGCATTTTCATTGAGCGCTGCGCAGATTGCTAGGTTTTCACACAGTCTGCGAAGCCGGTTTTTTTGTGCCTGCGATCTTAGAACGAAGCGTTCTGCAGACCGTCCAGGTAACGCTCGGTGTCCAGTGCCGCCATGCAGCCGGCGCCGGCCGAGGTGATGGCCTGACGGTAAACGTGGTCAGCCACGTCACCGGCGGCAAAGACACCTTCGACGCTGGTTGCGGTGGCATTGCCGTCACGGCCGCCCTGCACTACCAGATAACCGTCCTTGAGGGTCAACTGGCCTTCGAACAGCGAAGTGTTCGGCGTGTGGCCGATGGCGATGAACACGCCGTCGACTTTGATCTCGTCGAAGCTGCCATCGTTGTTCTTCAGACGCGCACCGGTCACGCCCATGTTGTCGCCCAGCACTTCGTCGAGGTTGGCGTTCAACTTGAGGATGATCTTGCCTTCGGCCACACGGGCGTTGAGCTTGTCGATCAGGATCTTCTCGGCGCGGAAGGTATCACGGCGGTGGATCAAGGTCACAGTGCTGGCGATGTTGGCCAGGTACAGCGCCTCTTCAACAGCGGTGTTGCCGCCGCCAACCACTGCAACAGGCTTGTTGCGGTAGAAGAAACCGTCGCAGGTCGCGCAGGCCGAAACGCCTTTGCCCATGAACGCTTCTTCCGATGGCAGGCCCAGGTAACGAGCGCTGGCGCCGGTGGCGATGATCAGGGCGTCGCAAGTGTAGGTCGCGCTGTCGCCGGTCAGGCTGTAGGGCTTGGAAGCGAAATCAACGGCGTTGATGTGGTCGAACACGACCTCGGTTTCAAAACGCTCGGCGTGCTCGCGCATCCGCTCCATCAACACAGGACCGGTCAGGCCGTGGACGTCGCCCGGCCAGTTGTCGACTTCGGTGGTGGTGGTCAGTTGACCGCCGGCCTGCATGCCGGTGATCAGCAGAGGCTTGAGGTTGGCACGGGCCGCGTATACCGCAGCGCTGTAACCGGCAGGGCCGGAACCGAGAATAATCACTCGCGAATGACGGACTTCAGACATGACCTGCTCCTGTTGACCGGGCCGAAAAACTGGCACGGTTCGCCGGACTGCCGGCGGGAATAAAAAAGGACCGTGGAAAACCTTGGGGAAGGCTTGAGCTCGACAGTCCTGTAAAAAGTTGGGTGCAGCGTATCGAGGGGGGCAAGATTAAGGAAATACGGTTTAACAATCCAGCTCATAGGTGGTCTCTATGCCGACCCACTGACGAGATGGACGTCTTTGTTACAGTGAATGTCGATCGCTCTGCCGCGCTTTCGCACATCTTGCAAAGTCGGTAAGGTCGGCGCGTTTTCCCTTGCTCGGAGCCCCTTATGCCCGCCCCTGTTCTGTCCGGCCCGCAATACCTGCGCGAAGGCCTCAAACTGGTTCTCAGCCCGGGCCTGCGCCTGTTCGTGTTGTTGCCGCTGGCAATCAACCTGGTGCTGTTCGTCGGATTGATCTATCTGGCCGGCCATCAGTTCAGCCTGTGGGTCGATACGCTGATGCCGTCGCTGCCCGACTGGCTGAGTTTCCTCAGCTACATCCTCTGGCCGCTGTTCGTGGTGCTGGTGGCGTTGATGGTGTTCTTCACCTTCACTATGCTCGCCAACGTGATTGCCGCGCCCTTCAACGGCTTCCTCGCGGAAAAAGTCGAAGTGGTCGTGCGCGGCAGCGATGACTTCCCGGCGTTCAGCTGGGGCGAACTGATCGCGATGATCCCGCGCACCCTCGCCCGGGAAATGCGCAAGCTCGGCTACTTCCTGCCGCGGGCCATCGGCCTGTTCATCCTCTCGTTCATCCCGGTGGTGAACATCGTCGCCGCCCCCCTGTGGCTGCTGTTCGGCGTGTGGATGATGGCGATCCAGTACATCGACTACCCGGCGGACAACCACAAACTGGGCTGGAACGAAATGCTCGCCTGGCTGCGGCAGAAGCGCTGGCAGAGCATGAGTTTTGGCGGGATCGTTTACCTGGTGCTGCTGATTCCGGTGGTCAACATCCTGATGATGCCGGCCGCCGTGGCCGGTGCGACGCTGTTCTGGGTACGCGAGCGCGGGGCCGAGAATCTGGTGACGCAGCGCTGACCCCGTCACAAATCCATCATCCGACCGTCACAAGCGCGACATGGCCTCAGCCGACACTGAGGTCATGACGACAGCTCTACACATCACTCTGATCAGCGAAACCTTCCCGCCGGAAATCAACGGGGTGGCCAATACCCTTGGTCGCTTGTGCGATGGATTGCGCGCGCGCGGCCATCAAGTTGACCTCGTACGGCCGCGTCAGGGCTGTGATCCGCAACGCAGTGACGACGATGCTGTGTTGTTGTGTCGTGGCTGGCCGTTGCCGGGTTATCCGGGGCTGCAATGGGGCCAGTCGTCGATGCACAAACTGCTGCGGCGCTGGAAGCAACAGCGCCCGGACGTGCTGTACATCGCCACTGAAGGCCCGCTCGGTTTGTCGGCGTTACGGGCGGCGCGGCGTCTGGGGATTTGCGTGGTCAGCGGTTTCCACACCAATTTCCAGCAATACACCAGTCAGTACGGCCTCAGTCTCCTGACCCGGATGCTGACGCATTACCTGCGCTGGTTTCACAATCGTTCGGCGCTGACGCTGGTGCCCAGTGTCAGCCAGCGACTGGAGCTGGAGCGCCGGCATTTCGAGCGATTGGCGTTGTTGTCCAGAGGCGTGGACAGCCAGTTGTTCCACCCAACCAAACGCATGAACGCTTTGCGTGAGCAATGGGGGCTGGGTGAGCGTGACATTGCTGTGATTCATGTAGGAAGACTCGCGCCAGAAAAAAACCTCGGTTTGCTCAAACGCTGCTTTGAAAAGCTGCGCAGCACTTATCCACAGCGCAATCTGAAGCTGATCGTGGTTGGCGACGGGCCGCAACGTATGGCCCTGGAAAAAGATCTGCCCGAGGCAATTTTCTCTGGGGCGCAGCGCGGTGAAGCGTTGGCGGCGCACTATGCGTCCGGTGATGTGTTCCTGTTTCCGAGCCTGACTGAAACCTTTGGCAATGTGGTGCTCGAAGCACTGGCTTCAGGGCTTGGCGTGGTGGCTTACGATCAGGCTGCGGCGGCGCAGCATATTCGCCATGGCTATAACGGCGTACTGGCGATGCCGGGCGATGAAGAGGCGTTCTGTGATGCGGCGACGTGGTTGCTGGAGGCGCATGAGACATTGCGTTGCGTGCGCCTGAATGCACGGCAACATGCGAGTCGCCAAGGATGGGCGGCCGTGATCGAACAGTTTGAAAGTCACTTGCGTGGGGCATGCCAAGGGGAGCAGTTGGTGCCGAATGCGCCGACATTGCCTTGATTACCGCTGACTTTGAGCCGTCTTCGCGAGCAAGCCCGCTCCCACATTGGAATGCATTTCAATTGTGGGAGCGGGCTTGCTCGCGAAGGGGCCTATGAAGGCGCCCGTTAAACCAGCGTCATCAACGCCTCACGGCTGAACGGCAGAATCTCCTGCTCACGTCCTTCGCGCACTTTCTGCGCCCAGTCCGGGTCCACCAGCAGCGCACGGCCTACTGCCACCAGATCAAATTCCTCTTTATTCAAACGCTCCAGCAGGTTCTCCAGACTGGCCGGTTGGGCGACCTTGTCGGTGTTGACCATGAACTGCAGGAATTCGCCATCGAGCCCGACGCTGCCGACAGTGATGGTCGGTTTGCCCGTTAGCTTACGCGTCCAGCCTGCCAGGTTGAGCTCGGACCCGTCGAACTCCGGCTCCCAGAAACGCCGCGTCGAGCAGTGAAAAATATCCACACCCGCATCGGACAACGGCTTGAGAAACTCGCCCAACGCTTGCGGGGTTTGCACCAGACGTGCGGTGTAATCCTGCTGCTTCCACTGCGAGAAACGGAAGATGATCGGGAAACCTTCGCCGACCGCCGCGCGTACTGCCTGAACAAGTTCGATAGCGAAACGCGAACGGTTGGCCAGGCTGCCACCGTATTCGTCGGTGCGCTGGTTACTGCCTTCCCAAAAGAACTGGTCGACCAGATAGCCGTGGGCGCCGTGGATTTCCACGCCATCCATGCCGATGCGTTGTGCATCTTTGGCCGCCTGAGCGAAAGCGGCGATCACGTCCTGAATGTCTTGTTTGCTCATGCCGTGAACCACGACCTGACCGTCCTTGAGTTTTTCCGACGGACCGTAACCCGGCACGCTGGCGTCCGGCTCGGTGCCGATACGGCGTACGCTGCCGACGTGCCACAGTTGCGGAACAATCTTGCCGCCTTCAGCATGGACGGCGTCGACGACTTTTTTCCAGCCGGCCAATGCGGCCTCACCGTAGAAGTGCGGCACGTTCGGATAGCCGTTCGAGGCCTTGTGGCCGACGGTGGTGCCTTCGGTGATGATCAGGCCGACACCAGCGGCTGCGCGACGGCGGTAATACTCGATGACTTTGGAGTTCGGTACGCCGCCCGGAGAAAACGAACGGGTCATTGGCGCCATGACCACGCGGGTCGGCAGTTCGAGGGCACCGAGGTGGAACGGTTTGAACAGGGCTTGAACGGGCATCACAAGGCTCCACGAAAACATTATCGACAGGGCATAAGCCATATGACGGCGATAATATGAATAGTGACGCCAGCGCGGAAGCACTATTGATCTGAATGATTAAGGATCAAAAGGCAGGCAAAAAAATCGCAGCGCGATGGCTGCGATTTTCAGGTTTCAGCTCAGCGCTTTTTCAATCGCATGAACAATGGTCGGATCGTCTGGCGCCGTGCGTGGCGAGAACCGGGCCAACACCCGGCCGTCCTTGCCGAGCAGGAACTTCTCGAAATTCCAGGTGATGTCACCGGGAAATTCCGCTCCCTCGCCCGCCAGCAGGCGGTAGAGCTGGTGACGATCGTGACCGTTGACTTCGAGCTTGCTCGACAACGGGAACGTCACGCCATAGTTGAGGCTGCAGAATTCCTGAATCTCCTGTTCGGTACCTGGTTCCTGACCGGCAAACTGGTTGCACGGCAGGCCCAACACACTGAAGCCTTTGCTTTTGAACTGCTGATAAAGGTTTTCCAGCGCCGCGTACTGTGGGGTCAAGCCGCATTTGGAGGCGACGTTGACCACCAGCACGACGTGGCCCTTGAAGGGCGCCAGCGGTAGCTCCTGACCATCCAGGGCTGTCAACTTAAGGTCGTGAAAAGCACTCATGACGAACTCCAGGATTCCCGTGTTCTACTCGAAACGGCCACTTGGCGAAGCTACCAAGGACAGCCGCGGACTAAAAAGGCGCCCGCAGGCGCCTCTCCAGTTCTCGAAAGCTTAGCGCAGAAAATCAGTGCTGATGGCCGCCTTCGCCATGGACGTGACCATGAGCGACTTCTTCCTGGCTGGCGTCACGGATAGCAACGATCTTCACTTTGAAGTTCAGGCGCTGACCGGCCAGTGGGTGGTTGCCGTCAACAGTCACATCGTCGCCGTCCAGGTCACGGATGGTCACGATCTGCATTTGGCCGTCCGGCGCCGAAGCGTGGAACTGCATGCCCACTTCCAGCTCGTCAACACCTTCGAACATGCTGCGGCTCAGTGTGCTGACCAGTTCGGCCGCGTATTCGCCGTAAGCGTCTTCAGGCTCAACGGAAACTTCCAGCTCGTCACCAACAGCTTTGCCTTCCAGGGCTTTTTCCAGGCCCGGGATGATGTTACCTGCGCCTTGCAGGTAGACCAGCGGAGCGCCGCCGGCGGAGCTGTCGATGACCTCACCAGCGTCGTTGGTCAGGGTATAGTCGATGGAGACAGCCTTATTGGCGGCGATCAGCATGGGGCGAGACCTTTTGCATAAGAATTTAGAAAGGCGAAGTTTAGCGAAGCAATCGCGCGAAAGCGAACACAACCCGGACAAACGGGATTCGACGATTACGGGCTTCCATCTGGACGAAGAGGATCACTGGGTGGTCGAGCTTTCCTGCGGCCACACTCAGCACCTGCGTCACCAGCCACCCTGGCAATCTCGGGCGTGGGTGCTGGATCCGGCGCAACGTATTGAAAAAATAGGCCAACCCTTTGCCTGCGGTTGGTGCGCACAAGGCTCGGTTAGCGATAACCTTGGCGACTGAATTTCGGCAGATCGTCAGAGAAAGATGATCGCCATTGCCATGCACCCTTAGAGAATTCGCATGCAAACTTTTTTTATCGCGCCCACCGATTTTGGCGTGGGTCTGACCTCCATAAGCCTCGGGCTGGTGCGCATGCTTGAGCGAGCCGGGTTGAAAGTCGGTTTCTTCAAGCCGATTGCCCAGCCGCACCCGGGCGACACCGGCCCTGAGCGCTCCACCGAACTGGTGGCCCGCACCCATGGTCTGAAACCGCCACAACCGTTGGGCCTGGCCCACGTTGAGCGGATGCTCGGCGACGGCCAGCTCGATGAGCTGCTCGAAGAAATCATCACCCTTTATCAGCAGGCAGCCGTCGGCAAGGACGTGCTGGTCGTGGAAGGCATGGTGCCGACCCGCAGCGCCAGTTACGCCGCGCGGGTGAATTTGCACCTGGCCAAAAGCCTCGATGCCGAGGTGATTCTGGTCTCGGCACCGGAAAACGAAGTGCTCGCCGAACTCTCCGGCCGTGTCGAATTGCAGGCGCAATTATTCGGCGGCCCGAAGGACCCGAAGGTTCTCGGCGTGATCCTCAACAAGGTCAAGACCGACGAGAGCATGGAGGCCTTCGCCGCACGTCTGAAGGAGCACTCGCCATTACTGCGCAACGGCGATTTCCGCTTGCTCGGCTGCATCCCGTTCCAGCCCGAACTCAACGCGCCACGCACCCGTGACGTGGCAGACCTGATGGGCGCGCAAGTGCTCAACGCCGGCGACTACGAAACCCGGCGCATGAGCAAAATCATCATTTGCGCGCGGACCATGCGCAACACCGTCGAGCTACTCAAGCCCGGCGTGCTGGTGGTGACGCCGGGCGACCGCGACGACATCATCCTGGCCGTCAGCCTCGCGGCGATCAACGGCGTGCCACTGGCCGGCCTGCTGCTGACCAGCGACACCCTGCCCGATCCGCGCATCATGGACTTGTGCCGTGGTGCCTTGCAGGCCGGTCTGCCGGTGTTGTCGGTGAGCACCGGCTCCTACGACACCGCCAACCTGCTCAATGGCCTGAACAAGGAAATCCCCATCGATGACCGCGAGCGTGCGGAAATCATCACCGACTTCGTCGCCAGTCATCTTGATGCCAACTGGCTGCACCAGCGCTGTGGCACGCCACGGGAAATGCGCCTGTCGCCAGCGGTGTTCCGCTATCAATTGATCCAGCGCGCCCAAGCCGCCAACAAGCGCATCGTCCTGCCCGAGGGTAGCGAGCCGTTCACCGTGCAGGCAGCGGCGATCTGCCAGGAGCGCGGCATCGCCCGTTGCGTGTTGCTGGCCAAACCCGAAGACGTCGAAGCCGTGGCCCGCGCCCAAGGCATCGTCTTGCCGCCAGGGCTGGAAATCCTCGACCCGGACCTGATCCGCGAGCGCTATGTCGAGCCGATGGTCGCCCTGCGCAAGACCAAAAGCCTCAACGCGCCGATGGCCGAACAACAATTGGAAGACACCGTGGTGATCGGCACCATGATGCTGGCACTGGATGAAGTCGACGGGCTGGTTTCCGGTGTCATCAACACCACCGCCAATACCATCCGCCCAGCCTTGCAACTGATTAAAACCGCGCCAGGCTGCACGCTGGTGTCGTCGGTGTTCTTCATGCTGTTCCCCGAAGAAGTGCTGGTCTACGGCGACTGCGTGATGAACCCGCACCCAAGCGCCGCCGAACTGGCCGAGATTGCCCTGCAAAGCGCTGACTCTGCCGCCGCGTTCGGCATCACCCCGCGCGTGGCGATGATCAGTTACTCCAGTGGCGAATCGGCCACAGGCGAGGAAGTCGAGAAAGTCCGCGAAGCCACCCTGCTCGCCCATGAGCAACAGCACTCGCTGCTGATCGACGGCCCGTTGCAATACGACGCCGCCGCCAACGAGAACGTGGCGCGGCAACTGGCGCCAAACAGTCCGGTCGCCGGACGCGCCACGGTGTTCGTGTTCCCTGACCTGAACACCGGCAACACCACCCATAAAGCCGTACAGCGCAGCGCCGATTGCGTCAGCCTCGGCCCGATGCTGCAAGGCCTGCGCAAACCGGTGAACGACTTGCCACGCGGTGCACAGGTCGACGACATCGTCTACACCATCGCCCTCACGGCGATCCAAGCCGCCAACCGACCTATGGATGTGTAAATGCTGGACTTTCTACCTGCACCACTGCGCGGCGTGATCGCCTCGCTGCTGTTGGCGCTCAATACGATAGTGCTGTGCTCGTTTCTGTTCTGCGTGGCGCTGGTCAAGGCCTTGCCGTTCGCCGTCACTCAGCGCATTGCCGGCTGGCTGATGCGCCACACCCACCAAGCCTGGATCAGCAACAACAAAGGCTGGATGAACCTGGTGCGCCGCACGCGCTGGCACCTTAGCGGCCTGCAAGGTCTGGACTATCAACACTCGTACCTGATCACCAGCAACCACCAGAGCTGGGTCGATATTCTGGTGCTGCAATACGTCCTCAACCGGCGCATCCAGCCACTGAAGTTCTTCCTCAAGCAGGAGCTGATCTGGGTGCCGGTGATTGGTCTGGCCTGGTGGGCGCTGGGCTTTCCGTTCATGAAGCGCTACTCCAAGGCGTATCTGGAAAAGCACCCGGAGAAGAAAGGCAAAGACCTGGAAACCACCCGCAAGACCTGCGCGAAGTTTCGCAACAACCCGGTGGGAATTTTCAACTTCGTCGAAGGCACGCGCTTCACTGAAGGCAAGCATGCTCAACAGCAATCGCCGTTCAAATACCTGCTCAAGCCCAAGGCCGGCGGCATTGCGTTTGTGCTGGATGCGATGGGTGAACAGCTGGAGTCGATCGTCAACGTGACGATCCACTATCCGGCCGGACGTCCGGGTTTCTGGGACCTGCTGTGTGGGAATGTGCGGGATGTCGTGGTGCACTTTGAAGCGCTGAAGATCCCGCCGCAATTCATCGGCAAGAACTACGACCAGGACGGCGAATATCGCCTGCAGTTTCAAGGCTGGATCAATCAGCTGTGGCTGGACAAGGATGCGCTGCTGGAACAGATGCACCGCGAATATCCAGACCGCCATTGATTCCTGTGGGTGCGGGCTTGCTCGCGAATACGGTTTACCATTCAACGCTGATGCTGGCTGATCCACCGCTTTCGCGAGCAAGCCCGCTCCCACAGTTGACCGGGTTGGCACGAAATAAAAAGCCCGCCGATGATTGCTCATCGGCGGGCTTTTTGGTTTGCAGCTAACGCTTAAATCGCACCACGCTTGCGCAGCAGATCCAGCACTTGCTTGACGCTTTCTTCCAGCGACAGCGCCTGGGTGTCGATCACCAGATCAGCATTGAGCGGCACGTCATACGGGAAGGATTCGCCCGGAATGTTGTCGCCACCCGCCGCATACAACCCTTGCGGATCACGCTCGGCGCACACAGTCGGCGAAGCCTGGACGTAGACCGTCAGCAAACGTTCCTTGCCGATCAGGTCCTTGGCCTGCTCACGCCCCTCTTCGCTGGGTGCCACGAATGCCGCCAGCGTCAGCAGGCCCGCTTCGTTGAACTGACGCGCAACATGCGCGGCACGACGCCAGTTTTCGGTGCGACCGACGCGATCATGCGCCAGACCTTTGTTGAGGTCGTGACGCAGGTTCTGACCATCCAGTACAAACACCGCACGGCCCATGTCGAACAGCTTGCGCTCAACGGCGTACGCCAGCGTGCTCTTGCCCGCGCCCGACAAACCGCTGAACAACACGGTGGCCGGTTGCTGGCCGAAACGCTGAGCGCGTTCTTCGGTGGCAACATGGGCCAGTTTGCCGTGGTGCGTCGCGGTGCCGTGAGTCACGGGCTGCGCGACGATCATGCCGGCGCCGACGGTGCCGTTGGTCAAGCGGTCGATGATGATGAAGGCGCCAGTGGTGCGGTTGCTCTCGTAACCGTCGAGGGCGATCGGCGCGTCGAGCGCGATCTTCACCTTGCCGATTTCGTTGAGCTGCAACGCGCTCGCCGGGCCTTCTTCGAGGGTGTTCACATCCACTTTGTTGACGATGCTGGCGATGGAGCCCGGCACGTAACTGGTGGCGCGTTTGATGTCGTATTTCTTGCCCGGCAGCATCGGCTCTTCAGCCATCCACACCAGCATCGCTTCGAAGCTGTCGGTGACCGGCGGCACGTTGTCGGCATGCACCAGCAGATCGCCGCGAGAGATGTCGATTTCGTCTTCCATGGTCAGCGTCACGGCCTGACCGGGGCCTGCGTGCTCCAGCTCACCTTCGAAGGTGACGATGGATTTCACGCGGCTGCTCTTGCCCGACGGCAGCACCACGACTTCGTCACCCTTGTGCACGATGCCGCTGGCGAGCGTGCCGGCAAAACCACGGAAATTCAGGTTCGGACGGTTGACGTATTGCACCGGGAAACGCAGATCGGTGAAGTTACGGTCGCCCGCCACTTCCACGGTTTCGAGAATCTCCATCAGCGACTGGCCGGTGTACCACGGCGAACGCTCGGACTTGTTCACCACGTTGTCGCCCTTCAGGGCCGACATCGGCACGAAGTGCATGCTGGTAGGCTTCATCTTCAAGCCTTCGGCGAACTTCAGGTAGTCGGCCTTGATCGACTCGAACACGCCTTCATCGAAATCCTTGAGGTCCATCTTGTTGATGGCGACAACGATGTGCTTGATGCCCAGCAAGGACGCGATGAAGCTGTGGCGACGGGTCTGGGTCTGCACGCCGTAACGGGCGTCGACCAGGATGATCGCCAGGTCACAGGTGGACGCACCGGTGGCCATGTTGCGGGTGTACTGCTCATGGCCGGGGGTGTCGGCGATGATGAATTTGCGTTTGGCGGTGGAGAAATAGCGGTAGGCGACATCAATGGTGATGCCCTGCTCACGCTCGGCCTGCAGACCGTCGACCAGCAATGCCAGGTCGATATCGTCACCGGTGGTGCCGACTTTCTTCGAATCGCGGGTGATGGCTTCCAGGTGATCTTCGTAGATCATCTTGGAGTCGTGCAGCAGGCGCCCGATCAGGGTGCTCTTGCCGTCATCGACGTTACCGCAGGTCAAAAAGCGCAGCAGCTCTTTACGTTCGTGCTGGCCCAGGTAGGCGAGGATGTCCTCGCTGATCAAATCAGATACGTGCGACATGACAACCCCTTAGAAATAACCCTGACGTTTCTTGTCTTCCATGGAGCCGGCGCCATCGTGGTCGATGACACGGCCCTGGCGCTCGGAAGTTCGCGTCAGGAGCATTTCCTGAATGATGTCCGTCAGGCTTTCAGCCTCGGACTCCACCGCGCCCGTCAACGGGTAGCAGCCAAGGGTACGGAAACGCACTTTCTTTTTGACGATGCGCGCTTTGTCCTCATCGGACAGGTGCTCGAGGATTCGGTCGTCGTCGATCATGATCAGCGTGCCGTTCTTCTCGATCACTTCGCGCTCGGCGGCAAAGTACAGCGGCACAATCGGGATGCCTTCGAGGTAGATGTACTGCCAGATGTCCAGTTCGGTCCAGTTCGACAACGGGAACACGCGGATGGATTCGCCCTTGTTGACCTTGCCGTTGTAGACGTTCCACAGCTCTGGACGCTGGTTTTTCGGGTCCCAGCGGTGCTTGCTGTCGCGGAACGAGTACACGCGCTCTTTGGCGCGGGATTTCTCTTCATCACGACGGGCACCGCCGAACGCTGCGTCGAAACCATGCTTGTCGAGCGCCTGCTTCAGGCCCTCGGTTTTCATGATGTCGGTGTGCTTGGCGCTGCCGTGGGTGAACGGGTTGATGTTCTGCGCCACGCCGTCCGGGTTGATGTGGGTGATCAGGTCCAGGCCCAGTTCTTCGACCATCTTGTCGCGGAACTTGTACATCTCCTGGAATTTCCACCGGGTGTCGACGTGCATCACCGGAAACGGCAGTTTGCCCGGGAAGAACGCCTTGCGTGCCAGGTGCAGCATCACGGCGGAGTCTTTACCGATGGAGTACAGCATCACCGGGTTGTCGAACTCGGCGGCCACCTCGCGGATGATGTGGATGCTTTCCGCCTCCAGCTGTTTCAGATGCGTCAGTTTGTCGACCATGGCTACTCACGAAAGCTTTCTTATGAACGGCCAGCGGGCCGTGTTCGAGCGGGGAATCCTAGCACAGCGAGCTTCTTCTAATCAGGACGCCAACTAGATCGAAAGAGCATATGAATATGCCCACTCGTTTGGGCAGCAAGCGCTCTTCTGTGGGAGCGGGCTGGCTTGCGAAAGCGCAGGGTCAGTCGAAATCATTTTTGAATGACACACCGCATTCGCGAGCAAGCCCCCTCCCACCTTGGATCGATGTGATACGTCAGATCGGGTTCGGGCAATCGATGAAGATGTGTTCGAGGGCGAAGCGTTTGGCCAGGTAATCGCCCAGCGCCTGCACGCCGTAGCGTTCGGTTGCGTGATGACCGGCGGCGATGAAGCTGATGTCGTTTTCCCGGGCGCTGTGGAAAGTCTGCTCAGACGCTTCACCGCTGAGAAACAGATCGACACCCGCCGCCACCCCGTGATCGATATAACCCTGACCGCCTCCGGTGCACCAACCGACCCGACGGATCATCGCGCTGCCTTCGACCAGCAACGGCTCGCGCCCCATGACGTCCTGCACCTTGCGGGCGAAATCACGCGCAGTGACGGGTTCGTTCAGCGAGCCGACCAGACCGACGACTTTCAGATTGTCCGGATCCAGCGGGCCTTCAACGGTGATGTCCAACTGGCGCGCCAACTGCACGTTGTTGCCGACCTCGCAATGCAGATCCAGCGGCAAGTGGTAGGCGAGCAGGCTGATGTCGTGCTTGAGCAATGTCTTCAGGCGACGCTGTTTCATGCCAGTGACGCACGGGTTCTCGCCCTTCCAGAAGTAGCCGTGATGCACCAGCACCAGATCGGCTTCGGCCTCGACGGCGGCGTCGAGCAACGCCTGACTGGCGGTGACGCCGCTGACAATGCGCATCACCTGCGGACGGCCCTCGACCTGCAACCCGTTGGGGCAATAGTCGGCGATTTTTGCACTGCCCAGGTAACGATCGGCTTCTTCGACGAGGGTGCTGAGGGCGACGGCCATGAAAGACTCCTAAATATCCCGTTCAGAGGCGCGCGCGGCCTCGTATAATGCGCGACATTATGGGCGGTCTGACCCCGCCTGCAACTTTTCCAGGACGTGCTTAATGTTCAAGGCGCTACGTTTTATGGGCTGGCCGCTGTTGGCCGGTGTGCTTATCGCTCTGTTGATTATTCAGCGTTACCCGCAATGGGTCGGGCTGCCGAGCCTTGACGTCAACCTGCAACAGGCCCCACAGACCACCAGCGTGCAGCAGGGGCCGGTGTCCTATGCGGACGCGGTGACCACTGCCGCACCGTCAGTGGTCAACCTGTACACCACCAAAGTCATCAACAAACCGGCGCATCCTTTGTTTGAGGATCCGCAGTTCCGCCGCTTCTTCGGTGACAACTCGCCCAAGCAGAAGCGCATGGAATCGAGCCTCGGTTCCGGCGTGATCATGAGCCCGGAAGGCTACATTCTGACCAACAACCACGTCACCAGCGGTGCCGATCAGATTGTCGTCGCGCTGAAGGATGGTCGCGAAACCCTCGCCCGTGTGATCGGCAGCGACCCGGAAACCGACCTCGCCGTATTGAAGATAGACTTGAAAAACCTGCCGTCGATTACCGTCGGGCGCTCCGACAACATCCGCATCGGCGACGTCGCGCTGGCCATCGGCAACCCGTTCGGCGTCGGCCAGACCGTGACCATGGGCATCATCAGCGCCACCGGGCGCAATCAGTTGGGCCTGAACAACTACGAAGACTTCATCCAGACCGACGCGGCGATCAACCCGGGCAACTCCGGCGGCGCGCTGGTCGATGCCAATGGCAACCTGACCGGCATCAACACGGCAATCTTCTCCAAATCCGGCGGCTCGCAGGGCATCGGTTTTGCCATCCCGGTAAAACTCGCGATGGAGGTGATGAAGTCGATCATCGAACACGGTCAGGTGATTCGTGGCTGGCTGGGCATTGAAGTGCAGCCGCTGACCCAGGAACTGGCGGAGTCGTTCGGTCTGTCAGGGCGCCCGGGGATTGTTGTCGCCGGTATCTTCCGTGACGGTCCGGCGCAGAAGGCCGGCCTGCAACTGGGCGACGTGATTCTGAGTATCGATGGCGAACCGGCCGGCGATGGTCGTCGCTCGATGAACCAGGTCGCGCGGATCAAACCCACCGACAAGGTGACGATTCAGGTGATGCGTAACGGCAAAGAACTCAAGCTCACCGCTGAAATCGGCCTGCGCCCACCACCGGCACCGGTGCAGGAAAAAGAACAGTAGGACTTTGTTCGCGCCGATGGCGCGAATAACAGACATTCTCAAAAGGCATGTTATATTGTTTCAATTTAGCCATTGGAACAACATAACATGTCGTCTCGAACAAAGGCCTCTCTACTGGGCCTGACTCTCGGTCTGCCCCTGGGTTTATTGGGCGATCCGGCCTTCGCCGAAGATCAGATTCCGCTGGAACTCGACGCCATCAGCGTCACCTCCGATTACGAATCCCCCACCGGCCCGGTCAAGGGCTACCGCGCCACACGCTCCTCCAGCGCGACCAAAACCGATACCGCGATCCGCGACATCCCCCAAGCCATCAGCGTGGTGCCCGCCAGCGTGCTCAAGGATCTGGGCAGCACCAGCGTCGAGCGCGCACTGGAGTTCGCCGGCGGTGTGTCGAAGCAAAACAACTTCGGCGGCCTGACCCTCTACGAATACAGCGTGCGCGGTTTCACCACGTCGGAGTTCTACAAGGACGGTTTCAGCGCCAATCGCGGTTATCCAAGCACGCCGGACGCGGCCAATATCGAGCGCATTGAAGTGCTCAAAGGCCCCGCCGCCAGCCTCTATGGCCGTGGTGATCCCGGCGGCACGGTAAACATCGTCACCAAGAAACCGCAGGCTGAAGCCTTTAGCACCCTGCAAACCAGCGCCGGCAGTTGGGATCGTTATCGCACCGCGCTGGACATCAACACGCCACTGGATGATCAAGGCGATGTGCTGTCGCGCATCAACCTCGCGGTCGAAGACAACAATAGCTTTCGCGATCACGTCGACAGCCAGCGCGTATTCGTCGCGCCTTCGATCAGTTGGCAGTTGAACCCGGACACGTCGCTATTGGTAGAAAGCGAAATCGTCCGTCACAGCTCCACCTTCGATCGCGGCATTGTCGCGCCGAACAATACATCGAGTGGAGTGTCGCGCTCGACCTTCCTCGGTGAACCGAACGACGGCAACATCGACAACCACAACAACCTGCTGCAGGCCACGCTTGAGCATCACCTCAATGACAGCTGGAAACTACGCCTGGCCAGCCACTACAAGGAAGGCAAACTCTGGGGCTTCGCCTCCGAAAGTCGTGCGCTGAATGCCGACGGCCACACCGTCAACCGCCGTTACCGCGAGCGCGACAATAACTGGCATGACAGCATCACCCAACTGGAACTGCGCGGCCTGTTCGACCTCGGCCCCTGGCAGCACGAACTGCTGATCGGCACCGAATACGAAAACTATCGCAAGAACGAACGGGTCACGACCCTCGCCGGCAGCCCGTATGCCATCGACATCTACCGGCCGATCTACGGTCAGCCAAAACCCGATGGCGCACGCTCAGGCACTGACTTCTTCGAACACGTCGAAAGTCACGCACTGAACCTGCAGGATCAAATCGTCTTCACGGACAAACTGCGTGGGATGATCGGCGCGCGTTTCGAACATTTCGACCAACGCATCGACGATAAAACCCGCAGTGCCAGCAGCCGACAGAGTCACGATGCCCTCACCCAGCGCGCCGGCCTGCTCTATCAGTTGACGCCCGATACCGGCCTGTTCGCCAACGCCTCGACCTCCTTCAAACCGAACAACGGCCTCGACGCCGCCGGCAAATCCTTCGCCCCGGAAGAAGGCGTTGGCTACGAAATCGGCATCAAGAACGAACTGTTCGACGAACGTCTGAGCAGCACCCTCGCCTTCTTCCACATCGACAAGGAAAACGTCCTTGCCCTCGACCCGGGCACCGACACCAGCCGTGCGATGGGCAAGGCGCGTAGTCGTGGCTTCGATCTGCAAGTGACCGGGCAAGTCACCGATGCCGTAAGGGTGATCGGGGCATTTGCCTACATCGACGCCGAAGTGACCAAGGGCGACGCGGTGATTGCCACTGGCAGCCGAATTCTCGGCGTGGCCAAGCGCAGCGGCAGTTTGCTCGGTGTTTACGAATTTCAGGATGGTCACCTGCGCGGCTCGGACGTCGGCGCAGCGTTTACGTATGTCGGTGACCGCTCGGGTGAGTCAGGCAGTGACTTCGAATTACCGGCCTATCACACCGTCGATCTGCTGGCCCATTACAAGGCCAGCGACAACGTCACCGTTGGCCTGAACCTGAACAATCTGTTTGACGAAAAATACGACGAGCGCTCGTACAGCAACTACTGGGTCAACCCCGGCGAACCGCGCAATTTCACCGTCAGCCTGACACTCAACCTGTAAAAGGACGTCACCATGCAATACCGTAAAACCCTCCTGATCCTCGCCGCGCTGTTCGCCACACAAGCCACAGCCCATGGCCTGTGGACAGAACAACGCCGCGGCAACATCGAAGTGATCTACGGCCACGGCGCCGAAGACAATGCCTTCAAGGCCCAGAAAATCAGCGGCGCGTGGGCCTATGACGCGGGCGGCAAGATGATCCCGGTCAGCGTCGAGCGCCTTGCCGATCACGCCCGCCTGAAGCCGCTGAAAACGCCGGCGGTCATGGCGGTGGCGCTGAACAACGGGATGTGGTCACAAACGGCTGACAAGAAGTGGATCAACGAAGGTCGCAGCAAAGTGCCCGGTGCAATCGAAGCGACGCAGACGTTCAAATACAGCCTGGCGATTTATCAACCGGGAGCGAAGTTGCCCAAGCTCGATCAGATCAAACTGCTGATTTTGCCGGAGGTCGATCCGCTAACCGTCGGGCCGGGGAATTCATTGCCGGTACGGGTTTTGCTCGATGGCAAACCGGCAGCGGGCGTGAAGTTGATCGGCGATTATCGGAGCGCGCCGAATACGCTGAGCACCGAGACCGACAAGGACGGGCGCGCGCAGGTGTTGGTACGAAATGAGGGGTTGAATGTGATTGCCGCGCAGGTTGAGGTGCCGGTGAAGGACAGTGTTGATGTGAACAGTCGAGGGTTGTTCAGTTCGCTGACGTTTTTGGGGGAGCCACATCACGAGTAAGGCTCAGGATTCGCGGCGCTGCATTCGCGAGCAAGCCCGCTCCCACATTTGATCTGTGTCGTGCACAAATCCACTGTGGGAGCGGGCTTGCTCGCGAAAGCGGTTCAGAGGTCGCCGAGCCCGTCGATCAACGCCTGATTCTGCTCCGGCGTGCCGATGGAAATCCGCAGGAACTGCGCAATCCGCGCCTGCTTGAAGTGCCGCACGATCACGCCTTGCTCACGCAATTTGGCCGCCAGCCCTGCGGCGTCATGTTGCGGATGCCGGGCGAAGATGAAGTTCGCCGCCGACGGTAGCACCTCAAAGCCCTTGGCCCGCAACTGCGCAATCACCCATTCACGGCTCTCGATGACCAAGCGACACGTCTTGTCGAAATACTCGCGATCTTCGAACGCCGCTGCTGCACCGACATTCGCCAGACGATCGAGAGGATACGAGTTGAAGCTGTTCTTGATCCGCTCCAGCGCCTCGATCAGGTCCGGATGCCCCACCGCCAGACCGACCCGCAGGCCCGCCAGTGAACGGGATTTGGACAGGGTCTGCGTCACCAGCAGGTTCGGATAGCGACCCACCAGGCTGATGGCCGTCTCGCCGCCGAAATCGATATAAGCCTCATCGACCACCACCACCGAATCCGGGCTGGCCTTGAGGATTTGCTCGACCGCGTCCAGTGCCAGCAGGCAACCGGTCGGAGCGTTCGGATTGGGGAAAATGATCCCGCCGTTCGGCTTGGCGTAGTCCGCCGGATCGATCTGGAACTGCGCGTCCAGCGGCACCGCATCGAACTTGATGCCGTACAACCCGCAGTAAACCGGATAGAAGCTGTAGCTGATGTCCGGGAACAAGAGCGGCTGATCGTGTTGCAGCAAACCGTGGAAGATGTGCGCAAGCACTTCATCCGAACCGTTGCCCAGGAACACCTGATTGCTCTGCACGCCGTAGTAGTTGGCGACCGCGTTTTTCAGCAGGTCGCTGTTCGGGTCCGGGTACAGACGCAGGTTGTCGTTGAGCTCGGTCTGCATCGCCGCCAGGGCTTTTGGCGACGGGCCATAGGGGTTTTCATTGGTATTGAGCTTGACCAGTTTGGTCAGCTTCGGCTGTTCGCCCGGCACATAAGGCACCAGATCCTTGACGAACGGGCTCCAGAATTTACTCATGCTCAGTTCCCCTGCTTGTCGTCAATGATGCGGTATTCGGCGCTGCGCGCGTGGGCACTCAGCGATTCGCCACGGGCCAGCACGGATGCGGTTTTACCCAGCTCCGACGCGCCGGCCTCGGAGCAGAAGATGATCGACGAACGTTTCTGGAAGTCATACACGCCCAGCGGCGAGGAGAACCGCGCAGTGCCGGAGGTCGGCAATACATGATTGGGGCCCGCGCAGTAGTCGCCCAGGGCTTCGCTGGTGTGACGGCCCATGAAAATCGCACCCGCGTGGCGGATCTGCGGGAGCCAGGCTTGCGGGTCAGCGACCGACAACTCCAGGTGCTCCGGCGCGATACGGTTGGCGACTTCGATCGCCTGCGCCATGTCACGCACATGAATCAGCGCACCGCGACCATTGATCGAGGTTTCGATGATGGTCGCGCGATCCATGGTCGGCAGCAGTTTGTCGATGCTCGCGGCAACCTTGTCGAGGAACTCGGCGTCGGGGCTGACCAGAATCGCCTGGGCGTCTTCATCGTGTTCGGCTTGGGAAAACAGGTCCATGGCGATCCAGTCCGGATCGGTCTGACCGTCGCACACTACGAGAATTTCCGAAGGGCCGGCGATCATGTCGATACCGACCTGACCAAAAACGTGGCGCTTGGCTGTCGCTACATAGATGTTGCCCGGGCCGACCACTTTGTCGACCTGCGGCACGCTTTCGGTGCCATAGGCCAGCGCGGCAACGGCTTGTGCGCCGCCGATGGTGAACACCCGGTCGACGCCCGCGATGCACGCCGCTGCCAGCACCAGCTCGTTGATTTCACCACGCGGGGTCGGCACGACCATGACCACTTCGGTCACACCGGCGACCTTGGCCGGAATCGCGTTCATCAACACCGACGACGGGTACGACGCCTTGCCTCCCGGCACGTAGAGGCCTGCGCGATCGAGCGGCGTGACCTTCTGGCCCAGCACCGTGCCGTCGGCTTCGGTGTAGCTCCAGGAATCCTGCTTCTGTTTTTCGTGGTAGCTGCGCACCCGGGCTGCGGCTTTTTCCAGGGCTTCGCGTTGCGCCACGGTGATACGGGTCAGGGCCAGTTCCAGGCGCTCGCGCGGCAGGATCAGGTCAGCCATCGAGGCCACTTCCAGACCGTCGAACTTCTGGGTGAACTCGACCAGCGCCGCGTCACCGCGCTCGCGCACAGCCTTGATGATGTCCAGCACGCGCTGATTGACCGAGTCGTCAGACACACTTTCCCAGCTCAGCAGATGATCCAGATGATGCGCGAAATCCGGATCAGCAGCGTTGAGTCGGCGAATTGCAGTCGGTGCGGTCATAGCGAGAGCCTCATAGGAATGGCAAAAACTCAGGCGCCCTAACTTAGCAGTCGTTTCCGCTTGGGCACCTGAGATTCTGGCTATGAGGCGGATAGACGGGCGCGGCTCAAGGTCGCGCTGGTAGATCAGCCGCGGTGTCGCGATTCCACTGCGTTGCGCAGGGTGTCGATCAACGCCTGGATGCGGGCGTGTTGCATTTTCATCGAAGCTTTGTTGACCACCAGACGCGAGCTGATCGTGGCGATCAGTTCCTGAGGTTCCAGGCCGTTGGCGCGCAGGGTGTTACCGGTGTCGACCACGTCGATGATCTTGTCGGCCAGACCGATCAGCGGTGCCAGTTCCATCGAGCCGTAAAGCTTGATGATGTCGACCTGACGGCCCTGCTCGGCGTAGTAACGCTTGGCGACGTTGACGAACTTGGTCGCCACGCGCAGACGGCCCTTGGGCTCGACCGCGCCGATCTTGCCGGCGGTCATCAGTTTGCACTGGGCAATCTGCAGATCCAGTGGCTCGTACAGGCCCTGGCCGGTGTATTCCATCAGCACGTCTTTACCGGCCACGCCGAGGTCGGCCGCGCCATGTTCGACATAGGTCGGCACGTCGGTGGCGCGCACGATGAGCAGGCGTACGTCTGCCTGCGTCGTGGGGATGATCAGCTTGCGGCTCTTGTCCGGATTCTCGGTCGGCACGATGCCCGCTTCAGCGAGAAGCGGCAGGGTGTCGTCAAGGATGCGGCCCTTGGACAGTGCGATGGTCAACATGGGAAACGTCAGTCCTTATCAAGGTACTCATGTCCGGTCGCAATCGGCGCCGGACACACATCGAGCCGATACCGGCTCGATTCAAAACGAATTCAACGGGCACATCCTTGTGCCCATGCAGCAGCTATTAGCCCGGAACGCGACGGATCTTGGCGCCCAGCATCTGCAGTTTTTCTTCGATGCACTCGTAACCACGGTCGATGTGGTAGATGCGGTCGATCAGGGTATCGCCTTCGGCAACGAGCGCCGAAATCACCAGGCTTGCCGAAGCACGCAGGTCGGTTGCCATCACTGGCGCGCCTTTGAGGACTTCAGTACCGGTGACGATGGCGGTGTTGCCCTCGACCTGGATCTTGGCGCCCATGCGGTGCAGTTCGTAGACGTGCATGAAGCGGTTTTCGAAGATCGTCTCGATCACTGCGCCAGTGCCTTCGGCAATGGCGTTGAGCGAGATGAACTGTGCCTGCATGTCAGTCGGGAACGCCGGGTACGGCGCAGTGCGCACGTTGACCGCTTTCGGGCGCTTGCCATGCATGTTCAGCTCGATCCAGTCTTCACCGCTGGTGACCTCTGCGCCGGCTTCACGGAGTTTTTCCAAAACCGCCTCGAGGATGGTCGGATCGGTATCCTTGACCTTCACACGACCGCCGGTCACTGCAGCGGCCACCAGATAGGTGCCGGTTTCGATACGGTCAGGCATGACTTTGTAGAAACACGAACCCAGACGCTCGACGCCATCAATGGTGATGGTATCGGTGCCAGCACCGGAAACCTTGGCGCCCATGGCGTTGAGGAAGTTCGCCAGGTCCACCACTTCAGGCTCACGCGCGGCGTTCTGCAGCACGCTGCGGCCCTTGGCCAGAGCAGCAGCCATCATGATGTTTTCGGTACCGGTCACACTCACGGTATCGAAGAAAAAGCTCGCGCCGCGCAAGCCGCCTTCAGGCGCCTTGGCCTTGATGTAGCCACCTTCGACGTCGATTACCGCGCCCATGGCTTCCAGGCCACGGATGTGCAGGTCGACCGGACGCGAGCCGATGGCGCAACCGCCAGGCAGGGCGACTTCGGCTTCACCGAAACGGGCAACCATCGGGCCCAGCACCAGGATCGACGCACGCATGGTTTTCACCAGTTCGTACGGAGCGATCAGGGTCTTGATGGTGCGCGGGTCGATTTCGACGCTGAGTTTCTCGTCGATCACCGGCTCAATGCCCATGCGACCGAACAGCTCGATCATCGTGGTGATGTCGTGCAGGTGAGGCAGGTTGCCAACGGTCACCGGGCCATCGCACAGCAGGGTGGCTGCCAGGATCGGCAGGGCGGAGTTCTTTGCCCCGGAGATGCGGATTTCGCCATCAAGACGAACGCCGCCAGTAATAATCAGTTTATCCATAAGAATCTCGACGCCCTTAGGCTCAGGTGCGCTCGGCCCAGGCCGCGCTGCTGAAAAATTTCATAGTGACCGCATGGATGCTGCCATCGGTGATCCATGGGTTCAAATGGGCATAGATCTGCTGCTGACGCTTCACCGGGCTCAACGCCGCCAGTTCATCGCTAATCACGTTCAGCTGGAAATTGCAGCCTTCGCCCTCAACTTCTACCAACGTTCCGGGCAGCTTTCCTTCAAGGAAGCTCTTCACTTCTACGGCCTGCATGCTCAACCTCAATCGGCGCCCTGTGCGCACGGGTCGGACATCATACAAAAAAGCCCCGCGCCTGCGAACCCCGCATGGCAGGACTCTGACGGGGGGCTTCTTTATCGATGCGAATTCAGTGTAGCGCCAGCACTTCGGTCAGCTCGCTGACCTGAGCGATTTCGCGCATGTCATCGGGCAGTGCCCGGATGCTGACAGCCTTGCCGGCGGCTTGAGCATCGCGCATGAAGCACAGCAGCAACGACAAACCGACGCTGCTGGACTTCTTTACGCCCGAGCAGTCGATGACCAGCGACGAAGCCTTGCTGGACTTGATCAGCGCCTGCCCTTCCTTGCGCAGGTCAGGCCCGGTGCGGTAGTCCAGCACTCCGCTGAGCAAAAGCTCATCGACATCACTCATACGCACTGCCGCCTCTTTCATTGCGCTGGCTTCACGGCAGCTTTGTCGGTTTCTTCTTTGGCTTTGGCGACTTCACCGGCCCAACCGTTGATGGTCGCGTCCAGGTTGTTGCCATTGCGCTGCATCGCATCAGAGAACTGATCACGGAACAGCTTGCCAATGTTGATACCGTTGATGATCACGTTGCGCAGTTTCCACTCGCCGTTGATCTTCTCGAGCGTGTACTGCACTGGATAGATCGCGCCGTTGTTGCCTTTTACGGTCATGCCGACGCTGGTGCGATCGCCGGACTCGTCCTTGGCCGGATCAACAGTGATGCCCTGGTTGTTGTATTCAAGCAAGGCGTTGCCATAAAACTGGAACAGGCCTTTCTTGAAGTTTTCCTGGAACGTCTGCATCTGTGCCGGCGTCGCCTTGCGCGAATACTTGACCGTCATGATGCTTTTGGAAATGCCTTCGGCATCCACCACAGGGCCGACAATGGTGTTCAGCGCGGTATAGAAATCCTGCGGATCCTGTTTGTACTTTTCTTTATTGGCCGCCAGATCAGCCAACATCCGGTTCGTGGTGTCCTGAACCAGATCATGCGCCGACTGCGCCGCCACAGCAGTGCCCATCAATGGCAATGTCGCAAGCAGTACCAACAGTCCACGTCGCAAGGTAGAGATCATTCAAAAGCTCCTCATTTGGCGTCTTTGCTAACGGTATTGAGCAGGAATTTACCGATCAGGTCTTCCAGTACCAGTGACGACTGCGTGTCGTGAATGGTTCCACCATCCTTCAGACGGGTGTCTTCCCCGCCCACGCTGATACCGATGTACTTCTCGCCCAGCAGCCCAGCGGTCAGGATAGACGCGGTGGAGTCGGTCGGCAGATTGTCGACGTTTTTATCCACTTGCAGAGTCACCCGACCCGTGAAGCTGTCGTGATCCAGATCGATTGCCGTGACCTTGCCGATCGTGACGCCGGCCATGGTCACTTTGGCTCTGACCGTCAAACCGGCGATATTGTCAAAGTAGGCATAAAGTTTATAGGTGTCGGTGGTCGAAGTCGGAGACAGGCCACTGACCCGCAAAGCAAGCAGCAGCAAAGCCAGGATCCCTGCCAACAGGAACAGGCCGACACCGATTTCCAGGGTGCGGTTTTGCATCAGAAATCTCCAAACATCAAAGCGGTCAGAATAAAGTCCAGGCCGAGCACTGCCAGCGAGGCAAACACTACGGTCTTGGTGGTGGCACGACTGATCCCCTCGGAAGTGGGCTCACAGTCATAGCCTTGGAATACGGCGATCCAGGTCACTACGAAGGCGAAAACGATACTTTTGATGACACCGTTGAGCACATCACTGGTGAAGTTCACGCTGTTCTGCATGTTCGCCCAATAGGAGCCTTCATACACGCCCAGCCAGTCGACAGCCACCCACGAGCCGCCCCAGATGCCCACCACGCTGAAAATCATCGCCAGCACCGGCAGGGAGATGAAACCGGCCCACAAACGCGGCGCGATAATGTACTTGAGCGGGTCGACACCGATCATTTCCAGGCTGGAAAGCTGTTCGGTGGATTTCATGTTGCCGATTTCTGCGGTCAATGCCGAACCGGCACGCCCGGCAAACAACAGCGCCGTCACCACCGGGCCCAGTTCACGCAGCAGGGTCAGAGCAACCATCTGCCCTACCGCCTGCTCCGAACCGTAGCTCGACAGAATGCTGAAACCCTGCAGCGCCAGCACCATGCCGATGAAGATACCGGAGACCACGATGATCACCAGCGACATGACGCCCACCGAATGCAACTGTTTGACCAGCAGGCCAAAACCGCCGCTGATGCCGCCACGACCGATCAAGGCGTGAAACAGGAACAGCGTTGCACGACCAAACACCGCAATGGCGTCGATCGCCGCTTCGCCGAACCGGCGTACGCGTTCTATTAATGAAATTCTGCGCATCAGCGCTTCCCCAGAAGATCTGCGCGGTAATCCGTCGCTGGAAAGTGGTACGGCACCGGGCCGTCAGGATCGCCCGTCATGAACTGACGAATACGCGGCTCGTGCGAGTTCATCAATTCGTCCGGCGTGCCCTGCCCCAGCACCTGACCGTCGCCGACTATATAGAGGTAGTCGGCAATGCTCGCGGTTTCGGCCAGATCGTGGGACACCACGATGCTGGTGATTCCCAGCGCATCATTGAGCAGACGGATCAAGCGTACCAACACACCCATGGCGATCGGGTCCTGGCCCACGAACGGCTCGTCGTACATGAGGATCTGTGGATCGAGCGCAATTGCGCGAGCCAGAGCCACGCGACGCTTCATGCCGCCAGACAGCTCATCGGGCATCAACTCGATGGCGCCACGCAAGCCAACGGCCTGCAGCTTGAGCAGGACGATGTCGCGGATCATTTCTTCCGGCAATTGGGTATGAACGCGCAGGGGAAAAGCGACGTTCTCGAAAACATCGAGATCGGTGAACAGCGCACCGCTCTGAAACAGCACGCCCATGTGCTTGCGTGCATCGAACAGATCGCTGCGCGAAAGCTGCGGCAGGTTCTGACCGTTCACCCAGACTTCGCCACTGGAAGGACGCAACTGTGCGCCCATCAACCGCAGCAGGGTGGTCTTGCCACACCCGGAAGGCCCCATGATGCCGGTGACCTTGCCGCGCGGGATGCGGATATCGACGTTATTGAATATGCTGCGCGCACCGCGCTTGAAGGAGACTCCCTTCAGCTCGACCGCGTAGGCGTTATCGGCACTCATCTAAACTCCTTGCGATGCAGCCTCTCACTCGGACGCCTGGCTCTACTTAAAAAGCACTTACATCCCGGGCAGGCCGAACTGGCGGCGAACTATATCACTGCAAAGGCCAAGCGCCCAAGGCTTGTACCGGGCTGTATTCAACGGTAAGGGGGAGACTGGAGGCCGTTTTGCCGGGTTTTGGTCGCGGGGAATGCTAAAGCACGACGAACTTGCGTGAGGCTTTGCAACATAACCGCTATAATCGCCGCCTTTTCATCGGGCTATACGATTTCTGACATGAGCCAATCCAGCGACCTGATTCAATCGGCACAACGCACCATCCGCCTCGAAATGGAAGCCGTAGAAGGCTTGTTGCCCCATATCGACGCCGATTTCGTACGCGCCTGCGAGATGATTCTGGCCAGCAAGGGCCGTGTGGTGGTGGTCGGCATGGGCAAGTCCGGACACGTCGGCAACAAGATTGCTGCGACCCTGGCCAGCACCGGCACCCCGGCTTTTTTCGTACATCCGGCCGAAGCCAGCCACGGCGACATGGGCATGATCACTCGCGATGACGTGATCCTGGCCCTCTCGAACTCCGGCTCGACCAACGAAATTGTCACCCTGCTGCCTTTGATCAAGCGTCTGGGCATCCAGTTGATCAGCGTGACCGGCAACCCGGCCTCGCCACTGGCGAAGGCTGCCGAGGTCAACCTCAACGTTCACGTCGAGCACGAAGCCTGCCCGCTGAACCTGGCGCCGACGTCCTCGACCACCGCTGCACTGGTCATGGGTGACGCCCTGGCCGTTGCATTGCTGGAAGCGCGCGGCTTTACCGCTGAAGATTTTGCTTTCTCTCACCCGGGCGGTGCGCTGGGTCGTCGTCTGTTGCTGAAAGTGGAAAACGTCATGCACAGCGGGCAAGAGCTGCCACAAGTGCAACGCGGCACTCTGCTCAAGGACGCTCTGATGGAAATGACCCGCAAGGGTCTGGGCATGACCGTGATTCTTGAAGCCGACGGCAAGCTCGCCGGGATTTTCACCGATGGCGATTTGCGCCGCACGCTGGATCGCAGCATCGACATCCGCAGCGCGACCATCGACCAGGTGATGACAGCCCACGGCAAGACCGCCCGACCCGAGATGCTCGCCGCCGAAGCCCTGAAAATCATGGAAGACCACCGAATCAACGCGCTGGTAGTTGTCGATGAGGAAGATCGCCCGGTCGGCGCCTTCAACCTCTCCGACCTGCTGCGCGCAGGAGTGATGTAATGAGCACCGATCTGCTGCAACGCGCAAAAGCGATCAAACTGGCGGTTTTCGACGTCGACGGCGTCCTTACCGACGGACGCCTGTACTTCCTTGAAGACGGCAGCGAGTTCAAGACGTTCAACACCCTCGACGGTCAAGGCATCAAAATGCTGATGAACGCTGGCGTGCAGACCGCCATCATCAGCGGCCGTAAAACGTCCGTGGTCGAGCGCCGAGCGAAAAACCTCGGCATCGCGCACCTGTTTCAGGGCCGCGAAGACAAATTGGTGGTTCTGGACGGTCTACTTGAGCAACTGGGCCTAAGCTATGAACAGGTCGCCTACCTCGGTGACGACCTGCCCGACCTGCCGGTGATCCGCCGCGCAGGCTTGGGCATGGCCGTGGCCAACGCCGCTGATTTCGTCCGCGAACACGCCCATGGTGTGACCCGGGCCCGCGGCGGCGAAGGTGCCGCCCGTGAATTCTGCGAACTGATCCTGCGCGCCCAGGGCCGCCTCGATGCGGCCAACGCCGCGTACCTGTGAGCCAAAAAATGTTCAGCAAAAAATTTCGTAACTTCCTGCTCTTCGCCTGTATAGCCGCGATATTCGCGGCGGTCGGTTATTGGAACATCAGCCCGGAACGCTTTCTCGACAAACCGCCAACCTCGTCGGTAGACACCCCTATCGACTGGTATGCGACCAACACGCATACCTTGCAATACCTTCCGGACGGCAAAGTGCAGTATGAAATGACGTCCGACAAGGCCGAACACGTCAAGGCGACCGACATCACGCTGGTGACCAAGCCCGACCTGAACATGTACCGCGGGACAGCGTTCCCATGGCACGTGACCAGTGAGCGCGGCGAAGTGAACTCGGGCGGCACCGAAGTCGAGTTGATCGACTCGGTACGCGTCAAGCGCACCGATGAAAAGAACCGCGACACCCTGATCACGTCGACTCGCATGACGGTGTTCCCGCAGCAGCAATATGCGCAGACCGCGCAACCCGTTAGAATCGACGGCGCTGGGGGTGTATCGACTGGCGTGGGAATGAAAGCGTATCTGAAGGAAAGCAGGATACACCTGCTATCGAACGTAAGAGGACAGTATGAGGCTCGTTAAAACCCTCCCTATTTTGCTCAGTCTGGGCGCAGCACTGGGAAGCGTGAGCGCCTGGGCTCTGCCGAACGATCAAGAGCAGCCGATCCGCATTCAGGCCGACGATGCCCAACTGGACGACAAGAATGGCGTTGCCACCTATAAAGGCGACGTGATCATCACTCAGGGCTCGATGAAGGTTACCGGCAACACCGTGACCATCACTCGCACTCAGGCCGGTGACATCGACGTGGTGACCTCGGTGGGCAACCTTGCCTACTTCGAGCAACTGCAAACCGCCGGCGACAAGAAACCCGTTCAAGGCTGGGGCGTAACGATCCAGTACCACGCAGCGCAGAACCGCGTCGTGCTGATCGACAAGGCCAAGGTTGTCGACAAGGACGACAACATCACCCAAGGCGAGAAAATCGTCTACGACACGGTGAAGAAACTGGCCAGTGCCGGCCGTGCCACCGGCAGCAAGGTCACCGAGTCGCGTCCGCGCATCGACATGGTGATCCAGCCGAAGAAGAAAACCGACGAGAAAACCCAGTAATGGCCACTCTGAAAGCTCAGCATCTGGCCAAGGCCTATAAAAGCCGCCAGGTCGTGCGTGACGTCAGCCTGTCGATCGACAGCGGCCAGATTGTTGGCCTGCTCGGCCCGAACGGTGCCGGCAAGACCACATGCTTCTACATGATTGTCGGCCTGGTACAGGCCGATCAGGGCCGCGTGCTGATCGACGATCTGGACGTCAGCCACCAGCCAATGCACGGTCGCGCAAAGGCAGGTATTGGCTATCTACCGCAAGAAGCCTCGATCTTCCGCAAGCTGTCGGTGGCCGACAACATCATGGCCATCCTCGAGACTCGCCAGGAGCTCGACAAGGCCGGCCGTCGCAAGGAGCTGGAAAGCCTGCTGCAGGAATTTCACATCAGCCACATCCGCGACAACCTGGGCATGAGCCTGTCCGGTGGTGAACGCCGCCGAGTTGAAATCGCGCGTGCTCTGGCAACCGCACCGAAATTCATCCTGCTCGACGAACCGTTCGCCGGTGTCGACCCGATCTCGGTCGGCGACATCAAGCAGATCATCCACCACCTCAAGGCCAAGGGCATCGGCGTACTGATCACCGACCACAACGTGCGTGAGACGCTGGATATCTGCGAAACCGCTTACATCGTCAACGACGGCCAGTTGATTGCCGAAGGCGACGCAGAAACCATCCTGGCCAACGATCTGGTCAAGGAAGTGTATCTGGGTCACGAGTTCCGCCTGTAAACGCGACAGCGCCCGGAGAGACGCGCGGGCGCTGTATCGATTCAAGCAGGATTTAATACGCTTTAATTGTTACAACGCTCTAGGCAAACACTTCAGTTTCAGGCATATAATTTGCTTAAGTTTGGCGCTTCGGCGCTCTGTAGTGGATGGCGCATGTGCGCCGGCGAATAAGGTGTTAAGCCCCTGCCATGAAACCATCGCTAGTCTTGAGAATGGGCCAGCAGCTGACGATGACACCGCAGCTGCAACAGGCCATCCGTCTGCTCCAATTGTCGACCCTGGATCTGCAACAGGAAATCCAGGAGGCCCTGGAATCCAATCCGATGCTCGAACGCCAGGAAGAAGGCGACGACTTCGATAACTCGGACCCTCTGGCCGACAACGCCGAGCAAAAGCCCAACACCGAAATTCAGGAACCGTCCTATCAGGAAACCGCTCCGACGGTGGACAATCTGGAAGATGGCGAATGGAGCGAGCGTATCCCCAACGAGCTTCCGGTCGACACGGCCTGGGAGGACGTCTACCAGACCAGTGCCAGCAGCCTGCCCAGCAGCGATGACGACGAATGGGACTTCACCACTCGCACCTCCGCCGGTGAAAGCCTGCAAAGCCACCTGCTGTGGCAGCTCAATCTCGCGCCGATGTCAGACACCGACCGACTGATCGCCGTCACCCTGGTCGACTGCATAAACAACCAGGGTTACCTGGACGAAACCCTCGAAGAAATCCTCGAAGCGTTCGACCCGGAACTGGACATCGAACTGGACGAAATCGAAGCCGTTCTGCACCGCATCCAGCAGTTTGAACCCGCTGGCATCGGCGCCCGCAACCTCGGCGAATGCCTGTTGCTGCAACTGCGCCAGTTGTCGGCGAAGACACCATGGCTGACTGAAGCGAAACGTCTGGTCACCGACTACATCGACTTGCTCGGCAGCCGCGATTACAACCAGTTGATGCGGCGCATGAAGCTCAAGGAAGATGAACTGCGTCAAGTCATCGAACTGGTGCAGAGCCTCAACCCGCGTCCGGGCTCTCAGATCGAATCCACTGAAGCCGAATACGTCGTCCCTGACGTCATTGTGCGCAAGGACAATGAACGCTGGCTGGTCGAACTGAATCAGGAATCAGTGCCCCGCCTGCGGGTCAACGCCCAGTATGCCGGCTTCGTAAGACGCGCCGATACCAGCGCCGACAACACTTTCATGCGCAACCAGTTGCAGGAAGCCCGCTGGTTCATCAAGAGCCTGCAAAGCCGCAACGAAACCCTGATGAAAGTGGCCACCCAGATCGTCGAGCATCAACGCGGCTTTCTGGAATACGGGGACGAAGCCATGAAGCCACTGGTGCTGCATGACATCGCCGAAGCGGTTGGCATGCACGAATCGACGATTTCCCGAGTGACCACGCAGAAGTTCATGCATACCCCGCGCGGTATCTATGAACTGAAATACTTTTTCTCAAGCCACGTCAGCACCTCCGAAGGCGGTGAATGCTCGTCCACGGCGATCCGCGCGATCATCAAAAAACTGGTTGCTGCGGAAAATCAGAAAAAGCCGTTGAGTGACAGCAAGATCGCTGGTTTACTGGAGGCACAAGGCATTCAGGTGGCTCGCCGCACCGTCGCCAAGTACCGCGAGTCCCTCGGGATCGCGCCTTCGAGCGAACGCAAGCGGTTGATGTAAGCCACGTTACAGCGTTCCAGTGGCAGGCTATCCAGCCTGCCGCTTTATGCACTGGCAACGAAGGAGAAGCTGTATGCAAGTCAACATCAGTGGACACCAACTGGAAGTGACCGAACCTCTGCGCACCTACATCAACGAGAAACTCGAACGATTGGAGCGCCATTTCGACAAGATCACCAACGTACAAGTCACGATGTGTGTCGAAAAGCTCAAGCAGAAAATCGAAGCCACCTTGCATATTCCCGGCAGTGAAGTGGTCGCCAACGCGGAACATACCGATATGTACGCCGCGATCGACGCCCTGACCGACAAGCTGGATAAACAACTCAAAAAGCATAAGGAAAAGACCCAGAGCCTGCTCCAGGGCGCTACCGGTCGATAACCCCCCACTCCATGATCCGACTTGAAAATATCCTGACCCCCGGCCGTTCTCTTGTGAACGTGCCGGGCGGCAGTAAAAAGAAAGCCCTCGAACAAATTGCCAACCTGATCGCCCGCGAAGTGCCGGCGCTGGAGATGCAAGATGTCTTCGAGGCCCTGATTGCCCGTGAAAAACTCGGTTCCACCGGTTTTGGCAACGGCATCGCCATTCCTCACTGTCGCCTCAAGGGTTGCATTGAGCCTGTCAGCGCTCTGCTTCACCTCGACGCCCCTATCGATTTCGATGCGATCGACGGCGCCCCCGTTGATCTGTTGTTTGTACTGCTGGTCCCAGAAGCCGCTACCGATGCGCACCTGGAGTTACTGCGTCAAATCGCCAGCATGCTCGACCGCAAGGAAGTACGCGAAAGACTGCGCAGCGCTGCCGGCAGTGAAGCCTTGTACCAAGTGGTACTGGAAGAGCAGAACAGGCATTAATCATGCGCTTGATCATCGTCAGTGGCCGCTCCGGCTCGGGCAAAAGCACCGCACTGAATGTCCTTGAGGACAGCGGTTACTACTGCATCGACAACCTGCCGGCAGGCTTGTTGCCAGAACTGGCTGAACGCGCACTGATACACACCGAATTGGCACAACCGCTGGTGGCCGTGTCGATCGATGCGCGCAACCTGCCGAGCCATCTCTCGCGTTTCCCCGAGTTGCTGGAAGAAGTCCGCAGCCGCCACATCCAGTGCGATGTGCTTTATCTGGACGCCGACGAAGAAACCCTGCTCAAGCGTTTTTCGGAAACCCGTCGGCGTCATCCACTGAGCACTGCCAACCGCTCACTGGCCGAAGCGATCAGCGATGAAACCGCCCTGCTCGGCCCAATCGCCGATCTGGCCGACCTGAAGATCAACACCACCCACCTGAACCTGTACCAGTTGCGCGACACCATCAAGTTGCGCCTGCTCAATCAGCCTGAACCCGGAACAGCATTTCTCGTTGAGTCATTCGGCTTCAAACGCGGCATGCCGGTCGATGCAGACGTGGTGTTCGACGTGCGCTGCCTGCCCAACCCGTACTGGAAGCCAGAGCTGCGCGCGCAATCGGGTCTCGATGCGCCGGTGGCCGAATACCTGGCGGCGCAGCCGGAAGTCGAGGAAATGTTCCAGGACATTTACGCCTACCTGCACAAATGGCTGCCGCGTTTCGCCGCGAGCAATCGCGCCTACGTCACCATTGCCATCGGCTGCACCGGCGGGCATCACCGCTCCGTCTACCTGACCGAACGCCTGGGTCAGGCCCTGCACAAAACCCTGAAGAACGTCCAGGTTCGCCACCGCGACCTCACTTAAAGGATTCACACCGCGATGCCTGCTCTGGAAATCGAAATCATCAACAAACTGGGCTTGCACGCCCGGGCGTCGGCCAAGTTCGTCGGGGTTGCAGGTCAGTATCCGGATTGCACGATCAGAGTAGGCCGCACACCAGAAACGGTAGTGGATGGCAAAAGCATCATGGCGATGATGATGCTGGCTGCCGGCAAGGGCACAAAAATCTATTTGAGTACTGAAGGACATCAGGAACAAGAAGCGCTGGATGCGTTGGTGGCGTTGATCAACAACTTCTTCGACGAAGGTGGCTGATCGTCGAACAATCAAAAAATCGCAGCCTCGGCAGTGCCAGGGGCCGGCATAAAAAAGGCGCGCCACCCAATCGGATGGCGCGCCTTTTTTGTGTCGCGGGCGGGGCTTAGCTGCCCGCCACCGTCATCCGTTCGATCAACACGGAACCAGTGCGAATATTGCTGCGCAGCTCCAGATCGTTACCGACCGCGACGATCTGCTTGAACATATCGCGCATGTTGCCGGCGATAGTCACTTCCTGCACCGCGAACTGGATTACGCCGTTCTCGACCCAGAATCCCGCCGCCCCGCGCGAATAGTCACCCGTGACCATATTCAAACCATGGCCCATCAACTCGGTGACCAACAGCCCACGCCCCATGCGCCGCAGCAGTGCGGCCTGATCCTCATCGCCATGAGTGACAAACAGGTTGTGTACGCCGCCAGCGTTGGCCGTACTCGGCATACCGAGCTTGCGACCGGAATAGGTCCCAAGGATGTACGACACCAACTCACCTTTTTCGACAAACGGTTTGGCATAAGTCGCCAGGCCGTCACCGTCATACCAGGCGCTGCCCATGGCACGCATCAGATGCGGACGTTCGTCGATGGTCAGCCATTCCGGGAACAGTTTCTGCCCCAGCGTGCCTTCCAGGAACGACGATTTGCGATACAGACTGCCGCCGGATACCGCCGACAAGAAACTGCCAAACAAACCGCCTGCCAGTTCTGCAGAAAACAGCACCGGCACCTCGCAAGTCGGCACCGGACGCGCCCCCAGACGGCTCGCCGCCCGTTGTGCAGCGCGTTGGCCGATGCTTACCGGATCCGCCAGCAAAGTGCCCTGACGGTTCACGTCGTACCAGTAATCGCGCTGCATCTGGCCGTCGGCCTCGGCGATCATCACGCAACTCAGGCTGTGTCGCGTCGACGCGTAGCCACCAATGAAACCATGGCTGTTGCCGTAAACGCGGCAGCCTTGATGGGTGCTGAGGGTGGTGCCATCGGCATTCTTGATCCGCGCATCAGCATCAAATGCCGCCGCCTCACAGATCAAAGCCTTCTCGATGGCCTGCTCCGGCGTGATATCCCATTCGTGGAACAGATCGAAATCCTGCTGATCCCTGGCCATCAGCGCAGCATCAGCGAGGCCCGAAGCTTCGTCCTCGGAGGTGTGCCTGGCAATGGCGAGTGCGGCGGCAACGGTTTCGCGAATCGCCTCAGGCCCCGTGGCAGACGTGCTGGCAGAGCCCTTGCGCTGACCGACGTACAGCGTGATGCCAAAGCCCTGATCGCGGTTGAACTCGACAGTTTCGACTTCGCGCTGGCGGACCGATGTCGAAAGGCCCTGCTCCAGCGACACCGCCACTTCACAGGCACTGGCGCCCTGACGCTTGGCTTCGGCGATGATCTGCTCGACTTGTTCCTGCAGTGCCGGCAATGCCTGCGGGCCGACGCTTTGAACTGCACTCATGCTCATCTCCACTCAAATTCTGCTTTCGGCGGGGGCCATCGAGCGACCGGGCCGGACAAGCGGCCCCCGACTGGTTATCATGGCGGCGTTTCTTTGCGGACTGCCACCATGGTTGATTCTTACGACGACTCCCTCGATACGGGAGAAAAAAGCAAATCTCAGGTCAAACGCGAGCTGCATGCTCTGGTTGACCTCGGCGAGCGCCTTACAACACTCAAGCCTGACTTGATCGCAAAACTGCCGCTGACCGACGCCATGCGCCGGGCCTTGGCCGATGCGCCCAAGCACACCGCGAATATCGCGCGTAAGCGGCATTTGCAGTTCATCGGCAAACTGATGCGCGATCAGGACACTGACGCGATTCTGACTCTGCTCGATCAACTCGATGCCTCGACTCGTCAGTACAACGAGCGTTTCCACAATCTCGAACGCTGGCGTGATCGCCTGATCGCGGGCGACGATGCCGTGCTGGAGAAATTCGTCGTCGACTACCCGGACGCCGATCGCCAGCAACTGCGTTCCCTGATCCGTCAGGCTCAGCACGAGGTTGCGCAAAACAAACCTCCTGCTTCCAGCCGTAAAATCTTCAAATACATCCGTGAGCTGGACGAGACTCAACGCGGTCTGCGTTGATATTCGTCACTGGGTGGTCGCCCTGCGCGCCACCCAAAGCTCCATCTTTTCTTATGCGCCCGTGCCACCCACGGTGATCGCATCGATTTTCAGCGTTGGCTGGCCAACCCCCACCGGCACCGACTGTCCATCCTTGCCACACGTCCCCACACCGCTGTCCAGCGCCAGGTCGTTACCGACCATCGACACCCGGCTCATCGCCTCAGGGCCGTTGCCGATCAACGTCGCGCCTTTGACCGGCGCAGTGATCTTGCCGTCTTCGATCAGATAGGCCTCGCTGGTGGAGAACACGAACTTGCCACTGGTGATGTCGACCTGACCGCCACCGAGGTTGGCGCAATAGATGCCTTTCTTCACCGAAGCAATGATTTCTGCCGGGTCGCTTTCGCCGCCCAGCATGTAGGTGTTGGTCATCCGAGGCATCGGCAGATGTGCATAGGACTCACGACGCCCGTTACCGGTGCGGGCCACGCCCATCAGGCGTGCATTGAGCTTGTCCTGCATGTAACCCTTGAGTACGCCGTTTTCGATCAGCGTGGTGCACTCGGTCGGCGTACCTTCATCGTCGACGCTCAGCGAGCCGCGACGGCCGCTCAAGGTACCGTCATCGACAATGGTGCAGAGCTTTGAAGCAACCATTTCACCCATGCGGCCGCTATAAGCGGAACTGCCTTTGCGGTTGAAGTCGCCTTCCAGACCGTGGCCGACCGCTTCGTGCAGCAGCACGCCGGACCAGCCCGAACCCAGCACCACCGGCAAAGTACCAGCCGGCGCCGGAATCGCTTCGAGGTTCACCAGCGCCTGACGCAGCGCTTCACGGGCATAGCCCATGGCGCGGTCTTCGGCGAGGAAATAACGGTAGTCGGTACGCCCGCCGCCGCCATGCCCGCCACGCTCGCGACGGCCGTTTTGCTCAACGATCACACTGACGTTGAAGCGCACCAGCGGTCGCACATCCGCCGCCAGACCGCCATCAGTGGAAGCCACCAGAATCCGCTCCCAGACCCCGGCCATGCTCACGCTGACTTGCTGGATACGCGGATCGAGTGCGCGGGTAGCCACGTCGATGCGCTTGAGCAGCTCGACCTTCTCGGCACGGCTCAGCACTTCCAGCGGATTGTCCGGCGCATACAGTTGCGCAACGTCTTGGCTGGTAAATGCCTGCACCGTGCCGTTCTGCCCGGCGCGGGAGATCGAACGGGCCGCTCGCGCCGCAGCGCCGAGGGCTTCAAGGGTGATCGCGTTGCTGTAGGCGAAACCGGTTTTCTCACCGGACTGCGCCCGCACACCCACACCCTGATCAAGGTTGAAGCTGCCTTCCTTGACGATGCCATCTTCCAGCGCCCAAGACTCGGAGATCTGACCCTGGAAATACAGGTCGGCGGCATCGATGCCCGGGCCGGCCAGATCGCCAAGCACGCCTTGCAGGCTTTCGATCGTCACGCCGCCGGGCGCCAACAGGTGATCACTGACTGAGGACAACAACTCGCTCATAGGTTTACGCCTTAAATTCGTGTTCTGAGGCAGGCCGCTGTGCGCCCTGCGAGAAAAACCGCCGATGACTCGTCACCGGCATCCGCGCCCTGATGGACGCTTGTTCATCGCTATCGCGTTCGGCCAACAACACCGCTTCGCCTTGATCCTGATGCGCCAGCACGCGGCCCCACGGGTCGATGATCGCCGCGTGACCGAAGGTTTCCCGCGGCCCCGGATGTATCCCGCCCTGCGCTGCCGCCAGCACATAACATTGAGTCTCGATGGCCCGCGCGCGAATCAGCACATCCCAATGCGCCGCACCGGTCACCGCGGTGAAGGCTGACGGTGCGGTAATCAACTCGGCACCGGCAGCGCGCAATTCGCTGTACAACTCCGGGAAGCGCAGGTCGTAACACACTGTCAGACCGACTCGGCCGACCGGCGTGTCCGCCACCACCACGCTACTGCCATAAGCATAGTCATCGGATTCGCGGTAACGGCCGCGATTGTCCGCTACATCGACATCGAACAGATGCAACTTGTCATACCGTGCAACGATTTCGCCCTGATCATTGACCAGCAGCGAGCAGGCATGTGACTTGGCCTCCGGCTGATCGAAGGGCGGCAACGGCAACGTACCGGCCACTATCCATAACCTGAGGTCACGGGCGGTCTGTTTCAACCACGGCAGGATAGGCCCTTCGCCCAATGCTTCGGCTCGACCGATGTCGGCGATGTCGCGACGGCCCATGGCGGCGAAGTTTTCCGGCAACACGGCCAGCCTCGCGCCACCGGCCGCCGCCTGTTCGAGCAGGCGTCGGGCCTGGGCCAGATTGGCCTGCACGTCACTCTGGCTGACCATTTGAATGACCGCTAAAGACATGGCGAACTCCGCAAGAGGTAAGCGGCCATGCTACTCCATCGGTTCAGGGACTGGCTGTTCAAAAAGGCTTGTCGAACGTGATTTTCGGGTCTTTCCATGGACCTTTGACGGTGTATTTCACGCTGGCGAAGCGCGCCACACGATCACCGATCAGCTTGTCGATCAGGAACAGCGCACCACCGATCGCCGGTGCGCCAACGATGAGTGCGGCAATCGGCAGGTTGTTGGTCACCGGCAAGGTCACCAACAACCTGGCATCAACCTGATCGGCGACCAGATCCAGCGTACCGTCCAGTTCGAAGGTACTCGAAGGCCCGGTCAAACGAATTGGTTCGCGGGTCACATACACACCGTTGTTCGCCACCAGTAATCCTTTGACGCGGTCGTAGCTCAAGCCTTTGCCGAACAAGTCGGAGAAATCCAGACGCAAACGACGGCCGATAGCGTTGAAGTTGAGCAAACCAAACACCCGCAATGCCTGTGTTCCGCCCTCCACTTCGACAAACTGGCCCTTGTTCAGCGACGCATCCAGAGTGCCGGAAAAACGCTTGGTCGCCAGCCACGCGGGCGAGCCCGGCCAGCGGCCATCGACATCCATATGGAATTCTTCACTGGTCACACTCGGCGCAAAGCCCCAACCCTTGAGAACATCGGCAAGGTTCTTGCCGCTAATCCGGCCTTTGAACCAGCTATTGGTCGCACCCGGCGCGCCCTCCCAACCGCCATTGCCCTGCAACAGGATGCCTTTGAGGCCCATGTCGAGGTTATTCAGCGCGATGCCTTTGCCGGTCGGTCGCACCTTGAGCGACCAGCCACCGACCAGGTCCTGGCCCAGGAACAGTTGATTGATGGTGATATCCAGCGCGGGGATTTTCGCAGGATCAACCGAGGCCAGCGGATCAGGAGAGTTCTCGTCGGCCTGCGCCTTCGGATCCGGTGCCGGCAAACGCACATACTGAAGGTTGACCCCAATCGGCGTGTTTTTCGCGTCGGCAAGGCTGGCAGAGCCTTTGACCTGCTGACTGTCGAGCGCCAGGTTCCACGCCGCGGATTTACGATCGACCTGCACCGAGGCCTGATCCAGCGTGGTACCGAACGCCGTCAACTTGCCGACCTTGAAGTCAGCGCTACTGAGCAGTTGCTTGGCACTGCCACCCGGGTCCTGCCCGGCGTACTTGTTGAGCAGATCCTGCCACGGCGCGATATCAAGTTCCGACAGCACACCACGAATTCGCAAGCCCTTGGCGCTCGGCAGCACGGCTTGGCCTGCACCGAGGAACAGTTCACCGCGCCCCTCGGCGAATTGGGTCGGCGGCGCGGCAAAGGTGAAATTGGCCAGTTGACCGTAATTGACCCAGTAACGCCGCTCCTGCCCCTGCAGGGTCATGCGCAACTCCGTGTCACGACCGACATCCGCCGCCATGCCGAACGGTGCCGGCAGATCGACCGCGACGCCTTTCATTCCGGAGCTGACCATCAACTGGCTGTTGGCGCCGTCCAGGTTCAGTTGCAACTGATAGGGAATCGTCCCGGACACTGGCAACGGCTGTGTCACACCCAGCCAGTCGGTGAGTTTCTTGACCTCGACCTGCCCCGATGCCGCGACCCGGGTTTTGAGTTTGCCAGGACTACCGTCGGCAAAAATTTGCGCGGTGACCGGTTTATCGAACGCTCGCGCCGCAATGTTCTGACCACTGAGGCCTTTGGCGCTGTCGAAACGGAAATCACCCTTGAGTTGAGTCAGTTCCAGCTTCGGCTCGGCCAGTTTCAGCCGCGCATTGGCAGTCGTGAAGTCGACCAGGATTTTCGGCTGATCGCCGCCCTTGTCCAGCGGGATGTCCAGTTTGAGTTTGCCCTGCAGGTCGCCCGCACCTTCCCAGCCGGCGAACGTTTCACCCGTGCCAATCGGTGCGTCTTGAAGAATCTTCAGTCCATCCCCCAAACCGCCGGCAAATGCCCCATCAAGGAACATATGCGTATGTTGTCCGGCAGGCACATGGGGAATATTGACGAAAACGTCGCTGATCCGGGTGTCGAGCAATTGGCCCTCGCTGGCCAGAATTCGCACACCACTGTCCTCAATGAACACATCGCCACTGACCTTGCTCACATGCGGCCAGCCGGGCTGGAAGGCCAGTTCGGCGTCATGCACCTTGAAGAACAGACTGATGCTGCGGTCGGCGTCCCCGGCGTTCTTGCTCAGAGACCCTTGATACTGGAAGAAGCCCTGATCCACCGCGCCTTTGAGGATTGCCGTGCGCAACCATTCGTCGAGTGCCGGACTGAGGACTTGCGGCAAGTACTTGGCGGTGTAGCGACCGTCGCCATCGACCAGACCGACCCGCAGGTCCATGTAGTCTTCCTGGCTGTGATCAAAATGCAGGCGGATCAGGAAGTCGCCGGCAATCTTGCCTTCTTCGCCCAGTACCTTCAGGTACGGCGCGATCAAAGTGAAACCGTCCTTGTCGAGCTTCCAGGTCAGTCGGGCGTTGGCCTGAATGTACTGCCAGGGTTTGGCGAAAATCGGATCCAGGTGCAGGACGAAATCCTTGCTGTCCATGCGCAACTCGCCACCGTCGAGGTTGCCCGTCAGGCTACCGCTGACATTTCGTGCCGCCGGCGCGCCGTGATAGGCATCGAAACCGACGCTGTCGAGGTTGGCAGCGAAGCCGAACTTTGTACCGTCAGTGGCATTCGGACGGAAATCCAGCAGCACGTTGCGCAGCACGCCGGTCACTTTCAGGCGCTCGACCACCGTGGCAACCCCCTGCGGTAGCGGGCCCAATGCGTTGAGGAGCGGCGTGATCGGTGTCAGATCGAGACGATCGGCCTGCAAATGCCAGCGTTCGTCGACCTTGTCGGTAGCGCGTGTCTGCTGGAGTTGCACGCGAGATTCCCAGCGGGTTTCACCGAAGTTCATCGCCAGCGAATCGAGAGTGACGGTGGCGCCATCGGCGCTGTTTTCGTAGTAGGCATTGAGCGCCAGATCGTTGATCTGGATCGGCTTGCGCTCGGCGTAAGCGCCATTGAGTTGCGGGGCATTCAAACGCAGCGCCGCACTTTGCAAAGTGCCTTCAGCCCAGTTCACCCAAAGCTCGCCGCCGGCCTTGATCTCGGAGAAATTCCATTGCCGGGTCAGGCGCTCGGGCAGCCACTTCGACCAGTCACTTTGCGGCAGACTGACGTAGCCTTCCAGGGCGCTGTCCTGCCATAGGCCCGCGCGAATCCGCGTGCGCAGGCTCAGCGCGACCGGTTGACCATCAGGTAAGGTCAAGCGTGCGTCGAGGCGTTGACGACTGGCACCGGTTTTCAGATTGAGACCAACATAGGTGAGGGTCATCGGCGCGTGATCCAGTGGCTGCAGGGTCACTTGGCTATCGAGGACAGACAACTGCCGAATCATTTGCGAGCGATTGAACAGTTGCTCCGCATCCAGTGGCTGATCCTTTTGCACCGGCAAGCCTTCCAGCGCCCAACTGCCGTCCTGCGTTTCCTTGAGGCTGATTTTCAGACCATTGAGTTCCAGATGGGCAATACGCACTTCACGAGCCAGCAGACTGGCCCAAAGATCCGGCACCACCCGCACCCGATCGAGGCGCAAGGCATTGGCGCCGTCACCGACCATCACATCATGGGCCAGCAGGATCGGCGCAAATCCCTTCCAGTTACCCTCCAGTTCACCGATCTGAAGTGGCATACCGAGGGCGGTGCTGGCTTTGTCTTCGATCTCGGCGCGGTATTCGGCCACCAGCGGCGTCAGTTCGCGGCCAAGGCTGACATACAACGCCATCAACACCAGAACCAACGCGCACAGGCTCAGCCCCCATCGGGTGAGTGCGGCCAGAATACGTGTCAGACGGTCCATGTCAGTTGGCTCCCATGGCAAAAAAACTGCGAAAAGCTGAGGCCAGCCGCTGTTGAAAAAGGGTGATGCAGGAATTCAGAGCAGCACCACGTCGTATTGTTCCTGGGAATACATGGTTTCCACCTGGAAGCGTATGGTGCGGCCGATAAACCCTTCAAGCTCGGCGACGTTACCTGATTCTTCATCAAGCAAACGATCCACCACTTTCTGGTTCGCCAACACGCGATAACCCTCGGCCTGATAGGCCCGGGCTTCACGAAGGATCTCGCGGAAAATCTCGTAACAGATGGTCTCAGGCGTCTTTAACTTGCCGCGCCCCTGACAACTGCTGCACGGTTCGCACAGCACTTGCTCAAGACTTTCGCGGGTGCGCTTGCGAGTCATCTGCACCAGGCCCAACTCGGTGATGCCGATGATGTTGGTCTTGGCGTGATCACGCTCCAGTTGTTTCTCCAGCGTGCGCAATACCTGGCGCTGGTGCTCTTCATCTTCCATGTCGATGAAGTCAATGATGATGATCCCGCCCATATTGCGCAGGCGCATCTGCCGGGCAATCGCGGTGGCCGCTTCGAGATTGGTCTTGAAGATGGTTTCTTCGAGATTGCGATGGCCGACGAACGCGCCCGTGTTGACGTCGATGGTGGTCATGGCCTCGGCCGGATCGACTACCAGATAACCGCCGGACTTGAGCGGAACCTTGCGTTCAAGGGCTTTCTGGATTTCGTCTTCGACACCGTACAGATCGAAAATCGGTCGCTCGCCCGGATAGTGTTCCAGACGATCGGCGATTTCCGGCATGAGTTCGGCGACGAATTGCGTGGTTTTCTGGAAGGTTTCCCGAGAATCGATGCGGATTTTCTCGATCTTCGGGTTAACCAGATCACGCAACGTGCGCAGGGCCAGACCGAGGTCTTCGTAGATCACGCTTGGCGCTGCGATGGTTTTGATCTGCTCGTTGATCTGATCCCACAGGCGTCGCAGGTAGCGAATGTCCATGAGAATCTCATCGGCCCCGGCACCTTCGGCGGCGGTACGCAGAATGAAGCCGCCGGCCTCTTTGATGCCTTCTTTGGCCACGCAGTCGCTGACCACCTGCTTGAGCCGCTCGCGCTCGGCCTCCTCTTCGATTTTCAGGGAAATACCGACGTGAGCGGTGCGCGGCATGTACACCAGATAGCGCGACGGAATCGACAGTTGCGTGGTCAGACGCGCGCCTTTGGAGCCGATCGGGTCCTTGGTGACTTGTACAACCAGACTCTGGCCTTCGTGCACAAGCGCGCTGATGCTCTCCACCGCCGGGCCTTCACGCACGGAGATTTCGGCTGCGTGAATGAACGCTGCACGATCCAGGCCGATGTCAACGAACGCAGCCTGCATACCCGGCAGCACCCGGACAATCTTGCCTTTATAGATATTGCCGACGATCCCGCGTTTTTGCGTGCGCTCGACATGGACTTCTTGCAGCACACCGTTTTCGACCACCGCCACGCGCGACTCCATCGGCGTGATGTTGATCAGAATCTCTTCACTCATGGCAGGATCTCGTTCAGGCATGTTCACGATAATGGCCGCATCTGGATTCATACGACGCTCATTGCGCGCTCAGGTTTTGCCAACAGGGTATGCCGAAATGGCCCAACAGTTCTGCGGTTTCGCAAACAGGCAACCCGACCACCGCCGAATAGCTGCCATTGAGCCCCGCGACAAACACCGCGCCGAGCCCCTGAATGCCGTAACCTCCGGCCTTGTCCCGGGGTTCGCCGCTGGCCCAATAGACGCCAGCCTCTTCACCGCTGATCGGACGGAACCGCACCAGACTGCGCACCACCCGCGACTCGCAATGCAGGTCTTCAAGCACCGCGATGGCGGTCAGCACTTCATGCTCCTTGCCGGACAACAGCATCAGCATGGCGCATGCGTCAGCTTCGTCCACCGGTTTGCCGAGAATTTTGCCGTTGAACACCACGGCGGTGTCGGCCCCCAGGACACAGCATGCCAGGTCGGACGCGAGCGTACGACGCCCGGCCTCGGCCTTGCCGCGTGCCAGGCGCTCAACGTATGCCGAAGGCGATTCTTCAGGGAGAGGGGTTTCATCAATGTCCGCGCTGATGGCGTGGAACGGAACGCCGATCTGCGTGAGCAACTCACGCCGACGCGGCGATCCAGAGGCGAGGTAAAGCGGCTTCATCAAAACATCTCCCTGTTCAGTGCCTTGCTTCACCGGATCAATTGATTTTGTAGCGCCGGCTCAATCCACGCAAAGCAAAGCTGATCCAAGGCCAAAGCAAGGCGCTGACCAGTGCCGGCAGCAGCAACGCCAGGGTCGGCTGGCGGTTGCCAGTCAAAGCGCTGAGCCACAACTGGACGAGTTGCGCGAGGCCGAAAATCACCAGGATAACCAGACACTGCTGCCACATCGGGAACATTCGCAGGCGCTGTTGCAATGACAACACCAGGAAAGTGATCAACGTGAGGATGAGCGCGTTTTGCCCAAGCAACGTGCCGTAGAGCACGTCTTCAGCCAGCCCCAGACAGAACGCGGTGACCATGCCGACCATATGCGGCATGTACAGCGCCCAGAATGTCAGGAGCAAGGCCAGCCAAAGCGGGCGAAGAATTTCCATGAATTGCGGTAGCGGCGACACGCTGAGCAGCATGCCGATGAGAAATGTCAGCCAGACGATCCAGCCGTTTCGCGATGCGGTAGCCCCGACCATTACTCTTGTCTCCCGGTGGTGGCCGGCGCGGCGACAGGCGGTTTGGCCGCTGGCCGGGCAGCAGGTTGGTTCGCAGGTGGTTTTGCAGCGGCGGGCGGTTTGTTCGCAGGTGGTTTCACGGGGGTAGCACCGGCAGCGGCGGCGGGCGTTGCAGGTGTGGCGGCAGGCGTTGCAGCCGCTGCGGGTGCGGTTTTCGGCACAGTCGCCGGCATCATCGGGCCACCGCCCTGCGCATCCAGATCCTCCTGCGCTTGCGCTGCATCGTTGGCGCGCTCTTCGGCGGTGCGATTGTCGCTGAATACCAGCAGCATGTAGCGACTACGATTGAGCGCTGCCGTCGGCACCGCACGGACGATGGCAAACGGCTGGCCGGAATCGTGAATCACTTCTTTCACGGTTGCGACCGGATAGCCCGCCGGGAAGCGCTGGCCGAGACCGGAACTGACCAGCAGATCGCCTTCCTTGATGTCGGCGGTATCCGCCACATGACGCAGTTCCAGGCGCTCCGGGTTGCCGGTGCCGCTGGCAATCGCCCGCAGACCGTTACGGTTTACCTGCACGGGAATGCTGTGAGTGGTGTCGGTCAACAGCAATACACGGGAGGTGTAAGGCATCAACTCGACCACCTGCCCCATCAGACCACGCGCATCGAGCACCGGCTGACCGAGGACCACACCGTCGCGCTCACCTTTATTGATGATGATGCGATGGGTGAAGGGATTGGGGTCCATGCCGATCAACTCGGCCACTTCGACCTTTTCGTTGACCAGCGCGGAGGAATTGAGCAACTCGCGCAGCCGAACGTTCTGCTCGGTGAGGGCCGCTAGCTTTTGCATGCGCCCCTGCAGCAGCAGGTTTTCGGTTTTGAGTTTTTCGTTTTCGGCGACAAGCTCGGTGCGGCTGCCGAACTGGCTGGCGACACCTTCCCACAAGCGACCGGGCAGGTCAGTGATCCAGTAAGCGTCCATCAGCACCAGCGACATCTGGCTGCGTGCAGGCTTGAGCAGACCGAAACGCGCATCGACCACCATCAGTGCGACCGAGAGCACGGCCAGCACCAGCAGGCGAACGCCCAACGAAGGGCCCTTGGCGAAAAGCGGTTTAATAAGCCGCTCCTCCCAGGCAAATGTTCTGTTTATTCATACGGCATCAAACCGGCCTGGATGAAGACTGACAGAAGATAAACGCCAACAGGCAGCACTGCAAAGTGCTGCCTGCGCGCTCACCCACGTATTGCAATCGGCGACTTATTCGCTGGAGAGCAGATCCATGGTGTGCTTATCCATCATTTCCAATGCACGGCCACCGCCGCGAGCAACACAGGTCAGCGGATCTTCGGCAACGATCACCGGCAGACCGGTTTCCTGAGCCAGCAACTTGTCGAGGTCACGCAGCAGCGCGCCACCACCGGTCAGCACCAGGCCGCGCTCGGCGATGTCGGAAGCCAGTTCCGGCGGCGATTGCTCCAGCGCGCTTTTCACGGCCTGAACGATGGTTGCCAGGGACTCTTGCAGAGCTTCCAGCACTTCATTGGAGTTCAGGGTGAATGCGCGTGGAACGCCTTCGGCCAGGTTGCGACCGCGAACATCGACTTCGCGAATTTCGCCACCCGGGTAGGCCGTACCGATTTCCTGCTTGATGCGCTCAGCGGTGGATTCACCGATCAGGCTGCCGTAGTTACGGCGCACGTAGGTGATGATCGCTTCGTCGAAGCGGTCGCCGCCAACGCGCACGGATTCGGCATAGACCACGCCGTTCAGAGAGATCAGTGCGATTTCAGTGGTACCACCACCGATATCCACGACCATCGAGCCGCGAGCCTCTTCTACCGGCAGGCCGGCACCGATCGCAGCAGCCATTGGCTCTTCGATCAGGAACACTTCACGGGCACCGGCGCCAAGGGCCGACTCACGGATGGCGCGACGCTCAACCTGGGTGGATTTGCATGGAACGCAGATCAGTACACGAGGACTAGGCTGCAGAAAGCTGTTTTCGTGAACCTTGTTGATAAAGTATTGCAGCATCTTTTCGCAGACGCTGAAGTCGGCAATTACGCCGTCCTTCATCGGACGAATGGCAGCAATGTTGCCCGGTGTACGGCCGAGCATGCGCTTGGCCTCGGTGCCGACAGCAACGACACTTTTCTGGTTACCGTGTGTCCGAATGGCCACAACCGATGGTTCATTCAGGACGATACCGCGCTCGCGCACGTAAATAAGGGTGTTGGCAGTGCCCAGGTCAATGGAAAGATCGCTGGAAAACATGCCACGCAGTTTCTTGAACATGGGAAAGGGACCCTAGGCAACGCGTGGGTAAAAAAGTGCGGCAAACTCTAACAACGACAGGGATTTTGGGCAAGGCGCCAATATGTTAAATTGGCCGCTTTTCTGTGCACCAAGCCCCACAATCGCGGCCTTATGACCGTAGAAGTGCGGTAGTGTTCCGACAATCTAACACACGGACGCCGTCCGTTCTGTTTTCCACTGGAGAATCCCGATGGCGCTAGAACGCTCCGACGTGGAAAAAATCGCTCATCTGGCCTGTCTTGGCCTTAATGATGCCGATCTTCCGCACATTACTTCCGCCCTCAACAGCATTCTCGGGCTGGTCGACGAAATGCAGGCCGTCAATACCGACGGTATCGAGCCTTTGGCCCACCCGCTGGAAGCCAGTCAGCGCCTGCGCGCCGACGTCGTGACCGAAAGCAATCATCGCGAGGCCTATCAGTCCATCGCACCAGCGGTCGAAAACGGCCTGTATCTGGTTCCGAAAGTCATCGACTAAAGGGAAAGAGCCTGCAATGCATCAAATGACTCTGGCCGAGATCGCCCGCGGTCTCGCCGATAAAAAGTTTTCCTCCGAAGAGCTGACCAAAGTCCTGCTGGCGCGTATCACCCAGCTCGATCCTCAGCTCAACAGTTTCATCAGCCTCACCGAAGAGCTGGCGCTGGAGCAGGCGAAAGCCGCCGATGCCCGCCGTGCCAACGGTGAGAGCGGCGCCCTGCTCGGTGCGCCGATCGCTCACAAAGACCTGTTCTGCACTCAGGGCATTCGCACCAGCTGCGGCTCGAAGATGCTCGACAACTTCAAAGCGCCCTACGACGCCACCGTGGTTGCGAAACTGGCGGCTGCCGGCGCCGTGACCCTGGGCAAGACCAACATGGACGAATTCGCCATGGGTTCGGCCAACGAGTCGAGCTGGTACGGCGCGGTGAAAAACCCGTGGAACCTGGAACACGTGCCGGGCGGTTCGTCCGGTGGTTCGGCGGCGGCAGTTGCCGCTCGTCTGCTGCCAGCGGCGACCGCCACTGACACGGGTGGGTCGATCCGTCAGCCAGCTGCATTCACCAACCTCACCGGCCTGAAACCGACCTACGGTCGTGTTTCGCGCTGGGGCATGATCGCTTACGCTTCCAGCCTCGATCAGGGCGGCCCGTTGGCGCGCACTGCCGAAGACTGCGCTATTTTGTTGCAAGGCATGGCCGGCTTCGATCAGAACGACTCCACCAGCATCGATGAGCCCGTGCCGGATTACTCCGCCAGCCTCAATACGTCGCTGCAAGGCCTGCGCATCGGCGTGCCGAAGGAATACTTCAGCGCCGGTCTCGACCCGCGCATTGCCGAGCTGATCCACAACAGCATCAAAGAGTTGCAGAAGCTCGGTGCCGTGATCAAGGACATCAGCCTGCCGAACATGCAGCACGCGATTCCTGCGTACTACGTGATCGCGCCGGCAGAGGCCTCCTCCAACCTGTCGCGTTTCGACGGCGTGCGTTTCGGCCACCGTTGCGAGCACCCGAAAGACCTGATCGACCTGTACAAGCGCTCCCGTGGCGAAGGTTTCGGTACCGAAGTGCAGCGCCGGATCATGGTCGGTGCCTACGCACTGTCCGCCGGTTACTACGATGCCTACTACCTCAAAGCGCAGAAGATCCGTCGCCTGGTGAAGAACGATTTCATGGCGGCCTTCAACGAGGTCGACATCATCCTCGGCCCGACCACGCCGAACCCGGCCTGGAAACTTGGCGCCAAGAACAGCGACCCGGTCGCGGCTTATCTGGAAGACGTCTACACCATCACCGCCAACCTCGCGGGCTTGCCGGGCCTGTCGATGCCGGCCGGTTTTGTCGACGGTCTGCCAGTGGGCGTGCAGTTGCTCGCGCCGTATTTCCAGGAAGGCCGTTTGCTCAACGTTGCGCACCAGTATCAGTTGAACACCGACTGGCACACTCGCACCCCAACCGGCTTCTGAGGAGACACACATGCAATGGGAAGTCGTGATCGGGCTGGAGATTCACACTCAGCTCACCACCCGGTCGAAAATCTTTTCCGGTAGTTCCACCACGTTTGGCTCCGAGCCGAACACGCAGGCCAGCCTGATCGACCTGGGCATGCCCGGCGTATTGCCGGTGCTGAACCAGGAAGCCGTGCGCATGGCCGTGATGTTTGGTCTGGCGATTGACGCCCAGATCGGTCAACACAACGTGTTCGCCCGTAAAAACTACTTCTACCCTGACCTGCCGAAGGGCTACCAGATCAGCCAGATGGAATTGCCGATCGTCGGCAAGGGCCACCTGGACATCGCGCTGGAAGACGGTACGGTCAAACGTGTCGGTATCACCCGCGCGCACCTGGAAGAAGACGCCGGCAAGAGCCTGCACGAAGAATTCAACGGCGCCACCGGCATCGACCTGAACCGTGCCGGTACGCCGCTGCTGGAAATCGTTTCCGAGCCGGACATGCGCAGCGCCAAGGAAGCCGTGGCTTACGTCAAGGCGATCCACGCGCTGGTGCGTTATCTGGGCATCTGCGACGGCAACATGGCCGAAGGTTCGCTGCGTTGCGACTGCAACGTGTCGATCCGTCCGAAAGGCCAGGTTGAGTTCGGCACACGCTGCGAGATCAAGAACGTCAACTCGTTTCGTTTCATCGAGAAGGCGATCAACTCCGAGATCCAGCGTCAGATCGAGCTGATCGAAGACGGCGGCAAAGTGATCCAGCAGACCCGCCTGTACGATCCGAACAAGGACGAGACCCGTCCGATGCGTTCGAAAGAGGAAGCCAACGACTACCGTTACTTCCCCGATCCGGATCTGCTGCCGGTGATCATCGAAGAGTCGTTCCTCGGCGAGGTGCGCGCCACCCTGCCGGAACTGCCACCGCAAAAACGCGAGCGCTTCCAGAGCCAGTTCGGTCTGTCGGCCTACGACGCCAACGTGCTGGCCACCAGCCGTGAGCAAGCGGACTACTTCGAGAAAGTTGCAGCCATCGGCGGCGACGCCAAACTGGCGGCGAACTGGGTGATGGTCGAGTTGGGCAGCCTGCTCAACAAACAAGGCCTGGACATCGACGAGTCGCCGGTTTCCGCTGAGCTGTTGGGCGGCATGTTGCAGCGCATCAAGGACAACACCATCTCCGGCAAAATCGCCAAGGTAGTGTTCGAAGCGATGGCCAACGGTGAAGGCAGCGCTGACGAGATCATCGAAAAGCGCGGCCTCAAGCAAGTGACCGACAGCGGCGCGATCTCGGCAGTGCTGGACGAAATGCTCGCGGCCAACGCCGAGCAGGTCGAGCAATACCGCGCGGCAGACGAAGCCAAGCGCGGCAAGATGTTCGGCTTCTTCGTCGGTCAGGCCATGAAAGCCTCCAAGGGCAAGGCCAACCCGCAGCAAGTGAACGAACTGCTGAAAAGCAAGCTCGAAGGCTGACCACAATGGAGCCAGAGCCAAAGCCTGGCTCCGATCCCTGTGGGAGCGAGCCTGCTCGCGAAAGCGTCATGACATCCAATAGAGATATTGAATGTGATGGCCTCTTCGCGAGCAGGCTCGCTCCCACATTGTTAATTGGGAGCTTTCGAATGAAACACCTGCTCGGCGCCTGCGCCCTGCTCTCTTTACTGGCCGGTTGCGCCAGCACCGACATCATCGACCCGCACGGTTACGACCAGACCGGCGTCGCCTCCTATTACGGTGCCAGGCACCACGGTAAACGGACCGCCAGTGGCGAGCCGTTCAACCAGAATGCCCTGACCGCCGCCCATCGCCAGCTCCCCTTCGGCACGCGGGTGAAGGTCACCAACCTGAAAAACGATGAATCAGTCGTAGTGCGCATCAATGATCGCGGCCCGCATACCCGTGGGCGGTTGATCGATGTGTCTCGCGAGGCGGCCGAACAACTCGGTATGCTGCGCAGCGGCACCGCACGGGTTCGCGTGCAGGCCCTCGACGACTGATGGAGTGCCGACCATTTTCGGACTGACCGATCTACCACTGATCAGCGTGATCGAACTGCTTGCCGGGCTGTGCCTGCTGATCTTCGGCGCCGAACTGATGGTGCGTGCAGCCGTGCGCCTGGCCGCGCGACTGAATGTACGGCCACTGATCATCGGTCTGACCCTTGTTGCCCTGGGCAGCAGCGCACCGCAGATGGCGGTGAGCCTGCAAGCCGCGCTGGCACACAACCCTGACATTGCCGTCGGCAGTGTGGTCGGCAGCAGCATCTTCAACATCCTCGTGACCCTCGGTTTGTCGGCGCTGATCATTCCGCTGCGCGTGTCGCGACAACTGGTGCGCCTGGACATTCCGCTGATGATCGGCGCCTGTCTGCTGGTGTTCGTCCTGGCCTGGAATGAGGAAATCGGTCGTTTCGACGGTTTCCTGCTACTGACCGCACTGGCGCTTTACCTGGGTTTACTGCTGCGCCAGTCACGGCATTCGACACGACCGCACTCGGAACACGGCGAAGCAACGCAGACGTCCTGGATCGGCAGTTCGCTGATGATCCTCGTCGGTCTGGCGATGCTGGTGTTCGCCGGGCACCTGCTGTTGGGCGCTGCTGTTGTGGTGGCGACCGATCTTGGTTTTTCCGAACGTGTCATTGGTCTGACGGTGGTTGCCGTAGGCACCTCGCTGCCGGAACTCGCCACGTCGCTGATCGCGGCATTGCGCGGGCAACGGGACATCGCCGTAGGCAACGTGATCGGCGCCAACCTGTTCAACTTGCTTGGTGTGCTTGGCATCACCGCATTGATCGCACCGACACCGTTGTCGGTCTCACCCAACGCGCTGGATTTCGACCTGCCGGTGATGCTCGGCGTCGCCGTGCTGAGCCTGCCAGTGTTCTATTCCGGCTACCGGGTGACCCGCGCCGAAGGTCTGTTGCTGCTCGGTTTGTATCTGGCGTACGGGTTGCATGTGGTGTCGTTCACCACCGGCATGCCACTGGCCGGCAAACTCGAGCGGCTGATGCTGTTTTACGTTTTGCCGACGCTGCTGACGTTTTTGCTGTTCACGTCAGTCATCGCTTGGCGACGCCAACACCACAAGAGGGATGTGCCATGACCGATTCGAAGCAATCCGGGGTTGAAATCCGCCGCCAGGTAATGGGCGATGCATTCGTTGATCGCGCGCTGGGCAACGCCACCGAGTTCACCCAGCCGCTGCAGGACTTCGTCAATGAACATGCCTGGGGTGGCGTGTGGAATCGCGAAGGTTTACCGCTCAAAACCCGCAGTTTGATCACCCTTGCCGCGCTGACGGCGTTGAAGTGCCCGCAAGAGTTGAAAGGTCACGTACGCGGCGCGTTGAACAATGGCTGCACGGTCGAAGAGATTCGCGAGGCGTTGCTGCATTGCGCAGTGTATGCCGGCGTGCCAGCGGCGATTGACGCGTTTCGCGCGGCGCAGGAGGTGATCGACAGTTACCGGAAACCTGAGTGACCGGACTGACGTCTTCGCCGGCAAGCCCGCTCCCACAGGGGCAAGCATTGCAAATGTGGGCGATTGCAGGTTGCCCAACGCCCCTTTGAATCTCAGGTCAGATCCACCCACCCCACTGCAAAATGAAGATCCCCAAATTGGTGGTCACCGCTGCCATCAACGTGGTCAGCACGATGATCGCTGCCGCGAGTTCATGATTGCCCTGTGCCGCCCGGGCCATGACAAAACTGGCCGCCGCCGTCGGGCTGCCAAAATAAAGAAACAGAATCCCCAACTCCGGCCCGCGGAACCCCCACAGCCAGGCACCGACCGTTGCCAGCAGCGGCAGACTGATCATCTTCACCAGACTCGAACTCAGCGCCATGCTGCCGCTCTTGCGCAACGCCGCCAGCGATAGCGTGCCGCCAATACAGATCAACGCCAGCGGCAAGGTGGTCTGCGCCAGATACTGACCCGAGGTTTCCAGCCACCCCGGCAGACTGATCTTGAAATAGGCAAACGGCGCTGCCGCAATCACGCTGATGATCAGCGGATTGCTGAACACGCTTTTACAGATGCTCCACGGATCGGACTTGATCACCGGGCTGTACACCGCCAGCACAATGGTCGAGAGCGTGTTGTAAAACAGGATCACCAACGCGGCGAGAATCGCCCCGAGGGAAATCCCGTAGTCGCCATACATACTGGCGGCGAGCGCCAGACCGATGACGCCGTTATTGCCGCGAAATGCGCCTTGGGTATAGATACCGCGATCTTCACGCGGGCATCTGAAAATCGCCCAGCCCCAGGCAATGGCGAAGCAGGCCAGGGTGGCGAGCGAGAAGTAGATCAGCAACGCCGGTTGCAACGCGGCGTGCAGGTCAGCATGCAAAATGCCGAGGAACAGCAACGCCGGCATGGAAACATTGAACACCAGTGCCGACGCGGTATGGATGAAGTTGTCGTTGATCCAGTCGATGCGCTTGAGCAGCACACCGAGAAACAGCATGGCAAATACCGGCGCGGTGATGTTCAGGGTTTCGAGGAAAATAGCCAGCATGCCGCAGAGCCTTGGGTGAGCGTCGTTAGGGGCCTAATGATAAGCCACAAGTTCTCCGGCGTCTGTGAGTCACTCTTCGCGAGCAAGCCCTCTCCCACATTTGAAATGCATTTCCCTGTGGGAGCGGGCTTGCTCGCGAAGAACGATGACGCGGTCTCAGGTAATCGGCGCCGGATTGAACAACGTAATGTCGTTGTGCAGCTTGTGCTTCTCCGCCCACGTCTGCTGCTTGCCACTCGCCACGTCCAGGTAGTAGTGGAACAACTCCCAACCCAACTCCTCGATGGACGCCCGCCCGGTGGCAATCCGCCCGGCATCAATGTCGATCAAGTCAGGCCAGCGCTGCGCCAACTCGGTACGCGTCGAGACCTTCACCACCGGCGCCATCGCCAGCCCATAAGGCGTACCGCGCCCAGTGGTGAACACATGCAGGTTCATCCCTGCCGCCAACTGCAATGTGCCGCAGACAAAATCACTGGCCGGGGTCGCACAGAAAATCAAACCCTTGTGCTTGAAGCGCTCGCCCGGGCCAAGCACGCCATTGATCGCGCTGCTGCCGGATTTGACGATTGAGCCCAAGGACTTCTCGACAATGTTCGACAGCCCGCCCTTCTTGTTGCCCGGCGTGGTATTGGCGCTGCGATCCGCTTCACCCTTGGCCAGATACCGGTCGTACCAGTCCATTTCGCGGACCAGTTCCTCGGCGATCGCCTTGGTCTTGGCCCGGGACGTCAGCAGATAAATCGCATCGCGCACTTCGGTGACTTCAGAAAACATCACCGTCGCCCCCGCCCGCAGCAGCAAGTCCGAGGCATACCCCAACGCCGGGTTGGCGGTGATGCCGGAGAACGCATCGCTGCCGCCGCACTGCATGCCGAGGATCAGTTCGGACGCCGGCACGGTTTCCCGGCGGCGCTGATCGAGCTTCTTCAGACGGACTTCGGCCAACGCCATGATCTGCTCGATCATCTCGGTAAAACCGTGACTGGAATCCTGCAAGCGATACAGCCAGGGATCACTGAGATCAACCGAAGCGTCGTCTTCGTGCATGACCTGCCCGGCCTGCAATTTCTCGCACCCCAGGCTGATCACCAACGCCTCGCCCCCCAGGTTCGGGTTGCGCGCCAGATTGCGCACCGTGCGAATCGGGATGTACGCGTCGGTGGCGGTGATCGCCACGCCGCAGCCGTAACTGTGGGTCAGTGCGACCACGTCATCGACGTGCGGGTACTTGGGCAGCAGCTCATCCTTGATGCGTTTCACCGCGTGATCAAGCACGCCGGTCACGCACTGCACGGTGGTGGTGATCCCGAGAATATTGCGCGTGCCAACAGTGCCGTCAGCGTTGCGATACCCCTCGAAAGTGAAGCCTTCGAGCGGCGCCTGAGCGTCCGGCACCTCGGTGGAGAGCGGCAAACTGTCCAGCGGCGGCGCGGTCGGCATGCGCAGTTGATCTTCCTTGACCCAACTGCCACGGGGGATCGGCTGCAATGCGTAGCCAATGATCTGGCCGTAGCGAATCACGTGCCCGCCCTCGGGAATGTCTTGCAGCGTGACCTTGTGGCTCTGCGGCACAAAATCCACCGTCACCAGGCCATCCGGAAACTCAGTACCGGCCGGTACCCCTTGGTCATTGACCACAATCACTACATTGTCCCGCTCGTGCAGGCGGATGTAGCGCGGCGAGTCGGAATGTTCAATCAACTGCATGACGCCGCTCCTCAGGAATGCGCTTGAGACAATTTACCCGTGGTTTCAGAACCACCCTGGGTGGGTGGCTCTTTGAGCACCACACGTTTGATCGGGCCGACGATGACCAGATAGCTGAACACCGCCACCAAGGCGTTGGCACCGACGAACACCAGCGCCCATTTGAACGAACCGGTGGAGCTGATGATGTAGCCGATCACGATCGGCGTGGTGATCGAAGCAATGTTGCCGAAGGTGTTGAACAGCCCACCGCTCAGACCGGCGATCTGTTTTGGCGACGTGTCGGATACCACCGCCCAGCCCAGTGCGCCAACGCCCTTACCGAAGAAGGCCAGCGCCATGAAGCCAACGACCATCCATTCAACATCAACATAGTTGCAAGCGACGATGCTGCTGGACACCAGCAGGCCGGCAATGATTGGCGCCTTGCGGGCGAAGGTCAGCGAGTGGCCCTTGCGCAGCAGGTGATCGGAAATCAACCCGCCCAGCACGCCGCCGATAAAACCACAGATGGCGGGCAACGAGGCAATGAAACCGGCCTTGAGAATGGTCATGCCACGCTCTTGCACCAGATACACCGGGAACCAGGTCAGGAAGAAGTACGTGATGCCGTTGATGCAGTACTGGCCCAGGTACACGCCAAGCATCATGCGATTGGTCAGCAGTTGGCGGATGTAGTCCCACTTCGGGCCGTCAGCCTTTTTGCCTTTGTTCTGATCCATATCGACCATGCCGCCGTTGTCGGCGATGAACGTTACTTCCGCTTCGTTGGCCATCGGGTGTTGGCGCGGGCTGTGGATAACCTTCAGCCAGATCAGCGAGAAGACGATGCCGAACACGCCCATGACAATGAACACGTGCTCCCAGCCGTAGGAATAGACAATCCAGCCCATCAGCGGCGCGAACAGCACCGTGGCAAAGTATTGCGCCGAGTTGAAGATCGCCGAAGCAGTGCCGCGTTCAGCGGTCGGGAACCACGCCGCCACAATGCGTGCGTTGCCGGGGAAGGATGGCGCCTCAGCCAGCCCGACCAAAAAGCGCAGCATGAACAGCGCGACGATGGCCGTGGACATGCCGAACTCACCGACAAAGCCTTGCAGCACTGTGAACAGCGACCAGGTGAAAATGCTCAGGGCATAGACTTTTTTCGAGCCGAAGCGATCGAGCAGCCAGCCGCCGGGAATTTGCCCGGCCACGTAGGCCCAACCGAATGCAGAGAAGATGTAACCGAGGGTGACCGCGTCGATACCGAGGTCTTTTTGCAGGCTGGAACCGGCGATAGCGATAGTTGCGCGGTCGGCGTAGTTGATCGTGGTCACCAGAAACAGCATGAGCAGGATCAAATAGCGGACGTGAGTCGGCTTGGACGATTGCATGTAGATGTACTCCCACTGATTATTTTTATGCGCGGGTGAATCTTGTTGGGTCTGTCTTTTGTGGGAGCTGGCCGGCCAGCTCCCATAGATCAGGAACCGATGTAGCTGGTCTTCACGACCGTGTAAAACTCTTGCGCATAGCGGCCTTGCTCACGAGATCCATAGGATGAACCTTTACGCCCGCCGAACGGAACGTGGTAATCCACGCCGGCCGTCGGCAGGTTGACCATCACCATCCCGGCCTGGGAGTGACGCTTGAAGTGGTTGGCGTACTTGAGCGACGTGGTGGCGATACCCGCCGACAGGCCGAATTCAGTGTCATTGGCCATCGCCAGCGCAGCATCGTAATCAGCCACGCGCACGATGTTGGCCACCGGGCCGAAAATCTCTTCACGGCTGATACGCATCGACGCTTCACTGTCGGCAAACAGCGTCGGGGCGAGGAAGTAGCCTTCGGTATCGCACGTCACCAAACCACCGCCGCTGACCAGACGAGCACCCTCGGACTGGCCGATGTCGATGTACTTCATGTCCTGTTCAAGCTGCGCTTGCGAGACGACCGGGCCAATATCGGTGCCGGATTTCAGCGCGTGGCCGACCTTGATCGACTTCATGCGCTCGGCCATGGCTTGCACGAACTGGTCGTGAATGCCGGCGGTAACGATCAAGCGGCTCGATGCGGTGCAACGTTGGCCGGTGGAGTAGAACGCGCTCTGCACCGACAACTCGACCGCTTGCTTGAGGTCGGCGTCGTCGAGAATGATCTGCGGGTTCTTGCCGCCCATTTCCAGCTGAACCTTGGCCTGACGCGAGACGCAATTGACCGCAATCTGCCGCCCGACGCCAACCGAACCGGTGAAGCTGATGCCATCGACTTTCGGACTGTTGACCAGGGCTTCGCCCACCACGCGACCGCTGCCCATCACCAGGTTGAACACGCCGGCCGGGAAACCGGCCCGGGAGATGATTTCGGCCAGCGCCCAGGCGCAGCCCGGCACCAGATCCGCCGGTTTCAGCACCACGCAGTTACCGTAGGCCAGGGCCGGGGCGATTTTCCAAGCAGGGATCGCAATCGGGAAGTTCCACGGGGTGATCAGACCGACCACACCCAGCGCTTCGCGGGTGACTTCGACGTTGACGCCCGGGCGCACCGACGGCACGTAGTCGCCGGACAGTCGCAGGCATTCACCGGCGAAGAATTTGAAGATATTACCGGCGCGGGTCACTTCGCCGATGGCTTCGGGCAGGGTTTTGCCCTCTTCCCGGGCCAGCAGGGTGCCGAGTTCTTCGCGGCGGGCGAGAATTTCAGTGCCGACTTTATCCAGCGAATCGTGACGGGCCTGAATCCCCGAGGTCGACCACGCCGCAAACGCTGCGCGAGCGGCGTCGATGGCGGCGTGAACCTGAGTCAGGTCAGCCTTGGCGAAATCGCCGATAGTGTCGTTCAGCTCGGACGGGTTGATGTTGGCCGAGTAGTCGGCACCGGCAACCCATTCACCGTTGATGTAGTTGTCATAGCGTTTTGCATTGGTCACAGCGCAGCCCTCAAAACTTAAAACCTTCACGCAAAAAGCCGCTGATTGCTCAGCGGCCTCGCATTTTTCAGGTGTTATTGCGCACCTTGCTTGTCGATCAGCGCGGCGAGCATTTCGTACTCTTCGCCCGTCAGATCGGTCAGCGGTGCCCGCACCGGGCCTGCGTCATAGCCGGCGATTTTGGCGCCTGCCTTGACGATGCTCACGGCATAACCAGCCTTGCGGTTGCGGATGTCCAGGTACGGCAGGAAGAAGTCGTCAATGATCTTGCCGACGGTGGCGTGATCTTCGCGGGCAATCGCGTGGTAGAAATCCATCGCGGTTTTCGGAATGAAGTTGAACACTGCCGACGAGTAAACCGGCACGCCCAGCGCCTTGTAGGCAGCGGCGTAGACTTCGGCAGTCGGCAGACCACCCAGGTAGCTGAAGCGATCACCGAGGCGGCGACGAATCGACACCATCAACTCGATATCACCCAGACCGTCCTTGTAACCAATCAGATTCGGGCAGCGCTCGGCCAGACGTTCCAGCAGCGGCGCAGTCAGGCGGCAGACGTTACGGTTGTAGACGACCACCCCGATGTTGACCGATTTGCACACCGCTTCAACGTGGGCGGCAACCCCGTCCTGGCTCGCTTCGGTCAGGTAGTGCGGCAGCAGCAACAGGCCTTTGGCGCCCAGACGCTCGGCTTCTTGAGCGTATTCGATGGCCTGACGGGTCGAACCGCCAACGCCAGCGAGGATTGGCACGCTGGTCGCGCAGGTGTCGACGGCCGTCTTGATGATTTCCGAATATTCGCTGGCGGCCAGGGAGAAGAACTCACCGGTGCCGCCGGCGGCGAACAATGCCGAGGCGCCATAAGGGGCCAGCCATTCCAGACGCGTGATATAGCCCGCGCGGTTGAAATCACCCTGCGCGTTGAAATCGGTGACCGGGAAAGACAGCAGACCGGCGGAGAGGATGGACTTCAGTTCTTGTGGATTCATTATTCGAACACCCTGGGTAGCAATATTGTTGTGGTTGAATCGTTCAGCCTTCGCCGAAGTTGTAGGTCATCGTACAACTTAAAAAATAACCGTCAACTGCATTTCATCGCAGGGCACGTTTTTTTGTCGGACAAGATCGATCCTTGACGTAGGAGTTTTCTCGACTAAAGTGAAATTTACTGTATATCCATACAGCAAACTAAAACCAGCCGACGACATATCAAGGAGATAGAAATGTCCGGTCTACAAACCAAATCCCAGGAAAAACCCAAACCGGTCATTGCCCGTTTTGATGATCTGTTTACTCAATCCGGCATCGACTTCAGCACCGAAGATCCACATCTGGTGCTGCACATCGCCGATGCCCACAGCGATGTAGAGCCTGCCACCGCCCTCCCCGATCAAGCCTTGAAGGGCAAGCTGCAAGCACGGTTTGAGGGCGCTGAACACACGGCCATCGGCGACAACACACTGCTGCGCTTCGCCGAAGACGCCCAACCGATCCTCGCGCAAAACGTGCCATTGCATCTGCCCAATGGCTTGGCGCTCACCTACGGCCAAGTGCTGGCGCTGGGCGGCGACTTCTACGGCATCGTCGATCAGCCGATCAACGAAGGCGCAACACCGGTCGACCGCCTGCAACGCTTCAACGCGGCGTTCAATTCTCTCGCGGTCACTGCCGCTTCAAGGGCCGAAGCAACACAGATTCTCGCGGTCATGCAAAAAGAGATCGACGCGGTTAAACAGGCAATAAAGGACGGCAAACAACCCCACGAGGCCTATGACGCGTTAGGAGATACGTTGTCCGAGGAGTGGAACAAAATCACCGGTGGCGGCAGTTTTATCTCGGCGCTGTTTCCACTGGGGCGCTATTTGAAACTGGCGGCGAACAATGCTGATCATTTCGGTGAATGGGCAAAACTGGCCTACATCGCCGGCCACACTGCGGCCTTGCAAACCGCCATGGCCGCCCACGCCAATCACGATGAGCAGCAACTGGAACGGGCTTACGCGATGAACGCGTTTGCCGACCACTTCCTCACCGACCTGTTTTCCTCCGGCCACCTGCGTGTGCCACGCAAGGCGTTGGCTGCTGCGGTCACGCCGAGCGATCTGGGTTCATTGATTACGCGTTTCATGCACGACGAGGACAGCAAATTCGGCCTCAGCGTGCGCAACGCTTATGGCGATCAATGGCGTGCGTTCGGCGACAAGCGCTACTTCGAAGCCACCGACGCCGACAACCGCCAGCAGGTCAATCAAGCGGTGCAAGCCTCGGCGGACGAAGTGTTTGCGGCGTATCTCAGCGGAAAAAAGCCCGTACCGTCCGCGTTTTCTGCACTGCAACGGCTGCCGGATCTGACGGCTGTGTTGAACCCGGCAAACAATTTCCCGGCGCTGTTTCGCACACAGGGCAGCAAGGTGCTGCGGCGCAGGGATGTAAACAACCTCAACGACACCGCGACCGTCGACGACTGGTGGGGTTGGAGCACGTACCTGCTGCTCAAGGATTACCACCCCAGCGGCAACACCAATCAAGGAGATTGACCATGACGATCAAACTGAAACTGGAACTGGCCTCGGGCCAATCACTGAAGGGCGCGCCTCTGGAGTTATTGGCCAAAGGCCTGCCAATTGCCCGGGCGACGGTGGATGCCCAAGGTTATGCAACCTTTGATGCCAACCCCATTGCCGGCCTCCTCGCTGTAAGGGTCGACCGTTCAATTATGCCGCGCCACTGACAACATCCGCCCCCCCCCTGTAGGGACTGCCGCAGGGGGGCTTTGAAATGGCTGGAAATGAACGGTTTAAAACACCTTCTGGGAGAGTCTTTTACCGTGCAGAACCGCCGTGAATGGATCACGGCGCACTACGCACGGAGAGCCCCCCTCATGACTTTTGTCTCACCCACACTTGTGCAATTTCTGCCTCACTCACCAGAGACGGCAACCGTGAACCTATCGGAACTGAGCGATCACCTGATCGTTGAGGTCCCGGACTCCAGCGACTTTGCGGCCAACTGGAGCGTCTACGCCATTCTCGGCGAAGACCCCGAAGAGCCTGAATGGGCGGGCGAAGAAGTCGACACCGGCACCTGGGATGACGCCGAGGACGAGATGGAAAAACTGACGGGCATCGAATTGCAGATTCCAAAGGAAGTGCTGCAGACGTATGTGAATTGCGAAATCGAACTGCGCTACAAGTTTCAGGATGAATCAAGCATGGAACCGTTTTCGGCCCCGTTGATGCTGCGTATTGAAGCCTGATTTCCTGACGCGCCTCCGATCGGGCGCGCCTTTAGAAGACATCGACCGTTCGTCTGGACTGGTATTTCTTACAGGCGCCAGCCATTGCAGATCTCGGCCTTAATGGCTGAGGAGTTAACGAACCGGCTCCGACAGTGCAATGCCTTATCTGCGCTTATTCAACGGTTTGAAGGGACAGTGAAAAGGAATTTGATCATGACTGCACAAGTAAAAGCATTGGATCCTCCAGTACTCAAGGAGGCACAGGATGGTGTACTTAAGGTGGACACATTGGAAGACTTTGCTCATGGGCAGGTAGTCTTTACCTCAAACCCGGAAAACATAATTCTAGGAGACGTGGTTACTTTCAAAGTCAAGACCAGTAACGCCTGGTCAGGGAACATGAACGTGACAGAAGTACCCGGGGTACTTGAGTTCCTCATTCCCAAAGAAGTATTCGCGAAAGATTTCACTGAGGGTACCACTGCCGAGTTGCACTACACCGTGGCAAGAGCAGGGCAGAATCTCGGGAGCTCCGACATGCTGCGTGTGAAGCTCGAACGCTAAACAGCAATCACCCCTGCGCCTGCGCCTCTTCATGGGCCTGGCGCAGTCTTTCACGGCTGTTGGTCAGGTGCAGACGCATGGCCGCACGGGCCGCATCGGAATCCTGGCGGGCAATCGCGTCGTAGATTTCTTCGTGCTCGCGGCTCAGGCGATTCATGTAGTGCTGTTGGTCATCATGGGCCAGACGCGCCGAATTCAGCCGCGTGCGCGGGATGATGCTGGTGCCCAGGTGGGTCATGATGTCGGTGAAGTAGCGGTTGCCGGTGGACAGGGCTATTTCGAGGTGGAAGGCAAAGTCCGACGCGACGGCATCACTGGCATGGGACACGCTATCGTTCAGCGCATCGAGGGCAGCGCGCATGGTCGCCAGTTGCTCGGGGCTGCGGCGTTGTGCAGCGAGGCCGGCGGACTCCACTTCAAGGCTGATGCGTAATTCAAGAATCGCCAGCACATCACGCAGGGTGACGACCGTGGCCGGGTCGATACGGAAGCCGCTGGGGCTAGGCGTATCGAGTACAAAAGTGCCGATGCCATGACGGGTTTCCACTTGCCCGGCCGCTTGCAGTCGGGAAATCGCCTCACGCACCACGGTGCGGCTGACGCCATGGGCTTGCATGATCGCCGACTCGGTGGGCAACTTGTCGCCGCGCTTGAGCAGGCCATCACGGATCTGCTCACTCAGCACCGTCACTAATTCCTGTGCGAGGCTGCGGCGCTTGCGCGGAAGGCGCGGGGTGTCGATCAGGTTTTCCATGGTTTGTATCGGGTCTCGAAAATTCGGCTTGGTTGGCATCATAGCTCAAGCGGGTTGTACGATCACTTTCCGTTAACACCACAAATCCTGTGGGAGTTGGCTTGCCAGTTCCCACAGGATTTGTGTCGTGATCATGCCGTTACGGTTTGCTCAACCAAATGGCCGCTGTCGATTCGCACATGCCGTGGGTGGAAGCGCTTCAGACTGCTGCGATGGCCGACGCTGACGATGCTTACCCCCGGCAACTGATCGATCAGTGCCTGATACAGCGTCGCTTCGTCTTCTTCATCCATTGCCGACGTGGCTTCGTCCATGTACAGCCATTGCGGTGCATAGAGCAGCGCGCGGGCGAAGGCCAAGCGCTGTTGCTCGCCCGGCGACAACAGGCGCTGCCAGTGATTGGCTTCATCGACACGGGCTACCAGATGCGGCAACCGACAGGTTTCCAGCACCTGTGCATAACGCTGCGGCGCATAGGTATCGCCCGGCTGTGGATAACTCAGCGCTTCGCGCAGGGTGCCGATGGGCAGATAGGGTTTCTGCGGCAGGAACAGATAACGCGCCGCTGGCAGACGAATATTGCCGTGCCCCGCCGGCCACAAATGCCCCATCGCGCGCAGCAGCGTGGACTTGCCACTGCCGGAACGGCCACTGAGCATGACGCGCTCGCCCGGCTCAACGGTCATGTCGGCACGGGTCAACAGATGACGACCGTCGGCCAGATCCAGCCCCAGGTCATGCACCTTCAGCTCACTGCCTTGATTTTGCACATCAATGGCCGGCGGGCGGTCTTCGTTGTCGGTCATTGCCTGCCGGAAACTCAGCAAACGATCACAGGTGGCGCGCCAGGAAGCAAGGCTCTGGTACGCGTTGATAAACCAGCTGAAGCTCTCTTGAACGTTGCCGAAGGCCGAGCTGATCTGCATCAACTCGCCCAGTTCGATCTTGCCGGCGAGGTAACGCGGCGAAGCAACGATGAAGGGGAAGATAATCGCAGCCTGGCTATAACCGGCGGTGAAAAACGTCAGGCGTTTGGACACTTTCATGATGTCCCAGAAGTTATGCCAGACCATGCCGAAACGGTTGCTCAAGTGACGGTTCTCATTCGGTTCGCCGTTGTACAACGCGATACTCTCGGCATTCTCGCGAATCCGCACCATGGAAAAACGCAGGTCAGCTTCAAAGCGTTGTTGCTGGTTGTTCAGACCGATCAAGCGACGACCGATCAAATGCGTCAGCCAGCTACCCACCACGGCGTAAACCAGCACGCACCAGAACATGTAGCCGGGAATGGTGATGCCATAGAGTTCGATGCTGCCCGATACGCCCCACAAAATGATCGAGAACGACACCAGACTGACAATATTGCGCAACAGCCCGATACCCAGTTCAAGGGTGTTGGACGTGAAATTGTTGAGGTCTTCGGAAATCCGCTGGTCCGGGTTATCGGTGTAACCGCCCTGCTCCAGTTGGTAATAATTCTTGTCGGCGAGCCAGCGCGAGAAATGCTTTTCGGTCAGCCACGCCCGCCAGCGGATCGTCAGCATCTGCGTCAGATATTGCCTGTACACGGCACCGACAATCGCCACGGCCGCGATCACACAGAAGTACAGAATCAGATGCCAGAACGCCGCTTCGTCCTTCTTTTGCAAAGCGTTGTAAAAATCCTTGTACCAGGTGTTGAACCACACCGAGATCCCTACGCTGAGCAGCGAGAGCGCTATCACCGCAATCAGCAGCGTCCAGGCCTTTACCTTCTCTTCACTGCGCCAGTAAGGCGTGATCATCGCCCACACTTTGCGAAAAAACTGGCCGCGCACAGCATCGTTGACCGCGGAATGTTCAGCGTTCGGATTCATGGATAAGGCTCGATATGGAAGAGAACAGACACGCACCGATCATAAATGATCGGTGCGTTTTATCGCGAGGGCTGGCGATAGTCGTTCAGCGCAGGTTCAGCGACGAACCGGGCGCTTCTGCAGTTTGCGCTGCAGGGTGCGGCGGTGCATGCCCAGGGCGCGAGCCGTGGCGGAGATGTTGCCTTCGTGCTCGGTGAGCACGCGCTGGATGTGCTCCCACTGCAGGCGATCAACCGACATCGGGTTTTCCGGCACCAGACTGTCGAGGTCGGCGTGCTCGGAGAGCAGCGCGGCGAGCACGTCGTCGGCGTCGGCCGGCTTGCAGAGGTAGTTGCAGGCGCCGCGCTTGATCGCTTCGACCGCCGTGGCAATGCTCGAATAACCGGTGAGGATCACCACGCGCATTTCCGGGTCCAGCTCCAGCAACTTCGGCAGCAATACCAGCCCGGAGTCGCCGTCCATTTTCAGGTCGAGCGCAGCGTAGTCCGGCAGATCGGCCTGAGCGATGGTCAGGCCTTCCTCGGCGGAACCGGCAGTGCTGACGCGAAAGCCGCGGCGGGCCATGGCGCGCGCCATGACTCGGGTGAAAGTCGCGTCGTCGTCGACCAGCAGCAAATGCGGCAGTTCTTCGCCTTCCACTTGGATTTCGTCACTCATTTTGCTCTCCTCGGGCACCGTGAGGCAGGCGCAGCTCGGTGAGCGTGCCGCCTTCCTCATGACTATAGAGTTTCACTGAGCCGCCGGCGCGTGTCACGCTGGCCTTGCTCAAAAACAGGCCCAGGCCGAAACCTTTGCCCTTGGTGGTAAAAAACGGTTTGCCAATCTGCTCGGCGATGGCCAGCGGCACACCGGCGCCATGGTCCCGAATGCTGATGGTCAAGTTTTCCGCGTCCCAATCCAGCGTCACCTGAAGGTTCTCCGGGCAGGCGTCGGCGGCATTGTTGAGCAGATTCAACAGTGCCTGGGTCAGATCCGGCGGCGGCGCCATGCGCGGCACCGCACCCTGGCCGAGACGCTGGAAGCGATAACTGGCCTCCGGACGCATCAAGTGCCAGCGATTCAACGCTTCGTCGAGCCAGACCGTGACGTCCTGCATCTCGACGGCCAGACGCCGATTGGCCTCCGCGGCGCGCACCAACTGCTGCAGGGTTTCCTTGCAGAGCTTGACCTGATCCTGCAGCACCTTCAGATCGTCTTGCAGCATCGGGTCGGGATGATCCTGCTGCATCTCTTTGAGCAATACGCTCATGGTCGCCAGCGGCGTACCCAATTCGTGAGCAGCGCCGGCGGCCTGGGTGGCAACGGCGAGCAATTGCTGATCGCGCAGACCTTCCTCGCGCCGAATCGCACGCAGTTCCTCCTGACGACGCAGCTCCTCGGCCATGCGCGCAGCAAAGAACGTGATCACCGCCGCCGCGAGCGCGAAGCTCAGCCACATGCCATAGACCTGCAGGTTCTCCCGGGCGATCGGCAAGGTTTCCAGCGGGTAGAACCGCGTCAGCATCAGGGTGTACAGCGCCAGTGCGATACCGGACAGAACCACCGAATAGCGCCAGGGCAGCGTCACCGCAGCAATGGTCAGCGGCACCAGATAATAGGAAACGAACGGGTTGGTCGAACCACCGGAGAAATACAGCAGCGCGCTGTGGATCACCAGATCGCAGGCCAATTGCAGAGCGTATTCAAGCTCAGTCACCGGCCACGAAGTGCGCAAACGCACGGCGGTAAACACGCACAGCAGCGTTGAACAGCCCAACGTCATCGCCAGTTGCACCCACGGCAACGGCAACAGTTGCAGCCAATAGGCCAAGCCTACGGACCCGGCCTGCGCGGCGAGCACCAGCGTGCGGATAAAAGTCAGCCGCCAGAGGTTCTGGCGAGTGGCGGAAGTCAGTTGTACGGGGGCGAGCATGAGCTCTCCTGATGAGCGCTCCAGGCGAATCGCACGGAGTATAACCAAGCCGCGCCCCCGAGAGGCGAAAGTGCGGCAAACGACCACATGGCGAAAAGATTTTCGGCGGCTATAAGAACGCCTGCTCGCAAATGGTTGCGCGGCAGCCCCGGGCATCTGTATAGAAGTTGTAACTGGGCGAACCGGATCATAAAAGCTAGAGTCTGATGGTTTCACGCAGGCCCCCACCCAACACCTGCGCCCCCATCAAGGAGCCTTCATGCACACATTTCGCCGCAGCGCCGCCCTTCTCGCCCTGACCGTCGGCAGCATCGCCAGCCTCCCGGCCCTGGCCGCCGATGAGCTGCACTACAACCAGATTTCCCTGCGCGCCGAAGTCAGCCAGGAAGTGGCCCGCGACCTGATGATCGTGACCCTCTACACGGAAGAGCAAAACACCGACCCGGCCAAACTCGCCGCCGACGTCAGCACCACCATGAACAAGGCTCTGGCCCAGGCCAAGCAAGTCAAAGACATCACCCTGCGCCAGGGCAGCCGCAACAGCTATCCGATCTACGACACCAAGGGCCAGAAAATCACCGGCTGGCGCGAACGCGCCGAACTGCGCCTGGAAAGCGCCGACTTCGCCGCCCTGTCCAAACTCACCGGCGAACTGCTGACCGACCTGAAAATGGGCGGCATGGACTTCGCCATCGCCGACCCGACCCGCAAGGCCAGTGAAGACGCCCTGCTCAAAGAAGCCGTCACCGCCTTCAAGGCCCGCGCCCAACTGGCCACCGACGCACTGGGCGGCAAGGGCTACAAAATCGTCAACCTGAACCTCAACAGCAATGGCTACCCACAACCGTACCTGCGCGGCCCGATGATGATGAAAGCAGCGGGCATGGATTCAGCGCCGGTTACCCCGGAAGTCGAAGCCGGCACCAGCCAGGTCAACATGACCGCGGATGGCTCGATTGAAGTGCTGATGCCGTGATGTGATGTGGGCTGAATGAAAAACCGGCGATCAGAGCATGATCGCCGGTTTTTTTGTGTCCGGGATTTGTGTTGTTTGTTCTGGCGTCATCGCGAGCAGGCTCACTCCTACCGGAAAATCCTATTTTGCAAATGGGAGCCATCACCTGCCGTTTCTCACGCGGCGAAGTGGGTGGCAGCTATGTGCGGGGTGAGAAACCGGAAAATAGGAAAACCGGCCAGACCGAAGTCTGCCCAAACACAGCCGCCATAACGCATTTGCAGACAGCGAGTACGCTGGCGGCAATTATGCTGATACGAGGACTGAATAACTAATTTTTCCCAGGTTCTCACACCCGATCGCTGAACCTTCAGCGACAACCAAAGCCTAGAGATCGCACGTCCGACGGACAACCTGAAAACCTAGTGGGAAGGTTCTGGTGATTTCACACATTTCTAAACAAACCGAAGTAATCGGGTGACTGAAAGGGCCTCTTCGCGAGCAAGCCCGCTCCCACAGTTTGCACCGAGTACACCCGCCAGAAATGGGTCGGCTGTCAGACCGCCATCGCTAGCAGTTCCCACAGCAACAGATCGCAGCCTAAAGCGGAGACAAGTACCCCCCGCACGCGGCCCAGCCCCGCAGGCTTTATCAAAGTGCCGGCCAGTTGGCACAAAACGCCTTGCCCCCGGCGCAATGGTCGTATGACCCGACGATCAAGGACGCCCCCTACGACCCGGCCAAAGCCCGGGCGCTACTTAAGGAAGCCGGGGTTGCGCCCGGTACAACCATCAACCTTTGGGCGATGACAGTGCAACGCGCCTCGAACCCGAACGCGCGAATGTCAGCGCAGATGATCCAGCAGGATTGGGCAAAAATCGGCATCAAGGCCAACATCGTCAGCTATGAATGGGGTGAGTACATCAAGCGTGCCAAGAATGGCGAACACGACGCGATGATCTACGGCTGGACAGGTGACAACGGCGACCCGGACAACTGGCCCGGTGTGCTGTACAGCTGCACGGCGGTGAAAGGCAGTAATTACGCCAAATGGTGCGACCCGGCCTGCGACAAACTCGTGCAGCAAGCCAAGGTGTCCACCGACAAGTCGCAACGGGTAAAACTGTATCAACAGGCCCAGCAAATTCTTAAACAACAGGCACCGATTACACCGATTGCCAACTCGACGGTGTTCCAGCCGCTGCACAAGGAAGTCACGGACTTGCGTATTAGCCCATTCGGCCTTACACCCTTCTACGGTGTGGGTATAAATAAGTAACACCAAGCCCCAAGGCGGCGCGCACAACGTGACCGGCGCACCATTTTGGGGCCCTGTTTGCACCGAAAAAATCGCCCGCAAACGGTCAAATGCGTCAACTTTTACACATATGCGACATTAAGGTACGTTCGTGCCACGGTTTAAGGCCGACAGTCGCTCTGCATCTTGCAATGGGTATGGCCCCTGCATAAGTATCCGCAGGCACGACTCACGAGGTCGTACCTCACAACTAAAAAATGACAACAAATCATGAGGCCAACATGCTTAAACACGCGGTCATTCCGTTTTTAGTCGGCGCAGGCTTGTTAGCCTCCGCACCTTTCGCATCCGCTGCGACTAACCTGGTGTTCTGCTCCGAAGGGAGCCCGGCCGGATTCGACCCAGGCCAGTACACCACCGGAACCGACTTCGACGCCTCAGCCGAGACCATGTTCAACCGCCTGACCCAGTTCGAGCGCGGCGGCACCGCCGTTATTCCTGGCCTGGCGACCAAGTGGGACATTTCCGATGACGGCCTGACGTACACCTTCCACCTGCGTGAAGGCGTCAAGTTCCACACCACCCCGTATTTCAAGCCGACTCGTGAGTTCAACGCCGACGACGTGCTGTTCACCTTCAATCGCATGATTAACAAGGATGACCCGTTCCGTAAGGCGTACCCGACCGAATTCCCGTACTTCACCGACATGGGGATGGACACCAACATCACCAAGATCGATAAAGTCGACGACCACACCGTCAAGTTCACGTTGAAAGAAGTGGATGCTGCGTTCATCCAGAACATGGCCATGAGCTTCGCCTCGATCCAGTCCGCCGAGTACGCTGCCAAGCTGCTCAAGGAAGGCAGGGCTGCCGACATCAACCAGAAGCCGATCGGCACCGGCCCGTTCGTGTTCAAGAGCTACCAGAAAGACTCCAACATCCGTTACACCGGGAACAAGGACTACTGGAAGCCTGACGATGTGAAGATCGACAACCTGATCTTCGCCATCACCACCGACCCGTCGGTACGCATTCAGAAGCTGAAAAAGAACGAGTGCCAGATCACCCTGTTCCCGCGCCCGGCCGACCTGAAAGCCCTCAAAGAAGACCAGTCGCTGAAAATGCCTGACCAGGCGGGTTTCAACCTGGGCTACATCGCCTACAACGTGATGGACAAGGTCAAAGGCAGCAACGAGCCAAACCCTCTGGCTGACCTGCGTGTGCGCCAGGCGCTGGACATGTCGGTGAACAAGCCGCAGATCATCGACTCGGTTTACCAGGGCGCTGGCCAGTTGGCCGTCAACGCCATGCCACCGACCCAGTGGTCTTACGACACCACCATCAAGGACGCCAAGTACGACCCTGAGAAAGCCAAAGAGCTGCTCAAGGAAGCCGGCGTCAAGGAAGGCACCGAGATCGTGTTGTGGGCAATGCCGGTACAACGCCCGTACAACCCGAACGCCAAACTGATGGCTGAGATGCTGCAGTCGGACTGGAAGAAGATCGGTCTGAACGTCAAGATCCAGAGCTACGAATGGGGCGAGTACATCAAGCGCTCCAAAGGTGGCGAGAACCAGGCCATGATCATTGGCTGGAGCGGTGACAATGGTGATCCGGACAACTGGCTGAACGTGCTGTTCGGTTGCGACTCGCTCAGCGGCAACAACTTCTCCAAGTGGTGCGACAAGAAGTTCGACGGCCTCGTCAAGGAAGCCAAGCGCACAACCGACCAGGCCAAGCGCACCGAACTGTACAAAGAGGCGCAACACGTCCTCAAAGATGCAGTCCCAATGACACCTATCGCTCACTCGACGGTGTACCAACCCATGCGCGCCAACGTGCAGGATTTCAAGATCAGCCCATTCGGTTTGAATTCCTTCTACGGCGTCAGCGTCAGCAAATAAGGCATTGCAACGGCGACGTTTTTGACGTCGCCGTTGTTTTACCTGCCGGAAAGTTAGGAAATTGCCTACATCCAATTCCGCTGCGGATTACTGCAACGGCATAGGACGCGTCGACTTTTCCTACGAGGTTTCAGGCATTTACGCATTTACTGCCAGACCCACGGCCCCTACCGTCGGGTTCTGACCAGTGACTGTGTGGGCTAACGGTTTGCTGTCCGCACTGGTTTGAGCTTGATGCAGCCACAACGTCCCCGGATGGGATCGCAGCGCATCGAAAAACACTAAAAAAGAGGGAGCGTCATGCGCCATACCTTGGTTTTTTCCGCTTTGCTGGGCGCCGGCCTGTTGGCCGCCACGTCCGCCAGTTTCGCCGCACCCAAAAGCCTGGTGTTCTGCTCCGAAGGCAGCCCGGCGGGTTTTGATACCGCGCAATACACGACGGCCACCGATAACGATGCCGCCGAGCCGCTGTATAACCGTTTGGTCGAGTTCGAAAAAGGCGCGACCAATGTCGTCCCAGGTCTGGCTACCAAGTGGGATATTTCCGAGGATGGTCTCAAGTACACCTTTCACCTACGTGAAGGTGTGAAATTTCATACAACGCCTTACTTCAAGCCGACCCGCGATTTCAACGCCGACGACGTGTTGTTCACGTTTAATCGCATGCTCGATACACAACAGCCCTTCCGTAAAGCTTATCCGACCGAGTTCCCGTATTTCAACGGGATGAGCCTGAACAAGAACATTGCCAAGGTCGAAAAGACCGGGCCACTGACCGTGGAGTTCACGCTCAACAGCGTTGACGCCGCGTTCATCCAGAACATCGCCATGAGCTTCGCCGCCATTCTGTCCGCCGAATACGCCGACAAGCTGTTGGCCGAAGGCAAGCCGAGCGACATCAACCAGAAGCCGATCGGCACCGGCCCGTTCGTGTTCAAGAGCTACCAGAAAGACTCGAACATCCGTTACACCGCTAATAAACAATACTGGGACCCGAGCCGGGTAAAGCTCGATAACCTGATTTTCGCGATCAACACCGACGCCTCGGTGCGCGTGCAAAAGCTCAAGGCTGGCGAATGCCAGATCACCCTGCATCCACGCCCGGCTGATGTCGACGCGCTGAAGAGCGATCCAAAACTGCAACTGATCTCCAAGCCGGGTTTCAACCTCGGCTACATCGCCTACAACGTGCGCCACAAACCGTTCGACCAGCTCGAAGTGCGTCAGGCGCTGGACATGGCGGTGAATAAACAGGGGATTCTCAACGCCGTTTACCAAGGCGCCGGCCAACTGGCGGTCAACGCCATGCCACCGACCCAGTGGTCTTACGACGATACGATCAAAGACGCTGCCTACAACCCGGAAAAAGCCAAAGAGTTGCTCAAGGCTGCCGGCGTGAAAGAAGGCACCGAGATCACCCTGTGGGCGATGCCGGTGCAGCGTCCGTACAACCCGAACGCCAAACTGATGGCCGAAATGCTCCAGGCCGACTGGGCGAAAATCGGTCTGAAAGTGAAGATCGTCAGCTATGAATGGGGCGAGTACATCAAGCGCACCAAGAATGGCGAACACGACGTCAGCCTGATCGGCTGGACCGGTGACAACGGTGACCCGGACAACTGGCTCGGCACGCTGTACAGCTGCGATGCCATTGGTGGCAACAACTACTCGATGTGGTGCGATCCGGCTTACGACAAGCTGATCAAAGAGGCCAAGGTCGTCACCGACCGCGACCAGCGCACCGCGCTTTACAAACAGGCGCAGCAGTTGCTCAAGCAGCAAGTGCCGATCACGCCTGTCGCCCACTCGACGGTCAACCAACCGTTAAGCACCCGGGTTGAAGGGTTCAAGGTGAGCCCCTTCGGTCGCAACGTGTTCTCGGGCGTCAGTATCGATTAACCCAACCGATTAGCCGCAATGCTGAGGGGGGCCGTCTATCCCCCTCACGCAAGCGCTTTGCCGAAATTCGCCAATCCGGCCTTTGGCAAACGTTTGCGATGTGTGATTGAGTTCTAAACCAAATAGCCGGACGACCAAAAAAAGACCGGTATAAAAAGAAAGTAAAGGAGCTTCACCCATGAAACTGAGCAGCACCGCGATACTGGCTTTGGCCATCAGCAGCATCACCGCCACGGCGTATGCAGAACCTGTCAGTCAGGAGTTCGTCCCCACTACCCTGGCCGGCAGTAGCGCCCAAAGCGAGGCCAAAGGCTTTATTGATGGACAGAGCCTGGGCGGCACAACCCGTAACTTTTATGCCAATGAACTGAAGCGTCGTGACGACAGTTTCAGCTACGTGAAGAACAGCGACAAGAACACCACGCCACAGGTCAGAACCAAAACCCCGCGTCGTATCAACTGGGTTCAGGGCACCATCGTCAACTACACCTCGGGCTTCACCCAAGGCACCGTTGGCGTGAGCACTGAAGTGGCCGCCTACAACGCCATCGTTCTGGATCGTGACCGTAAGGACATCGCTGGCGGCTCCAACCGCACCCTCGCCGACTCCGACGGCGACGCTGTCGGCCAGTGGAGCAAACTGGGTCTGGCCAACGTCAAGTTCCGCGTATCGAACACCACCCTGACCGCCGGTCGCCAGAACTTCAGCACGCCGATCGTCGATGTCATCGGCAACCGTCCGCTGCCTTCGAGCTTCGAAGGTATCAGCCTGCACAGCGAAGAATTCAGCAACCTGTCGTTTGACCTGGCCGGTTTCGACCGCGTCTCGCCACGTACCGAACAGAGCCTGTCGAAATTCCGTTCCGAGTACTCGGCCACTGGTGTTGAAACCGACAAGGTTTACACAGCCGGTTTGAACTACCAGCCGCTCAAGAGCCTGAAAACCAGCCTGTATGTCGCGAACGTTGAAGACTTCTGGAACCAGTACTACTTCGGCGCCACCCACGAACTGGGTGACAGCCAGGTCCTGAGCCTGACCACCGGTCTGAACTACTACAAGACTGTCGACGAAGGCAAAAAGTTGATGGGCAACATCGACAACGACACCTACTCGCTGTCGCTCGGCCTGACTCACCAGGCCCACAGCCTGACCTTCTCGTACCAGGAAGTGAACGGCAACGAGTACTTCGACTACCTGCACGAAACCAACGGCATCTACCTGGCCAACTCCCTGCTGTCGGACTTCAACGGCCCGAACGAGAAATCCTTCCAGATCGCTTACGGCTTGAACATGGCTGAATACGGCGTACCTGGCCTGAAGTTCAACATCTACCAGGCGCGCGGCTGGGGCATCGACGGCACTCACTACCGTGGCACGGCTTACACCGATCCAGGAGCCAAACGCGGCGACCTGAGCCTGATGAATGGCGAAAGCCACTATGAATACGGCGTCGGTGCTTCTTACGCCGTGCAGAGCGGCCCGCTCAAGGCCACCGCTATTCGTGCGACGTACACCACTCACCGCGCCAGCGAGCACCAGGCTGACGGCAACATCAACGAGTTCCGTCTCGTGACCACCATTCCGTTCAACATCCTGTAAAAACGCTAACCGACGGCTGACTCATGAAGAGTCGGCCGTTCGGTTTTTTGTCTTCAACCGATTGCAGAGGGTTATCGATGAAAATGCTTCCCCTACGTGCGGCCGTCGCTGCCGCGTTGTTGAGCGCCGCCATCGGCGTCTCGGCCAAACCCTTGGTGGTCTGCACCGAAGCCAGTCCGGAAGGCTTCGACATGGTCCAGTACACAACTGCAGTCACAGCCGACGCGGTGGCCGAAACCATCTTCAACCGGCTGGCGGACTTCAAGCCCGGCACCACCGAAGTGATACCGGCGCTGGCCGACTCCTGGGACATCAGCGATGACGGCTTGAGCTACACCTTCCACCTGCGCAAAGGCGTCAAGTTTCACACCACCGATTACTTCAAGCCGACTCGCGACATGAACGCCGACGACGTGGTCTGGAGCTTCCAGCGTCAACTGGACCCGAATCACCCGTGGCACAAACTGTCGAGCGTGGGCTTCCCCTACTTTGAAAGCATGGGCTTCAAGGAACTGCTCAAAAGCGTAGAAAAAGTCGACGACAACACGGTCAAGTTCACCCTGACCCGCCGCGAAGCGCCGTTCCTGGCCGACCTGGCCATGGCGTTCTCCTCGATCTACTCGGCCGAATACGCCGACCAGTTGCTCAAGGCCAACAAGACCGGCGACCTGAACAGCAAGCCGATCGGCACCGGCCCGTTCATCTTCCAGCGTTACGCCAAGGACGCTCAAGTACGGTTCAAGGCCAACCCGGACTATTTCCGTGGCAAGCCACCGGCCGATGCGCTGATTCTGGCGATTGCCACCGACAACAACGTGCGCCTGCAAAAACTCAAGGCCAACGAGTGCCAGATTGCGCTGTATCCGAAGCCGGATGACATCCCGAGCATCAAGAAAGACAGCAACCTGAAAGTCGCCGAACTCGACGCGATGACCGTGTCGTATGTCGCCATGAACACCCAGCACAAATACATGAGCGACGTGCGGGTGCGCAAAGCGATCGACATCGCCTTCGACAAGGAAGCCTACGTCAACGCGCTGTTTGGCAAAGGTAACGCCACCGTCGCAGTCAACCCGTACCCACCGACGCTGCTGGGCTACAACCATGACTTGAAGAACCCGCCTCGCGATCTCGACAAGGCTCGCGCCCTGCTCAAGGAAGCCGGTGTTCCAGAAGGCACCACGTTTACCCTGTTTACCCGCAACGGCGGCGGCCCGACCAACCCCAACCCGATGCTCGGCGCGCAGATGATGCAGGCTGACCTGGCGAAAGTCGGGATCAAGATCGACATCCGCGTGATGGAATGGGGCGAAATGCTCAAACGCGCCAAGGCCGGTGAGCACGACATGGTCTCGGCCGGATGGGCGGGCGACAATGGCGATCCGGACAACTTCCTGACGCCTATGCTCAGTTGCGAGGCGGCCAAGAATGGCGAGAACTACGCGCGCTGGTGCAACGAGAAATTCCAGGCTCTGCTGGATGAAGCACGGGCTAAAGTAGATCCGGCCGAACGCGCGAAACTCTACGAGCAAGCCCAGGTCCTGTTTAATCAGGACCAACCGTGGATCAGCATGGCCCACACCCGGATGTTCACTGCAATGCGCAACAACGTAGAGGGCTACCACATCAGCCCTCTGACAACTAATAACTTCGCCACCACCCAGGTGAAGTAGATAAGAAACGCCCGGCCTCCCTGACCCCAGGGAAGCCGGGTACGCCTAACCGGCTGATGAGGTACCACACAAGATGTTTAGTTTTATTGCCCGCCGACTGGGGTTGTTGATCCCCACGTTTTTCGGCATCACCTTGCTGACTTTCGCGTTGATTCGCATGATTCCGGGCGACCCCGTGGAAGTGATGATGGGCGAACGTCGGGTCGATCCCGAAATGCACGCTCAGGCAATGGAACGCCTAGGTCTGAACAAACCGCTGTATGCCCAGTATCTGGACTACATCGGCAAACTGGCTCACGGCGATCTCGGCGAATCCCTGCGTACGCGCACCAGCGTCTGGACCGAGTTCACCTCCCTTTTCCCGGCGACCCTGGAACTGTCCATGGCCGCCCTGCTGTTCGCCGGCATTCTGGGCCTTCTGGCCGGGGTGATTGCGGCACTCAAGCGAGGATCCCTGTTCGACCATGGGGTGATGGGCATCTCCCTGGCGGGGTATTCGATGCCGATCTTCTGGTGGGGCCTGATCCTGATCATGTTCTTCTCGGTGAGCCTGGGCTGGACCCCGGTGTCCGGGCGGATCGACCTGCTCTACGACATCGAGCCGCGCACCGGTTTCATGTTGATCGACACGCTGCTGGCCGATGACGTCGGCGCATTCTTCGACGCATTGCATCACTTGATCCTGCCGGCCATCGTGCTGGGGACCATCCCGCTGGCGGTGATCGCGCGGATGACCCGCTCCTCGATGCTCGAAGTCCTGCGTGAAGACTACATCCGCACTGCCAGGGCCAAAGGCCTGTCGCCGGCACGCGTGGTGTTCGTCCACGGTTTGCGTAACGCGCTGATTCCGGTCCTGACCGTGGTCGGCCTGCAAGTCGGCACGCTGCTGGCCGGTGCGGTTCTGACCGAAACCATCTTCTCCTGGCCCGGCATCGGTAAATGGCTGATCGAAGCCATCGGCGCCCGGGACTACCCGGTTGTGCAAAACGGCATCCTGTTAATCGCCTGCCTGGTGATTCTGGTCAACTTCGTAGTGGACATCCTCTACGGCTTTGCCAACCCACGCATCCGTCATCAGCGCTGAGGTCAATTACCCATGAGCACTCCAACTTCCTCAGCAGCCACCGCCGCGTCCGACGTGGATCAAAGCCTGCTGTACCCGTCACCGTACAAAGAATTCTGGCAAGCCTTCTCCAAGAACAAGGGCGCAGTTGCCGGTTTGCTGTTCATGCTGCTGATCGTCTTCTGCGCGCTGTTCGCGCCGTGGGTCGCACCGCATAACCCGAGCGAGCAATACCGTGACTTCCTGCTGACGCCGCCGTCGTGGCTCGAAGGCGGGCAGATTCAGTTCCTGCTCGGCACCGATGAACTGGGTCGCGACTTGCTGTCGCGTCTGATCCAGGGTTCGCGCCTGTCGCTGCTGATCGGTTTGTCTTCGGTCGTGATGTCGTTGATCCCGGGCATCCTGCTGGGTCTGTTCGCCGGTTTCTTCCCCAAAGTCCTCGGCCCGACCATCATGCGTTTGATGGACATCATGCTGGCCCTGCCGTCCTTGCTGCTGGCGGTGGCGATTGTCGCCATCCTCGGCCCTGGCCTGATCAACACCGTGATTGCGATTGCTGTGGTATCGCTGCCGTCCTACGTGCGTCTGACCCGTGCCGCCGTCATGGGCGAACTGAACCGCGACTACGTGACCGCCGCGCGCCTGGCCGGTGCCGGGCTGCCACGCCTGATGTTCATCACCGTGCTGCCCAACTGCATGGCACCGCTGATCGTACAAGCGACCCTGAGCTTCTCCTCGGCGATTCTCGATGCCGCCGCCCTGGGCTTCCTCGGCCTTGGCGTACAACCGCCAACCCCTGAGTGGGGCACCATGCTGGCCTCGGCCCGCGACTACATCGAACGCGCCTGGTGGGTGGTGAGCCTGCCTGGTTTGACCATTTTGCTCAGCGTGCTGGCAATCAACCTGATGGGCGACGGTCTGCGCGATGCGCTGGACCCGAAACTCAAGAACGCCGCCTGAGGAGATTCCCATGTCACTGCTAGAAATCAAGAATCTCAACGTTCGCTTCGGCGACAAAACCGCCGTGCCGGTGGTCGATGGCCTCGACCTCAAAGTCGACAAGGGCGAAGTACTGGCGATCGTGGGCGAGTCCGGTTCGGGCAAATCCGTGACCATGATGGCCCTGATGGGCCTGATCGAGCACCCGGGGATCGTCACGGCCGACGCCCTGAATTTCGACGGCAAGAACATGCTCACCCTGAGCAACCGCCAGCGCCGGCAGATCGTCGGCAAAGACCTGGCAATGGTGTTCCAGGACCCGATGACCGCACTGAACCCGAGCTACACCGTCGGTTTCCAGATCGAAGAAGTGCTGCGCCTGCACCTGAAAATGTCCGGCAAGCAAGCGCGTAAACGTGCCATCGAACTGCTGGAAAAAGTGGAAATCCCGGGCGCCGCCAGCCGTATGGACGCCTACCCGCATCAACTGTCCGGCGGTATGAGCCAGCGCGTCGCCATCGCCATGGCGATTGCCGGCGAGCCAAAACTGCTGATCGCCGACGAACCGACCACTGCACTGGACGTAACGATTCAGGCGCAGATCATGGATCTGCTGCTGGCGTTACAGAAAGAACAGGACATGGGCCTGGTGCTGATCACCCACGACCTCGCGGTCGTGGCTGAAACCGCCCAGCGCGTGTGCGTGATGTATGCCGGCCAAGCCGTTGAAGTCGGTCAGGTGCCACAACTGTTCGACATCCCGGCGCACCCGTACAGCGAAGCGCTGCTCAAGGCGATTCCGGAGCACAGCCAGGGCGCCGAGCGTCTGGCGACGCTGCCGGGCATCGTCCCGGGCCGTTACGACCGTCCGCAGGGCTGCCTGCTGTCGCCGCGCTGCCCGTACGTGCAGGACAGCTGCCGCGCGCAACGTCCGACCCTTGACCCGAAAAGCCACAGCCTCGCCCGCTGCTTCTACCCGCTGAACCAGGAGGTGGCGTAATGGCCGTCGTACTTACCGCCCGCGACCTGACCCGTCACTACGAAGTCTCCCGTGGCCTGTTCAAGGGCCACGCCACCGTGCGCGCGCTGAACGGCGTGTCGTTCGAACTGGAAGCCGGCAAGACCCTCGCGGTTGTCGGCGAGTCGGGCTGTGGCAAATCGACCCTCGCCCGCGCCCTGACCCTGATTGAAGAGCCGTCGTCCGGCTCCTTGAAAATCGCCGGCCAGGAAGTGGCCGGTGCCGACAAGGCCCAGCGCAAGCAACTGCGCAAAGACGTGCAGATGGTGTTCCAGAGCCCGTACGCGTCGTTGAACCCACGGCAGAAAGTCGGTGATCAGCTCGGCGAGCCGCTGCTGATCAACACCAACCTGTCCGCCGCCGAACGTCGCGAGAAAGTCCAGGCGATGATGAAGCAGGTCGGCTTGCGTCCCGAGCACTACCAGCGTTATCCGCACATGTTTTCCGGCGGTCAGCGCCAGCGTATCGCCCTGGCCCGAGCAATGATGCTGCAACCCAAAGTGCTGGTGGCGGACGAACCGACTTCGGCGCTGGACGTGTCGATTCAGGCGCAGGTGCTGAACCTGTTCATGGATCTGCAGCAGGAGTTCAACACCGCCTACGTGTTCATCTCGCACAACCTGGCGGTGGTGCAACACGTGGCCGATGACGTGATGGTGATGTACCTCGGTCGCCCGGTGGAAATGGGTCCGAAAAACGCCATCTATGATCGTCCTCTGCACCCTTACACCCAGGCGCTGCTGTCGGCGACCCCGACGATTCACCCGGATCCGGACAAGCCGAAAATCAAGATCGTCGGCGAATTGCCCAACCCGCTCAACCCGCCCGCAGGCTGCGCGTTCCACAAGCGTTGCCCGTATGCGACCGAGCGTTGCAGCACTCAAGAGCCAGCCCTGCGCGAGCTCGACAACCGGCAGGTGGCGTGCCACTACGCCGAGCAGTTCCTCGACGGCGCGGCGTAAGCAAATCCCGAGGCAAATGCAAGCCCGCTCCCACAGAGATTGTGTTGGACTTAGAGTCAAAGTGTTAACCAAACCCCTTCCGCTTCGATTGCGCATCAGTCGAGGTAGAAGGGGTTTTCTTTTGTCTGCCATTTACGTCTGGCTGTCGCCTTCGTCACTGTCGTCGGTGGCCGGCTCGTCGGTGGTCGAATCATCATCGCCTTCGCTGCCGCCCTGGCCTTTATCACCGCCCTCAGAATCAGACTTGGCCAGCATCAGCCCGCTGTGCCCCACCTGCCCGCTGAAGGCCTGGGCATCGTGATCCTCGCACTCGGCCCAAGCCGTCGCGGTGCCGAGGGAGAACATCACCATCACTTTCAACAGCAGCAAAACGCGTAGCAATCTGTTTTTCATGATCGATTCCATCCTCTGCGGGTGAGACAAACATGCCGATCCGGCGATGAATGAAATCTAGTTCCGATCCGCCGGGCTCACCAGACAAGACACTCAGCAGCCGGCAGAAATACCCTCGACACAAAGACTGGTTTCGAATAACGCCAATAGCCGGAGCCGCTAAAGGACGCCGGCCTGCCCTTAAGGCCCGTCCGAGACGCGTGTGTGAGTGGCCTGATAAATCAGCGGGATGGCCAACAGCGCCAGCGTCGCACTGACCAGCCAGACACTGTGCCCGCCAAAGTATCCGTACATTTGACCGCTCAGCACCGGTGATACCAGTGCGCTCGCACTCCAGCTCATGAAAAACAGACCGAAGTACTGCCCGCCTTTGCCACTCTGTGCATGCTGCATGACCAACACATTGAGCGGCGGCATGAACAGCGCTTCGCCCAGTGTCCAGACCACCGTCGACAGGCAGACGAAAAACAGTCCGGTGCCCAACGGCAACATGCCCAGCCCGATAGCCAGCAACAGACTGCCGGCCACCAGTTGCCGCCGCATGCCCCACCGTTCGCCCCAATGGGACAGCGGAATCTGCAGGGCCACAATCAGTATCGCGTTGAGCGCGAACTGCCAACCGATGGCTTCTGTGCTCAAGTGGTAGTAGTCACGCAGATAGTTGCCCAGCGTGCTGTAGACGGTATCGAACGCCATGCCGAGCAAGACCGCCGCTGCCAGCAACCAGAGAAACGCCTTGTCGCGATACGCAGAGGATGCGCCGGAGCCCGCGTCGGCTGACGCCTCAACGATCAACACCGGTCGACGCCAGGTCGTGCGGACAAACCAGAGCAACGCCAGTAGCGTCATCGCCGCACTGGCGAAAAACACCGAGCGAAAATCCGTCTGCGCCAACACCCCGCCAGCCACCCCGGCAGCGGCCATCCCGAGATTTCTCGCAACCCGGCTCAAAGCTTGCGCACGCGAACGCTGCGCAACCTCGCAATACTCCATGATCAACCGTTGATGCAGGGTGCGGATCGCCCCGTCGAGCACACCGCTCAACAGCAATAACGCCGCAAGCCACGGCACGTCGGTGACCAACCCCAACAGGATCAGGGTCCATACCGACAGGAAAAACAGCGCCGCCGTGAGCCGCGCCGTGGGAAAGCGATCACTGAGCAACCCACCGACCATCGAACCGATCAACAGCCCCGCGCCGTAACCGGACAGCAGCCAGCCCACGGTTTCAATCGCCAGCCCCAGCTCCTGACGCAGATACAACGCCATGAACAGCTTGACCATACTGCTGAGGCGATTGATGAACAGCAGCGCCGCGAGCACCCAGGCCATTACGCCAAAATAGCCATTGAGTCGCAGCAGGTAAGTCAGCCGACTTGTCATTCCTTTGACCTCTCAAAGCGACTTTCGCAAACCTGAGACACTAACGGTCAGCTCGCGGATTGTCGCGCTCAAGTATGTCGAGATCACAAAAAACGGAGTCGCCCTACAGCCCCATGCAGGTGCAACCTTCGGCAGATCAGGCAGATTGAAGGCACTCAGTCAGAAAATGGTCGGCCGTCAGGCCGCCTTCGCGAGCAGGCTCGCACACAAAAAAGCATGAGCAGAACGCGTATCCCCTCTGCTACTCACCACTCAACAGGATGAGCGTTAGCTCGGCTGCAGCTCTTGACCTTGATCCACGGGCGACGTCGGAAGGCTGAGTGGAGGGATTGATCCGGGGATGGGAGCGCAGCGACCGTTTGGCGAAGCCAAACACATCGAGAGGAGGTGCAGCGCAGCAAACCGGAGGCGATGCCCCCCGGATCAATCCCGCAGCGAAGGAACCCCGAGCCCCAGCGAGCGGGCCGCACGTAGGAGCAAGCGTTTTTTTGCTTACTTTTTTTAGGCGTTTGTAAAAAAAGTGAGTCGCCGTAAGGGCGAAACCGTCAGCCGCAACACCCGCAGAAACGGATATACACCCAAACCAACCAAGCAAAAAAAGCCCCCTAGGCATACACCTAGGGGGCTTTGGACAAAACAATTCAGCGCTTAGTGATGCTCACGCGTCGCACGGAATTTCACATCCGGCCAGCGCTCTTCCATCAACGCCAGGTTAACCCGCGTCGGAGCGAGGTAAGTCAGGTGCCCACCGCCATCGACTGCCAGGTTTTCCACAGCCTTGTTGGAGAATTCCTCAAGCTTCTTCTTGTCGTCGCATTCAATCCAGCGCGCCGAGTAAACAGTGATCGGCTCATACGAGCACTCGACCTTGTATTCCTCTTTCAAGCGACTGGCGACCACGTCGAACTGCAGCACACCGACGGCACCGAGAATGATGTCGTTGCTGCGCTCCGGGAAGAACACCTGGGTCGCGCCTTCTTCAGCCAACTGCTGCAGCCCCTGGCGCAGTTGCTTGGATTTCAGCGGGTCACGCAGACGCACGCGACGGAACAGTTCCGGGGCGAAGTGCGGAATACCAGTGAAACCAAGCGCTTCGCCTTCGCTGAAGGTGTCGCCGATCTGAATGGTGCCGTGGTTGTGCAGGCCGATGATATCGCCGGCAAACGCCTCTTCCAGTTGCTCACGCTCGGAGGAGAAGAACGTCAGGGCGTCGCCGATGCGCACGTCCTTGCCGGTACGCACATGACGCATCTTCATGCCTTTTTCGTACTTGCCGGAGCAGATACGCATGAAGGCGATGCGGTCACGGTGTTTGGGGTCCATGTTCGCCTGGATCTTGAAGATGAAGCCCGAGAACTTCTCTTCGACCGGTTCCACGGTGCGCTCGTTGGCCACGCGTGCCAGCGGGCGCGGCGCCCAGTCAACGACGGCGTCGAGCACGTGGTCGACACCGAAGTTGCCCAGTGCGGTACCGAAGAACACCGGGGTCAGTTGGCCGTCGAGGAACTCTTGCTGGTTGAACTCGTGGCAGGCGCCCTGTACCAGTTCCAACTGCTCGATGAAGCGGTCGTACTCGTCGCCCAGATGCGCGCGGGCTTCGTCGGAGTCGAGCTTCTCGATGATCTTGGTTTCGGTGCGTTCGTGACCGTGACCGGCGGTGTAGACAATGATGTAGTCGTCGGCCAGGTGGTACACGCCTTTGAAGTCGCGGTAGCAACCGATCGGCCAGGTGATCGGCGCCGCCTTGATCTTCAGAACGGCTTCGATTTCGTCGAGCAGTTCGATCGGGTCGCGGATGTCACGGTCGAGTTTGTTGATGAAGCTGACGATCGGCGTGTCTCGCAGACGGCAAACGTCCATCAGCGCGATGGTCCGTGGCTCAACACCCTTACCGCCGTCGAGGACCATCAAGGCCGAGTCCACTGCCGTCAGAGTGCGGTAGGTGTCTTCGGAGAAGTCTTCGTGGCCCGGGGTGTCGAGCAGGTTGACCATGTGATCGCGATACGGGAACTGCATGACCGACGTGGTAATGGAAATACCCCGTTGTTTCTCCATCTCCATCCAGTCGGATGTCGCATGGCGGTCGGATTTACGGGATTTCACCGTACCGGCCACCGCAATCGCCTTGCCCATCAACAGGAGCTTTTCGGTGATCGTGGTTTTACCGGCATCGGGGTGGGAAATAATGGCGAAAGTGCGGCGTTTCGCGACTTCGGCGGCCTGGTTGGTCATGGGAAATCGCCTGGCGGTGATTCAAAAAAGGGCCGCGATTATAGCCCAAGTCCAGACAATAACCGAACCGTTGAGCACATCAGGGGTGGCCAAATGCTGTCTCGGATGGGAACCTTTTAAAGCACGGAGACGTCCATCCCCTGTTACGACGTTTCGTCAGGGGCTGAAAAATCAGCAAGTTAGCCTGACGAGGCTGCGCTCATGGCTCGCTTTCAGACCGCTTTTTGCCGGTGCTGAGGGAGCTGCTTCTCGCGAACGTTTTTTCCCGGCAGCCAAGGTTTGGCCTGCCACGCAGGATGGCGTTCGCCGACTAAAAAAAAGGAGTCCGCCTGTGGCTATCCGCTATGGCAAAGGGCTGATGGGAGGTGCGGTGGTGATCGCGCTCCTGGCCCTGCTGGTCCACTGGATCGGCATCAACACGATCGAACACTACCGCGACGATTTGTTGTTTTACCTGCAAGCTCATCTGGTTCTCGTCCTCGCTTCAATGCTCGCTGCCCTCGTCGTGGGCATCCCCGCCGGCATCTTCCTCAGTCGCCCAGGCATGGTCGGGCGCGCCGAACGCTTCATGCAGATCTTCAACATCGGCAACACCGTGCCGCCGTTGGCCGTACTCGCAATTGCCCTGGGGATTCTGGGCATCGGCAGCGGCCCGGCGATCTTCGCGCTGTTCCTCGCGTCACTGTTGCCAATTGTGCGCAACACCTACGAAGGCCTGAAAAACGTTCAGGGTTCACTCAAAGAAGCCGCCGTCGGCATCGGCATGACCCCGCGTCAGGTGCTGTGGAAAGTCGAGTTGCCCAATGCCGTGCCGATCATCGTCGGTGGTGTGCGTGTGGCGCTGGCGATCAATGTCGGGACAGCGCCGCTGGCGTTTCTGATCGGCGCCAACAGCCTTGGCAGCCTGATCTTCCCGGGTATCGCGCTGAACAATCAGCCGCAACTGCTGCTCGGCGCCGCGTGTACCGCCTTACTGGCGCTGCTGCTCGATGGCGCTGTCACCCTGGGCAGTCGACTCTGGCTCGAACGCGGCTTGCGCCCGTCTTAAGCCCCGGCAAAGGAATCTTCATGAAACGACTTAGCTTGATTTTAGGCTGCGCCCTGCTGTTCGCAGGAATCGCCCAAGCCGCCGACAAACCGGTTATCCGCATTGGCGCCCGGGTGTTCACCGAACAAACCCTGCTGGCGCAAATCACCTCGCAGTACCTGCGCAGCAAAGGCTACGACGCGCAAATCACCGGTGGGCTGGGTAGCAATCTGGCGCGCAGCGCTCAGGAGAGTGGCCAACTGGACATGCTCTGGGAGTACACCGGGGTGTCGCTGGTGTCCTACAACCATGTCACCGAAAAACTCGACAGCGAACAGTCCTACGCTCGGGTGAAAGAACTCGATGCCAAAAAAGGCCTGACCTGGCTCGCACCGTCGAAATTCAGCAACACCTATGCACTGGCCCTGCCGAAAAAAATCGCCGACCAGTACCCGCAGATCAACAGCATCAGCGAACTGAACACCGTGCTGCGGGATGAGGCCGAGGCCAATCATCTGGTGGCTCTGGACACTGAGTTCGCCAACCGCTCCGACGGCCTGGACGGCATGGTCAAGCTCTATGACATGAACCTGACACGCGAGAACACCCGCCAGATGGACGCCGGTCTGGTCTACACCGCCCTGCGCAATGGCCAAGTGTTCGCCGGCCTGGTGTACACCACGGACGGTCGCCTGAGCGCCTTCAATCTGAAATTGCTGGCGGACGACAAGCATTACTTCCCGGACTACACCGCCGCGCCCGTGGTGCGCCAGGCCTATCTGGACGCCCACCCGAAACTGGCCGGGCAACTCAAGCCGCTGGCCGAACTGTTTGATGACGAAACCATGCGCCGGCTCAACGCGCGGGTCGATGTCGATCATGAAAGCCCATCCGCTGTGGCCGCTGATTTCCTGCGCCAACATCCATTGAATTGAAGGGAGGAAACGTCATGGAATTCTTGAACGCCTTTTCCCATCTTGACTGGCAGCAGGTGTTGCACCTGACCTTGCAGCACATTTCTTTGGTGGGGATCGCCGTCAGTCTGGCGATTGTCGCCGGTGTGCCGCTGGGCATTCTGATGACCCGCTTTCCGAGCCTCGCCGGCCCTTTACAGGCCAGCGCCACCGTGCTGCTGACCGTGCCGTCGATTGCCCTGTTCGGCCTGCTGTTGCCGTTCTACTCCAAGTTCGGCCAAGGCCTGGGCCCGATGCCGGCGATCACGGCGGTGTTCCTTTATTCACTGCTGCCGATCATGCGCAACACCTACCTGGCCCTGACCGGCGTCGAACCGGGCATCCGTGAAGCCGCACGCGGCATCGGCATGACCTTCGGCCAGCGCCTGCGCATGGTCGAGTTGCCGATTGCGGTACCGGTGATCCTCGCCGGTGTGCGCACTGCCGTGGTGATGAACATCGGCGTGATGACCATCGCCGCCACCGTCGGCGCCGGCGGTCTCGGTGTGTTGATCCTCGCCTCCATCAGCCGCAGTGACATGTCGATGCTCATCGTCGGCGCGCTGCTGGTCAGTCTTCTGGCGATCTTCGCCGACCTCCTCCTGCAGTGGCTGCAACGCGCGCTGACTCCAAAAGGACTCCTCAAATGATCGAACTTCAAAACCTCAGCAAGACCTTCCAAAGCAACGGCAAAGACATCAAAGCCGTGGACTCGGTGAGCCTGACCGTCAATGAAGGCGAAATCTGTGTGTTCCTCGGGCCATCGGGTTGCGGCAAAAGCACCACGCTGAAGATGATCAACCGCCTGATCAAACCGACTTCGGGCAAGATCCTGATCAACGGTGAAGACACCACCGACCTGGACGAAGTGACCCTGCGCCGCAACATCGGCTACGTGATCCAGCAGATCGGTCTGTTCCCGAACATGACCATCGAAGAGAACATTGTGGTGGTGCCGAAGTTGCTCGGCTGGGACAAACAGAAATGCCACGACCGCGCCCGTGAACTGATGAGCATGATCAAGCTTGAGCCCAAGCAGTATCTGCATCGTTATCCGCGTGAATTGTCCGGTGGCCAGCAACAGCGCATCGGCGTGATTCGTGCGCTGGCGGCGGACGCACCGCTGTTGCTGATGGACGAGCCGTTCGGTGCGGTCGACCCGATCAACCGAGAGATGATCCAGAACGAGTTCTTCGAGATGCAGCGCGCGCTGAACAAGACCGTCATCATGGTCAGCCACGACATCGACGAGGCGATCAAACTCGGCGACAAGATTGCGATCTTCCGCGCCGGCAAACTGCTGCAGATCGATCACCCGGACACCCTGCTCGCACACCCGGCGGACGACTTTGTCAGCAACTTCGTCGGCCAGGACAGCACCCTCAAGCGCCTGCTGCTGGTCAAGGCAGAAGACGCGGCGGACAACGCGCCGTCGGTGAGCCCGGAAACCCCGGTGGCCGATGCGCTGGAATTGATGGACGAACATGACCGCCGCTACGTCGTGGTCACCTGTGCCGAGAACAAGGCGCTGGGTTATGTGCGTCGCCGCGACCTGCACCGCCAGACCGGCACCTGCGCGCAGTTCCTGCGTGAGTTCAACGCCACGGCGGCGTATGACGAGCATTTGCGCATCCTGCTGTCGCGCATGTACGAGTTCAATCGTTCGTGGTTGCCGGTGTTGGACGCCGAGCGGGTGTTCCTGGGCGAGGTCACGCAGGAGTCGATTGCCGAGTATCTGAGTTCCGGCAAATCCCGCGGTGGCAAGACCAGCATCATCTCCCCCGCCGAGACAGCGCTGGCCTGATAGAGCGCTGATGTGCCGTGCCCCTCTGGCAGGGCACGGCACAATTGAATGGATCAGGAAGAGATGGCCTGGTCACCGGCAATGAACTCGAACCGCACATCAGCCGATGGCGTCTGGGGCAGCGTGATCCTGATTGCCGGAATCCAGATACCTGTCTGGTTCTTGAAATCCTGCTGGTCATACTGCGCACCGGCCTTGCCGGCGTCACCGATGTAGAACACCGCCTCGATTGGCAACGTCGTGCCCAGATTCTGCCCCCACTTGGCCAGCCGGAACTCGTTCTGCGTATTGAAGGCGAACGTGCCGCCCATCCCCTGGGCCTTGATTGCCTCATTGAAAGCGGTGGTGGCTGCCTGATTCAAATCGTCGCTCACATCAAAGCCGCACAGATGCCCGTATTTGTTCGTTTGCTGATTGTAATGCGCGATGTATTGCGCGGCCGTATTGATCCCTTGTGACTGGCAGGGTCGACTGGAAACTATTCCCGGACTTTGACCGCAGCCCTGATCTGCGCGCGGGGTCGTTGCACCGTCCACCGGAAAGAAACAAAGTATCTCTGGTTCTATTTTACCCACGGGTTTGAAAAAGTACGGATACAAGATAAATCCGTTGTGATAACCGAAGACCAACTTGCTGAACTTCGCATCCGCCCGCAAATAGGAAAAAGACACGCCGGTAGACGTTGGATTAGGGTTCCAGAAATGAAACTGTGTGGAGTGTTGAGTGGCTCTCAACATGACCCCGGAACACAGGAATGCCGGGGCTGAAGGGTTATTTCGGCACATGTTCAGCTTGTTGTGGTAGGCCTCCGTGAGATAGGCGGCAATCTGTGGCCCGGTGCCGGCGCCCATCACCCCAGTCGATGCGGTCCCGAGCACTTCCTCTCGCGATACGGGAACAGACGGCTGAACCACTTCGTGAGTGGCACAACCTGACAGAGTCAATACAACTAGCCACAGTAATATTCTATTCATCCTTGTTACCCCAGCATCCGCTTGAATTGATAGACAGGCGCACTCCCCCCATCATGCAAACGGGTCGACGGAGCCATTTCCAATAACAAAAAATACTGTGCTCGCCGATCACCAGACTTTCTTTCAGAACTAATCGGCGCCCTCATCCTAGAAAGAAAACCGCGTCTAGACACCTGTCAGAAATACTAGTCCTGACGGTTGTCTCAAGGCTTTTTTGGAATTAAACGTCTGTGGCTTATTTCCGTTTTTTCCAGCCATACCAACTACGCAAATCCATGCTCGAGGGAACATCAGCCTGTCATGTCGGTCGGTTACATCAGTACCGGTGGAAGACCGCACGACGGAAGCGTGCAAAAACGCGACATTTTTTGTTGATCTCAGGCCCCTCACGCCCTAAAGTTCGCGCCGAACGTCCATGCTGGAAACGATCCATCCGGCTCAAGTACTGACGACGAGACAGCAAGGCCAAGGGCAGCATCGGCGCCCGTGGCCTTTTTGCTTTCGGCGACATACCTTGGGAAGTAGGCGAACCAAAGTGGGGATACGGAGGACGTTCATTTGCACCCATTGTTTTTACTTGTTTGCCCATAGGAGCTCCCAGCATGTCGATCCAGGTCGAAGACTATTTCGCGCGCGCTACATTCGACAAAATGAAGGCGTTCGCCGACAAACAGGAAACCCCGTTCGTGGTGATCGACACCGCGATGATCAGCCAGGCCTACGATGACCTGCGCGCCGGTTTCGAATTCGCCAAGGTCTACTACGCGGTCAAGGCCAACCCGGCCGTCGAGATCATCGACCTGCTCAAAGAGAAAGGTTCGAGCTTCGACATCGCCTCGATCTACGAGCTGGACAAAGTGATGGATCGCGGCGTCAGCGCCGACCGTATCAGCTACGGCAACACCATCAAGAAATCCAAGGACATCCGCTACTTCTATGAGAAGGGCGTGCGTCTGTTCTCCACCGACTCCGAAGCCGACCTGCGCAACATCGCCAAGGCTGCACCGGGCTCGAAAGTGTATGTGCGCATCCTCACTGAAGGCTCGACCACCGCTGACTGGCCGCTGTCGCGCAAATTCGGCTGCCAGACCGACATGGCCATGGACCTGCTGATCCTCGCCCGAGACCTGGGCCTGGTGCCTTACGGCATCTCGTTCCACGTCGGTTCACAGCAGCGCGACATCAGCGTCTGGGACGCGGCAATCGCCAAGGTCAAAGTGATTTTCGAACGTCTGAAAGAAGAAGACGGCATTCACCTGAAGCTGATCAACATGGGCGGTGGCTTCCCGGCCAACTACATCACCCGCACCAACAGCCTGGAAACCTACGCTGAAGAAATCATCCGTTTCCTGAAAGAAGACTTCGGTGATGACCTGCCGGAAATCATTCTGGAGCCGGGCCGTTCGCTGATCGCCAACGCCGGCATCCTGGTCAGCGAAGTGGTATTGGTCGCACGTAAATCGCGCACCGCCGTCGAGCGCTGGGTGTACACCGATGTGGGCAAGTTCTCCGGCCTGATCGAAACCATGGACGAGGCGATCAAGTTCCCGATCTGGACCGAGAAGAAAGGCGAGATGGAAGAAGTGGTGATCGCAGGCCCGACCTGCGACAGCGCCGACATCATGTACGAGAACTACAAGTACGGCTTGCCGCTGAACCTGGCGATTGGTGATCGTCTGTACTGGTTGTCGACCGGTGCGTACACCACCAGCTACAGCGCGGTTGAGTTCAATGGCTTTCCGCCGCTGAAATCGTATTACGTGTAATTGTTGAACCGGTAATGCGTAAAGCCCACGACATGTCGTGGGCTTTTTTGTGCGTCGATGCAAGCCCGCTCCCACAAGGGTTATGCGCTGCGGCTCAGCTCATCCGTACGCTGTTGATACCTGGAGGCCAACGCCTGAATCTCTGGATCTGTTGCATTTAACAGCGTCTTGCTTGCCACCCGCAGAAAATTCAGATTACCGCCAGCCAAGGCTTTCTCAAGCCAAACCACCGCCTCATCAATCCGCCCTTCCCCCGCCAACACTGCGGCAAAACTGAACTGCCCGCGAAAATCCCCGCCCTTGGCCGAACGTCGATACCACTCGCGCGCCATGACCGGATCCGCCGGACATGCCTGCCCTTCTTCCAGATAACGCCCCAGCAGATTCATCGATTTCGCATGGCCTCGTTCAGCCGCGCGCCGATAAAGCGCCAGCGCCTGCAAATGATCCACCACCACACCGCGCCCGGTCGCCAGCAAATTGGCGAGGTTGTACATCGCCCAATCCAGCCCGGCATCCGCGGCGATCCGATAATGCTGCGCCGCAACAGACGCATCTGCGCCACACCCCCAACCATGCTCATGGCACCGCCCGAGCATATTGCGCGCCATCAAGTGGCCGCGCCCGGCGGCGATGCCAAACCAGCGCAGCGCCAACGGCTGATCCCTGGCAATGCCCTGCCCCTCCAGAAGGATCTGCCCCAGCAACGCCTGGGCTTCAACTTCGCCCTCACCCGCCGCCAGCAAAATCGCCTGCGCGGCACGGGCCGGGCTTTCTTCGAGCATGGCGCTGAGTTGTTCACCGCTGAGGATTTCCTCGCGACGCAGTTTAAAACTCATACCTCGACCCAGCGCCGCAGCAGGTTGTGATACGTGCCGGTAAGGCGGATCAGCGATGGGTGATCAGGCATGTCCTGGGTGAGTTGCTGGATCGCGCCGTCCATCTCGAACAGCAGCGCGCGCTGGCTGTCTTCGCGCACCAGGCTTTGCGTCCAGAAGAACGACGCATAACGCGCACCGCGAGTGACCGCATTGACCTTGTGCAGACTGGTGCCGGGGTACAGCACCATATCGCCTGCGGGCAGCTTCACCCGTTGGGTGCCGAAGGTGTCCTGGATTTCCAGTTCGCCGCCGTCGTAATCCGCAGGCTCGCTGAAAAACAGCGTGGCCGACAGATCAGTGCGCACCCGCTCGATGCTGCCCTTCGGTTGGCGCACGGCGTTGTCGATGTGGAAGTCGAAACTGCCGCCGGCCGTGTAACAGTTCACTAACGGCGGGAACACTTTGTGCGGCAGCGCGGCGGACATGAACAGCGGATTTTTCCACAGCCGCTCAAGCATCGCTGCGCCAATTTCCTTGGCCAGTGGGTGGCCTTCAGGCAATTGCAGATTGTGTTTGGCCTTGGCCGACTGGTAGCCGGCGGTGATCTTGCCATCGGCCCAGTCCGCCTCTTCGAGCGCCTGGCGGATGCGCTGCACTTCTTCTTTCGCGAACAGGCCGGGAATGTGCAGCAGCATGGCAAACGTACCTGATGGTAAAAGATTGCCAATGGTATTGATTCTTATTGACCATGTAAAACACCCAGACGAATGAATCAGTAAAAACCGTAAGGCCAAATTGTAAAGAATGTAAATTTGGTGCGAATAACAATATTTCGCAATTGATACAAATACCTGTTTACCCTATATTCCGCCGCCTCAAATCCTTGGGGAGGGGAATTCAAATGGCACGTCAACACGCTCAAATACCGGTCAGTTCACCACGTTTGCTCGCCTCTGCAATTGGCGTGGCAATCACCGCAGGCTCCGCGGGCCACATGGTATTCGCCGCCGAAAAGACCGACAGCAAAGCCTCTGGCAATGCCATCGCCCTGGACGCCACCGCCATCACCGGCGAAGTGCAGGACACCACGTCCTACCAGGTCGAGAAAGCCTCCTCGCCCAAGTACACCGCGCCGCTGGTCGACACACCGCGCTCGGTCACCGTGATCCCGCAACAAGTGCTCAAAGACACCGGCGCCCTGAACATGCAGGATGCGCTGCGTACCGTGCCGGGCATCACCTTCGGTGCCGGTGAGGGTGGCAACCCGCAGGGTGATCGTCCGTTCATCCGCGGCTTCGACGCCCAGGGCGACACCTACCTGGACGGCGTGCGCGACACCGGTTCGCAGAGCCGCGAGATCTTCGCCGTCGAAAACATCGAAGTCAGCAAGGGCCCGAACTCGGCCATCGGTGGTCGCGGCGCAGCCGGCGGCAGCATCAACCTGGTGAGCAAGAAAGCCCACCTGGGCGATTCGTTCGACGGTGGTTTTACCTGGGGCTCAGACCAGACCCAGCGCTACACCCTGGACGGCAACTACCAGTTCAGCGACACCGCTGCCGGGCGTCTGAACCTGATGAGCCACGAAAGCAACGTCGCCGGCCGCGACAAGGTCGATTACGACCGTTGGGGCATCGCGCCGTCGCTGGCGTTCGGCCTGGGCACCGACACCCGCGTCAACCTCGATTACTACCATCTGGAAAGCAACGACACACCGGACTCGGGCGTGCCGTACACCATTCCAGCCGGTGGTTCGGCAGCACGCAGCAAATCCAACCCGGACAAGCCGTACGCCGGCGGTGACCACAGCAATTTCTACGGTCTGGATCGCGATTTCCGCAAGGGCCGCACCGACACTGCGACCTTCGCCATTGAGCACGATTTGAGCGACTCGCTGACGATCAAGAACACCCTGCGCCACGGCACCAGCATGCAGGATTACATCCTGACCCAGCCGGACGACAGCAAAGGAAACGTCAACAACGGCAGCGTCTGGCGTCGGGCGAACACTCGCGTGAGCAACACCGAGACCACCACCAACCAGACGGACCTGTTCGGCAACTTCTACGTCGCCGGTTTCAAGAACAGCTTCTCCACCGGCGTCGAATACACCCGCGAGCAAGGCCAGAAGTCCTCGTACACCGTCAACACCGACACCACGCCGCGCACCACCGCTGTCAACAATAACTGCACGCCGTCGATGATCGGCGCGTCGAGCGGCTACAACTGCACCTCGCTGTCGAACCCGAACCCGAACGATCCGTGGAACGGCGCTATCTCGCGCAACTACGCCGGCACCGACACCAAGGCCAACACTTACGCGCTGTATGTGTTCGACACCCTGGAACTGTCCGAGCAATGGCTTGTGAACATGGGCCTGCGTTACGACCACTTCGACACCGAATACAAAACCTACACCGCGGCCGGCAAAACCACCTCCAAGGGTGATGACACCAGCGAGTTCGTTACCGGTCAGTTCGGCGTGGTCTACAAACCAGCGGATAACGGCAGCATCTATGCATCCTATGCCACCTCCGCCACCCCGCCGGGCAACACCCTCGGCGAAGGCCAGGAAGGCAACCCGTTGGGCGGCACCCCGAACCGCGCCGGCAACTTGCTCAGCAGCGACATGGAGCCGGAAACCACCAAGAACTACGAAATCGGCACCAAGTGGGATCTGCTCAACGATCGCTTGTCGCTGACGGCTGATGTCTTCCGCACCGAGAAAGATAACGCTCGCGTGCAAGTCGATACCACGTCGTACGAGAACGCCGGAAAAACCCGCGTACAAGGTATCGAACTGTCGGCCAGCGGCAAGATCACCGAACAGTGGCAAGTGTTCGCCGGTTACGCCTACATGGACAGCGAGCAGGTCGACGGCGGCCCGATGGGCAAGGCCAACGACGGCAACCAACTGCCCAACACGCCGAAAAACAGCGCGAGCCTGTGGACCACTTATCAGGTCACACCGAAGCTGACCATTGGTGGCGGTGCGTTCTACGTCGATGAGGTGTTCGGCAGCGTGGCCAACACCACCCTGGTCGATTCGTACGTGCGTTACGACGCGATGGCGGCCTACAAGCTGACCAAGAACGTCGACCTGCAACTCAACGTGCAGAACCTGACCAACGAAACCTATTACGACAAAGCCTTCGCGACCCACTTCGCCAACCAGGCGGCGGGCCGTACGGCACTGTTGAGCACCAATTTCCACTTTTGATCAATGCTGTAAATGTCGGAGCGGCCTTGCTCGCGAAAGCGGTGTGTCAGAGAAATAGATATCGACTGACATGACGCATTCGCGAGCAAGCCCCCTCCCACAAGGAATGCGCCGCAAGGTACGGCCCCGTTCATTCAGTTGAACGGGGCTTTTGTGCGTAATAAAGAACGCTTCTCGATAAGCCACGGCATAATGCGCGCCGTGATGACAATTTCCGAACGGACGGCGAGTGACGTGTTAAAGAAAACCCTGTTCCAGTTGCACTGGTTTTTTGGCATCACCGCAGGGCTGGTGCTGGCCTTGATGGGCATTACCGGTGCGGCCTATTCGTTTCAGGACGAAATCCTGCGAGCGCTGAACCCGTCGGTGCTGCAGGTGGAAAAACACGTCGCCGGGGTCCTGCCGCCGGTCGAACTGGTGGAGCGCATCGAGGCCACTTCGGGCAAGAAAGTCTCGATGCTCTGGGTCGAGACCGACAGCGGCAACGCCGCAAAGGTGTTCTTCACTCCGCCAAAAGGCCAACGTCGCGGCGAGATGCGCTACTTCGATCCGTACACCGCAGAGTTCAAGGGTGACGCAACCGGCCAGGACTTCTTCGGCCTGATGCTGCAACTGCACCGTTTCCTCGCCATGGGCGACACCGGGCGCACCATCACCGGCGCCTGCACCTTGATTCTGCTGTTCTTCTGCCTGTCCGGCCTTTACCTGCGCTGGCCGCGCCAGTGGAACAAGTGGCGCGTGTGGCTGACCCTGGACTGGAAGAAAAAGGGCCGCGCGTTCAATTGGGATCTGCACTCCGTGGCGGGAACCTGGTGCCTGTTGGTGTATTTGCTGCTGGCGTTGACCGGGTTGTCGTGGTCGTACGAGTGGTACAACAAAGGCCTGACCAAACTGCTGTCCGACGCACCGCAGAACGAGCGCGTGCGCGGTGGCCGCGGTCCGGCGCCAGAGGGTCCGGCGCCAACCGCCGACTACATGGCGATGTGGAGCAGCATCTACAGCGCCGCCGGCCCGGGCCTGTCTGCCTACAACATCCGCATGCCGCCCGTGGCTGGCCAACCGGCGACGGTGTTCTACCTGCTCGACCGTTCGCCCCATGATCGCGCGCTGAACCAGATCACCCTCGACCCGGCCACCGGCATCGTCAAACGCGTTGATCGCTACGCCGACAAGAGTTTCAAGGCGCAACTGCTGACCAGCCTTTATGCGCTGCACGTGGGCAGCTATTTCGGCCTTGTCGGGCGGCTCATCATCACCCTCGCTGCGGTGTGCATGCCGCTGTTCTTCATCACGGGATGGCTGTTGTATCTGGATCGTCGGCGCAAGAAGCAGCAGATCCACAATGCCCGCAAAGGCCTTGAACAACCGGCCGGCGATGCGGCTTCGTGGTTGATCGGTTTCGCCAGCCAGAGCGGTTTCGCCGAGCAACTGGCGTGGCAGAGCGCAGGCCAGTTGCAAGCCGCCGGGATGTCGGTGAACGTGCAACCGCTGGCAACCGTCAGTGAGCAGGATCTGCGTGAGTCGGCCAACGCATTGTTTGTCGTCAGTACCTTCGGCGACGGCGAGGCGCCAGACAGCGCCCGCGGTTTCGAGCGCAAAGTGCTCAGCCACGCGGCGACACTCGACAGCCTGAACTATGCGGTGCTGGGCCTTGGCGATCGCCAGTACCCGCACTTCTGCGGCTTCGCCCGGCGCTTGCATCAATGGCTGAGCGAGCATGGCGCCAAGACCTTGTTCGCCCCCGTGGAAGTCGACAGCGCTGATCCCTACGCCCTGGGTCACTGGCAAACCCAGCTCGGCCAGATCACCGGGCAAGCACCGGTCGACACCTGGCAAGCGCCGAACTACGACAACTGGACGCTGCTGCGCCGCGAGCGGATGAACCCGGACAGCAGCGGCTCGCCGGTTTTTCTGATCGCTCTGAGCGCACCGGACACCAGCAGTTGGCTGGCCGGTGACCTGGTAGAAGTGCTGCCGCGCAACGGCGGTTGGGCCATCGAACACTTCCTCGACGGCCTCGGTATTCGCGGCGAGACCAAGGTGATCATCAATGGCCTGGAAGAGCCGCTGGAGGTCGCCCTGGCCACCCGTCAGTTGCCGGAGCACCGCGCGCATCTGGTCGGCCTGCATGCGCAGGCGCTGGTCGACGCGATGGTGCCGCTGACGATGCGCGAATACTCGATTGCCTCGATTCCCGCCGATGGCGTGCTGGAGCTGATTGTGCGTCAGGAACAACACGCCAATGGCAGCCTTGGCATTGGTTCCGGCTGGCTGACCGAACACGCGCCGGTGGGTGGCAGCATCAGTCTGCGAGTGCGCCGCAACAGCGGTTTCCACTTGCCGAACGAGCCAGTGCCCATGATTCTGCTGGGCAACGGCACGGGCCTTGCCGGGTTACGCAGTTTGCTCAAAGCGCGTATTGCCGACGGTCAGCAACGCCAGTGGTTACTGTTTGGCGAGCGTAATCGTGAGCACGACTTCCTCTGTCGAACGGAGCTGGAGGAGTGGTTGATCAACGGTGATCTGGAGCGACTGGATCTGGCGTTTTCGCGGGATCAGGCCGAGAAGATTTATGTACAGGATCGCTTGCGTGAATCGGCCGATGAACTGAAAAAATGGCTGGCCGACGGTGCTGTCATCTCTATCTGTGGCAGCTTGCAGGGAATGGCATCAGGCGTGGATCAAGTGCTCAGTGAAGTCCTTGGTGCTGCTGAAGTTGAAAGCCTGATCGAACAGGGCCGATACCGCCGCGACGTTTATTGACCGTGCCCCATCCCCCCTGTGAGAACGAGCCTGCTCGCTCCCACAGGGTGTGCGGTGATTAGACTGGCTGCAACTTGCGCTCAAACACCGCCACCCCATCCAGATCGCGCAACACCACGCTCATCTCCCCGCTCTGCCCTTCAATATTCACCTCGCCAAAAAACTGAAACCCGGCAAACGGCGAAGTGTTCTGTGCCGGCGGGGCTTTCTCGAACACCACCTCAGGCCCAAAGGTCTTGTCCAGCGGATTAGGCCCGAAACTCCCGGCATTCAACGGCCCGGCGACAAACTCCCAGAACGGTTCGAAATCCTGAAACGCCGCACGATCCGGGTGATAGTGATGCGCCGCGCAGTAGTGAACATCGGCCGTGAGAAAGACAAAATTGCGCACCTGCTGCGCCCGCAGAAATCCGAGCAATTCGGCAATTTCCAGCTCACGCCCCTGCGCGGGTCCCGGATCGCCGTTGGCCACTGCTTCCCAACGCGCCACACCTGGACTGACCTCGCCATCGGGCACACCAAGACCAATCGGCATATCAGCGGCGATCACTTTCCATTGCGCTTGCGAGCCCTTGAGACCCTGCTTGAGCCAGTTCAGTTGCGCACGCCCAAGAAACGGTTTCGCCGCCCCCAGGTTGTCATCGTTGGCCTCGCGATAACTGCGCATGTCGAGGACAAACACATCAAGCATCGGCCCGTAACTGAGCTTGCGATAAATCCGCCCGCCACCGTCTGCGGTCTGCAAACGCATCGGCGCGTATTCGAGCCAGGCCTGACGCGCTCGGCCCACCAGCGTGTGGATATCTTTCTCCTGATAGCGCTCATCCAGTTGCTTGCCCGGTGACCAGTTGTTGACCACCTCATGGTCGTCCCACTGCCAGATCTGTGGCACCTGGGCATTGAAGCGGCGGATGTTTTCATCCAGCAGGTTGTAGCGGTAGTTGCCCCGATAATCGTCGAGGGTCTGCGCGACGTTGCTTTTCGCTTCAGTGGTGATGTTGCGCCACACCCGCCCCCCTTCCGTCACAAGCTGCGCCGGCACCGGGCCGTCGGCGTAGATGGTGTCGCCGCTGTGGATAAAGAAGTCCGGCAGGCGCAGACGCATGGCTTCGTAGATACGCATGCCACCGATGTCCGGGTTGATGCCAAAACCCTGGCCGACGGTGTCGCCGCTCCAGACGAATCGAATATCACGCTTGGCCGTCGGCACGCTGCGAAAATGGCCGAACCACGGTTCGCTGGCGATGCCGGTCTGCGCGTCTTCAAAGTAAACACGATAGAAAATCGCCTGATCGGCGGGCAACCCGGTCAGCTCGACACGAGCGGTGAAATCAGTGCGGGCGTCGGCCAGTGGCGAGACAGATCGGCGGGGGTTGCCGAACAGGCTGCGCGTGTCCCACTCAACCACCATCCGCGCCGGACGATCACTGCGACTCCAGATCATCGCCCGATCGCCTTGCAGGTCGCCGGACTGCACGCCATCGGTCAGTTGCGGACGATCCTTGACGGACGCGATCACCGCCGGCGCCAGCCCCGGCATCAACAGCCCCGCGCCCACGGCTTGCATGACACGACGGCGACCGAGGTTGAAATCGCTCATGGTGTTCTCCCTGGAAAAAGGAAAACTAAAGCACGGGTTTATGAACCCGGCATGACATCAGCCCCCCCCATGTGGGAGCGGGCTTGCTCGCGAAGGCGTCGTATCAGCCAACATCGAATCGACTGACGCACCGCTTTCGCGAGCAAGCTCACACACAGGGGATGTACGTCAGGCCTTCGCCGGTGCCATTGTGAGGTCGACGGACTCGGGACGTTTGACCGTCGCGTACACCACCGCCGTCAGCAAACTACCGGCGACAATCGCCAGCAGATAAAGCAGCGCATGATTGATCGCATTCGGAATCGCCAGCACGAACAAGCCACCGTGCGGCGCCATCAGTTTGCAGCCGAAGTACATCGACAGCGCGCCGGTCAACGCACCGCCCGCGATGCTCGCCGGGATCACCCGCAGCGGGTCTTTCGCGGCAAACGGAATCGCCCCTTCGGAGATAAAGCACAGCCCCAGCACGAACGCCGCCTTACCCGCTTCGCGCTCGGTCTGGGCGAACTTGCGTCGGGCGATGAACGTGGCAATACCCAGACCAATCGGTGGCACCATCCCTGCCGCCATGGTCGCGGCCATCGGCGCATAACTTTGCGAGGCGAGCAGCCCCACCGAAAAGGCATACGCGGCTTTGTTGATCGGCCCACCGAGGTCGACGCACATCATGCCGCCGAGCAACACACCCAGCAGAATCGCATTGGTGGTGCCCATGCTGTCGAGGAAATGCGTCAGCGCCGCGAGCATCTGCGCTACGGGTTTGCCGACCACGTAGATCATCACCAGACCGGTGAACAGGCTGGCGAACAACGGGATGATCAGAATCGGTTTCAACGCTTCAAGACTTTGCGGAAGCGCGACATATCGACTGATCGCCTTGGCCGCGTAACCGGCAATGAAACCGGCGACGATTCCGCCGATAAACCCGGCGCCCAGGGTGCTGGCGAGCAAGCCGCCAATCATCCCCGGCGCCAGGCCTGGACGGTCGGCAATCGAGTAAGCGATGTAACCGGCCAGCAGCGGCACCATCAACTTGAACGCGGTCTCGCCGCCGATCTGCATCAGTGCCGCCGCCAGCGTGCCTTCTTCCTTGAACGCGGTGATGCCAAAGACAAACGACAGGGCAATCATCAAACCACCCGCCACCACCATCGGCAGCATGTACGACACGCCGGTCAGCAGGTGTTTGTAGACGCCGGTTTTCTCCGACTTGACCGGGGCCTTGCCCTCGCTGGCAGCGCTTTCCTGCTGGCCTTCGGCGAGGGCTTTTTTCAGCGTCGCTTCGGACTGTTTCAACGCGATGCCGGTGCCACAGCGGTAGATTTTCTTGCCGGCAAAACGCTCGGTGGCAACGTCGATATCCGCCGCCAGCAACACCACATCCGCCTCGGCAATCGCTGTCGCACTCAGGGGTGTTTTCGCACCCACCGAACCTTGGGTTTCGACTTGCAGTTCATAGCCCAGACGCTTGGCCGTTTGCTGCAACGCTTCGGCCGCCATAAAGGTGTGGGCGACACCGGTCGGGCATGCGGTGATGGCGACGATGCGCGGTGCACGTTGCGCAACCGCAGCAGGGGCGGCTTCGGTTGCGACATATACTTCGGCTTCTTCGGCACCGCGACGCAGTACGCCTTCGACGTCCTGCAGGGCTTGTGCCGGGGCAATCTGAAAGAGTCGTTTGCCGACGAACCGCGTCATGTCGACGTTGCCGGTGGCCACCAGTAACACCCACTCCGCCGCCTCAATGGTCGCCGCCGACAATTCGCGTTCCGGATGCGCCGCATCAACCACTTCAACGCTGGTGCTCCAGCCCTGACGCTGCGCTGCCGCATCAAGCAAACGGGCGCACAGCACACTGGTGACCATGCCGTTCGGGCAGGCCGTAACAATGGCTAACTTCATGACAAACCCTCTTATTGTTCTGTCAGGGGGCGAATGCGCACGCCCTGTTCGAGCTGCGCCAGTTGCGCGGCGTCGTTGATGCCAAAACCGATCTGCGTCACCGCCATCGCCGCAATCGCGGTGGCCGTGCGCAAGGTCTGCTCAGGCGTGTCGGCGCTGAGCAAACCATGGAGCATGCCGGCCAGCAGCGAATCGCCGGCACCGACGGTGCTGGCCACGCTGACCTTGGGCGGCGAGGCGTGCAGCGCCGAGCCGACACTGAACCAGTTCACACCGTCGGCACCGTGGGAGATCACGACATGCTCGATGCCTTGAGCGTGCAGTCGACTCGCCGCTTGAGCCTCGGCGGCGTGGGAAACCACCTCGCAACCCAAGGCATCGGCCAGTTCCTCCGTGTTCGGTTTGATCAGCCAAGGGCTGGCCTTCAACGCTTGGCGCAACGCTTCGCCGCTGGAGTCGAGGGCGACTTTCAGGCCAAGCGAGTTCAGCCGCTCGATCAATTCGCGCAACCACTGCGCAGTCACGCCACGCGGCAAACTGCCGGCGACCACGACCGCGTCATGCCCCGGCGCAATCTGCACCAGACGCTCAAGCAACGCCTGCTGCGCGGCTGCATCGACCAACGGCCCAGGGCCGTTGATGTCGGTGATGCGACCATCGCTTTCAGCGACTTTGATATTGCTGCGCGTCTCACCCGGTACACGGATAAACGCGTCGACAAAACCGCGCTTGGCGAACAGGGTTTCGAACGCTTGCAGGTTGTCTTCGCCGAGAAAACCGCTGACCGTCAGTTGATGCCCGAGGTCGGCCAGCACCTGCGCAACGTTCACGCCTTTGCCAGCGGCGTGGGTGTGCATTTCGTCGCTGCGGTTGACCTGACCGGGCGCAAGCACTGGCAGCTCAACCGTGAGGTCCAGCGCCGGGTTGAGGGTCAGGGTGAGAATCTTGGCCATTACAGGGCCTCCACTAATGCACGCACTTCATTGGCGCTGCCCACGGTGAGGGCTTGTTGAGCAAGGGTTTGCGCCTGGGTCAGGCTGAGTTCGCGCACGCGCGCCTTGACCTCGGCAATGCTGCGTCCGGACACACTCAGCTCATCGACGCCAAGGCCAACCAGCACCGGCACCGCCAACGGGTCCGCCGCCAGTTCACCGCACACGCCCACCCATTTGCCGTGGGCATGGGCCGCGCGTACGGTGATGTCGATCAGTTGCAGCACCGCCGGGTGCAAGCCGTCAGCCTGGGCCGACAGGGTCGGGTGACCACGGTCGATGGCCAGGGTGTATTGGGTCAGGTCGTTGGTGCCGACGCTGAAGAAGTCGACTTCTTTGGCCAGCACCGGCGCGAGCAACGCGGCGGATGGGACTTCAATCATGATCCCCAGTTGCAAATCGGCCACCGGGATTTCCAGGCGCAGACGCTCGGTCATGTCACGGGCCTGACGCCACTCTTCGACGCTGCCGACCATCGGGAACATGATGCGCAATGGACGGTTGTCCGCCGAACGCAGCAAGGCACGCAGTTGCGCTTCCATGATCTGCGGACGCTGCAAGGTCAGGCGAATGCCGCGCACGCCGAGGAACGGGTTTTCTTCCTTGGCGATCGGCCAATACGGCAGCGGTTTGTCGCCGCCAACGTCCAGCGTACGCACCACCAGCGGCCGCCCGGCGAGGCCATCAAGAACGCGGCGGTATTCGGCTTCCTGAGTCGCTTCGTCCGGCGCTTGCGGGTGGGCCATGAAAATCAGTTCGGTGCGCAGCAGACCGATGCCTTCGGCGCCCTGCTCCACCGCGCTGATGACGCCAGCGCTTTCGCCGATGTTGGCGAACACTTCGACGGCGTGGCCGTCGGTGGTGTGCGCCGGTTGATGACGTTGTTCGGCGGCCACCTTGAGGCGCTGCTCACGGGTGTCGCGTTCTTCGGCGGCGCGTTGCAGGGTTGCGGCATCGGCGTCGACATGCAGGCGACCGCGCTGACCGTCCAGCAGCAACGGCGTGCCCGGCGCCAGCAGCAACACCGCCGCGCCGGCGCCGACCAGCGCTGGAATCCCCAGAGCCCGCGCAACGATTGCACTGTGCGCGGTGGCACCGCCGCGAGCGGTGAGAATCCCCGCCACGCGCGCAGGGTCCAGCCGCGCCACGTCGGACGGGCCGACTTCGTCCATCACCAGAATGTACGGTTGCTCCGGCTCGCTCGGCGTCTGCACGCCACACAGTTGCGCCAATACACGGCGACCGATATCACGCAGATCCGCCGCACGCTCGGCGAGCAAGGCGTCCTGTAGCGACTCCTGCTGTTTGGCCGCGGCTTCGATCACTGCCATCCACGCCGCTTCAGCGCTTTCGCCCTGCTTGAGGCGCGTGTCGACTTCGTCGGTCAGCTCCGGGTCGTCGAGCATCTCCTGATGGGTGATGAAAATCTCGCGAATGGCTTTGGCTTTGCTGCGTTCGATCAGGCCCTGAATATCACCGCGCACATCGCTCAGCGCCTGCTTGAGACGCTCGCGTTCGACGGAGGCGGACTCGCCGCGCAGCGGGTAATCAATGGTTTGTTGCACTTGAATGTGCGCAGGGCCAATCGCGATGCCCGGTGCCGCCGGGATCGCTTGCAGCAGGCTGCCGGACGCCGGGGCGACCACGACTTCGGCGATATCGGCAACCACTTCGCGTTGCTGGCTCACGGCCGGCAACGGCTCGACTTCTTCGCCGAGGCCTTCTTCGATGGCGGCCAACAAGGCGGGCAACGCATCGGCGGCGATGCTCGGTTCGGCGATCAGCTCCAGCACCTGACCACGACGGGCGCCCAGGCTCAGCAGTTTGCTCAGGCTCTTCACCGACACGGCGCTGTCCTGACCGTCGACGATGCGCACACGAATTTCGCCATCAAAACTTTTGGCCAGTTGCGCGAGGATCTTCGCCGGACGCGCATGCAAACCGTGGGCATTGGCCAACGCAATACGTGCGCTCGGCCAGTCGGCCGGCAATTCACCGCCAAGCACTTCGAGGACTTTACGGCTGCTGGTGGCACGACCCAGTTCGTGACCGCGACCTTCGATCAGCAACGCACACAAGCGCTCAAGCAAGGCCTGATGCGCTTCGCCCAGGCTGGCCAGGCAGAACAGACCGCTGAGCGGTTGGCCGAGATAACGCATCGGTTTGTCCGGGGTGACAAAAGCCAGGCCCGGGCGTTTCACCGTTTGTTCGCTGTGCAGCCACCACAGGCCATCGCCCAGCGGCAGCGCTTCGACTTGCTGCAACACACCGGCAAAGCCGTTGCTCACGCAATCGGCCTGACGCAATAGACGCGCGCCACGCCAGACCAGTTCTTCGAAATCGTCGGCGGAGACACCGAGGCCGATCATCTGCGCGTCCAGCGCCAATTCCTGCGGCGCGCCTTGCAGCAGTTTCAGCAGCGCTTCGGGGGAACTGGCGCGGCGCAGGGCCTGGCCCAGATCGGTCTCGCCGAGGGCGCGGGTCAGCAGTTGCAACAGGCGCAGGTGTTCATCGGATTTGGCGGCGATACCGATGGCCAGATAAACGATCTGACCATCGCCCCAATCCACGCCCTCGGGAAACTGCATCAGGCGCACGCCAGTGGCGAACACTTGGTCGCGGGTCTCGGGGGTGCCGTGCGGGATGGCAATACCTTGGCCGAGAAAGGTCGAGCCCTGGGCTTCGCGAGCCTGCAATCCGGCGAGGTATCCGTCGGCGACCAATCCATCGGCGACCAGGTGATTGGCCAGCAATTGCAGGGCAGCGGGTTTATCCACAGCCGATTGGCCCATGGATATCTGCTCTATAGTGAGCTCGAGCATGCGATCTCCTTTTTGGCACATGAAGGTGCCAGGTATTGTTTTGAATGGTTGCAGCTTAGGCGCTTGTCAGCTTCCTTTTCAGGGGCATTTTTGGCGGTTTCACGGCAGAACCGGTCAAAGGCGTCTAAAACGTAGAAAATACGCTTGCTGAAACGTTTAATCTAGATTGATCGGCACGTTACTCGATAATGTCTCATCCTTGAAGTCCAACTTGTCGGATGCGCGCCGGCAATAGTCGTCTGTCCTAATCGGGTAGGATTGGCGAAAATTTCGCGGCAAGCTCGAAAACACAAGGAAATACCGGGTTGAAACTCAGTGATATCGCGCGGTTGGCCGGAGTGTCCGTGACCACCGCCAGCTACGTCATCAACGGCAAGGCCGAACAGCAACGCATCAGCACCGCCACCGTCGAGCGTGTGCGTGCGGTGGTCGAGCAGCACGGCTTCACGCCCAACCCTCAGGCGGCCGGGCTGCGCAGTCGGCATACGCGCACCTTGGGGTTTATCCTGCCGGATCTGGAAAACCCCAGTTATGCGCGAATTGCCAAACTGCTGGAACAAGGTGCGCGGGCGCGCGGCTATCAGTTGCTGATCGCCAGTTCCGACGATGCGCCGGACAGCGAGCGCCAATTGCTGCAACTGTTCAAGGCGCGCCGCTGCGATGCATTGATCGTCGCCAGTTGCCTGCCGGCCGGTGACGACAGTTATCGTCAGTTGCAGGCCAAGGGGCTGCCGATCATTGCCATCGACCGGGTCATGGAACCGGAGCATTTCTGCTCGGTGATCAGCGACGACCGCGAAGCCAGTCTGCACCTGACCCAGAGCCTGCTCGATCCGCAGCCCAAGCAGATCGTGTTGCTCGGTGCCCGTGCTGAGCTGAGCATCAGCCAGGAGCGTGCCGCCGGTTTCAAACAAGCCCTCGCCGATTTCCAAGGCGAAGTGCTGGTCGAACACGCCGAATCGTTCAGCCGCGAATGCGGCAAGCAATTGATGGAAGAGCTCCTGCAACGCCTGGGGCATTTGCCTGACGCGCTGGTGACCACGTCCTACGTGCTGTTGCAGGGGGTGTTCGATGCGCTGCATGACTTCCCGCTCAAGTCGCGGCCGCTGCGCCTCGGCACGTTCGGCGATACGCAGTTGCTGGACTTCCTGCCGCTGCCGGTCAATGCCATGGCCCAGCAGCACCAGTTGATCGCCGACAAGGCGCTGGAACTGGCCCTGGCGGCGGTCGAGCAGTCGGAGTACAAGCCCGGCGTGCAGGCCATCGCGCGGACCTTCAAGCAGCGTATTCACCAGGGCTGAACCGTGGAGTTGATCGACAGCCACACCCACCTGGATTTTCCCGATTTCGACGCCGATCGCTCGGCGTTGCTGGCCGAAAGCCGCGCCCTCGGGGTGCGGCGGATGGTGGTGCTGGGCGTCCATGAGGGCAACTGGCAACGGGTGTGGGATCTGGTGCAAAGCGATGCTGATCTGTACGCGGCGTTCGGTTTGCACCCGGTGTATCTGGATCAGCATCGCCCCGAAGATTTACAGACACTCGGCGACTGGCTGACGCGGTTGCGCAGCCATCGACAGTTATGTGCGGTGGGCGAGATCGGTCTGGATTACTTCATCGAAACCCTCGACCGCGAACGCCAACAGGCGCTGTTCGAGGCGCAGTTGCAACTGGCGGCGGACTTTGAATTACCGGCGCTGATCCATGTACGCCGCAGCCACGCGGCGGTGATTGCCACGCTCAAGCGTTTTCGATTGAAACGTGCAGGGATCATCCACGCGTTTGCCGGCAGCCGTGAAGAGGCGCGCGAGTACATCAAACTCGGTTTCAAACTGGGTTTAGGCGGCGCGCCGACCTGGCCGCAAGCGTTGCGCATGCATCGGGTGCTGGCGGATCTGCCGCTGGATTCGATCGTGCTGGAAACCGACTCACCGGACATGCCGCCCGCGATGTTTCCCGGCCAGCGCAACAGCCCGGCGCACTTGCCGGCGATCTGCGAGGCGCTGGCCGCACTGATGAACATCAGTGCGCCACAACTGGCCGACGCCAGCACGGCCAACAGCTGCGAAGTGTTTGGCTGGTAATCAGTCGCCGTGAGCCTTGGCGGCTTCTAGCACCAGCGTCAGATGCTGGCGCTGACGCGCGTATCGAACGGCAACGAAGTACAGAAAAATAGTTATCAGCGACGCATTCAACTGCTCGGTGACGCTCAGCAGCCCTATCCACTCCATCACCAACGCCAACAGCAACGCAATGCACGCCGTTATTGACACGCCAAAGCGCAACAACGCCAGCGAATCGAGAGACTTGAAGCGTTTGATCTGTTGCGGGCAGCGCAGCTCCAGGCTTTTGTGGCAATGCTGGCAGGTGAACGGTTCATTGATTGCGATGGCATTGAGTTGCCAGGGCTTGAGCACCAGGGTGATCTGGCAGTGGGCGCAGTGGCCCTGGATGCCCAGAGCTGCAACAGTCATTAGCGGCCTTCTCCATGCAGCCTTGTGAAGCGTGATCTTGGTTGATCGAAGGCGAAATGCCAGAGCATGGAGAAAAACAAGAAATGTCTTACATAGGCTGGCAAGCAAGGACTACAAGCCATTCAGACAAAAAACCGGACCTGTGGGAGCGGACAGCCCACGCCCACAGGAAACAAGGTGTTTCATGAATCAGACGCGAAACGCGCTGATCAGGTGTTTGAGTTCCACGACTTGAGCCGACAACGCCCGACTGGCGTTCTCGGTCTGGTGCGCGCCTTGCGCGGTACGCTCACCGGCGCGGTTGATCTCGACGATGTTCTGGTCGATGTCATGGGCCACCGCCGTCTGCTGCTCCACCGCAGCGGCAATCTGCTGGTTCTGATCGACGATCATGCCTACAGCGCCGAGTATATTTTCCAGCGCCTGCTGGACCTTTTCCGACTGCCCCACCGTGCCATTGGCCATCTGATGACTGACACCCATGGCTTTGACGGCGGCACCGACGCCGCCGTGAAGCTTGCCGATCATCTGCTCGATTTCTTCAGTCGATTGCTGCGTGCGCTTGGCCAGCGTGCGAACTTCGTCCGCCACCACCGCAAAACCTCGCCCCTGTTCCCCGGCCCTGGCCGCTTCGATTGCGGCGTTGAGCGCCAACAGGTTGGTCTGTTCTGCAATGCTTTTGATCACTTCCAGCACGCGACTGATCGATTGGCTGTCGCTGGCCAATTGGTTGATCACCTGCACTGACTGGTCGATTTCGCTGGCCAGCGCAGCAATGCTGCCCTGCTGCGACTCAACCAGGCAGCGCCCACTGACTGTCTCTTCATTCACGCTGTGGGCGCTGCTTACCGCTGCTGCGGCACTGCGTGCCACCTCCAGCGAGGTGGCCGACATCTGGTTCATCGCGGTCGCCACTTGCTCGATCTGCGAGCGTTGCCCGGCGACAGCTTGATTGCTTTGTGCAGAGACATCCTCCACTTGCCCGGCCTGACGCTCGACTTCGCCAACGGTTTGGCCGACGCGCTCGATCAAGTCATGAATCTTCTTCACCGTGCCGTTGAACACCTCGCCCAATTCGCCCAGTTCATCGCGGCTATTGGCCTTGAAATTAACCGTCATGTCGCCTGCCGCCACCTTGTCCATCATCGCGCCGAGGCGCTTGAGCGTGGTGCGGGTCGAGGCGTAGAAGCCGCCGTAGAGATAGAAGATCAGCACAAACACCACCGACAACGCCACAGCCTGCAAGACCATGTGCGTGCGGTTTTGCACCAGGCGCTGCTGCAATTGGGTGTCGAGGAATTTCAACGTCGCTTCGTTGAGCAGGTAGGTTTTGTCCATCAGAACGGTGACCTGGTCGTAAAACGCCTGCCACGGCGCATCCAGGGTGTCGGCCATCACCACTTGCTCTTCGAACAACTCGCTGGCCTCTTTGAGCGACGCCTTGCTGCTGTCGGCCTGAGCACTGAGGGCTTCACGCGCCACGTTGCTGGCGCCGAGGGCATCCTTCAATTTCAAACCGTACTCGGCCTGGAGCTTTTCGATCTGCACCAGCAACTCGTCAAAACGGGTGCTCGACGAACTGTTGAGAAAACCCTGGCCCAACGAGTACGAACCCATGGCCCGACCGTCGCCAAGGGTCTGCGTGACGGTCGGTGTGATCAGGGTCACCAGTTCGCTGAGCTGACGGATATCGCCCTGGTTGTCGCGGCTCAACCCGGCCTGACTGCTGATGATCTGGCTGAAAATCTGCGCACTGGCCAAGAGCTTTGCGATCAGGGCGCTTTTGCTTTGCAGCGAGCGTTCCGCTTGCTGGGCTTTGAATGCAGCAAGCATTTCATCGCGCTTGCCGTCGAATACCTTGATCTGCTCAGGATCGTCGCTCATCGCCGTCAACCCTTGCAGGCGAGCCAATACCGTCTGTTCGAGGGTGGTGATCTGCGACTCGACGTTACTCGCCTTACCGGACTGGCCGAGGGTGACGTTGATTTGCACCAGATTGTTGAGGGTCTCCAGATCCCGGCGCAAGGCCAGGCTGCTGCCCAGCAGGTCGAGGCTCTGCAATTCGACTCGGGTGCCCTGAAACTCACGATAGGAATCGCGTACCAGATAGAAATTGGTCACCAGCATCGGCACCAGGAACAGCACGCTGATCAGGCTGAACTTCATACCGAAGCTCAGACGGTTCATCAGCGAGACGGCGGGATAGAGCAAGCTCTTCACTGGAAGTCTCCCTTGGTTTTTCTTGTTTTTATTGGCAGGCGCGGGGCGACAGCAGATAGCCACTATCGAGCGCCATCTCTGTATAGCTCAAAACGAAGGGAGTTTTTGTAACTTAAGGTTAACGGCGGGGTGTGCCGAGGGAAATGACTCCCTCGGCACCCTCTATCAGTGAATCAGAACTGTCCACAAGGCAAACCCGGCAAACCACAGCACCGCCGCACGCAGCAGCAGTTCCCACAGGCAATCAAGGGTGTTGATGCCTTCAGGGCCCACCGCAGGTGGCGGGATCTCCCCCGCCGCCAATCCGACCTTGTTGATCAGTTGCGCAGCACTGATGTTCCAGTTCAACAGTTCATGCAGCATCACCCGACTGACCGCAACGAAGTTGCCCACCAGGGCAAAACTCGCCGCCAACAATCGCACCGGCACCCAGTCGAAGGCATGGCGCAGTTGCGCGGCCCGTTCAACCAGTGCCGGGTTCTGGCCATGTTCTTCGGCCAGCGCCAACAAGCGATAGGCCAGCGCAGCCACCGGGCCGAGCACGAAATACCAGAAGATCACCGCAAAGAAGCTCTGATAGGCCTGCCACAACAAATGGCCCTGGACCTGATCGAGCAATTGCTCGCCACTGTCGGCGCAGATATCCAGATCACGCTTGGCAACATGGGCCGCCGCTTGCAGATCCTCACGGCGCCAGGCATCGCGAAACGGCCCGAGACCGCCCAGCAAGTCGCCGCGCCCCAGACTGTAAATCACCACCAGTAAGTGCACCGGCAAGGCCAGCAAGCCATAAGCCACAGGCTCCAGCACCACCAGCAACAAGCCGAGCAAGGCCACCGGCAGCAACACCAGAATCGTCAGCACCAGCCACGGCCGATTGGCCAATCGCGCGCTGCTTTCGAGTTTGTTCAGTTCGCGGATCCATCCGCCATCGCGTTGAACCCGATGGCGCAGGGCCGAGAACTTCTCGACCCAGACTGCCAGCAGTAACACCAGAAAACTCATTGTCCTTCCTCTTGTGCCAGGGCAGCGCGGTAACGCGCCCAGTCGAATGCCGGGCCAGGATCGGTCTTGCGCCCGGGTGCAATGTCGCTGTGTCCGCAGATGCGTGCGCCGGTGATCGCCGGAAATGCTGTTTGCAACTGCCGCGTCAGCCTTGTCAGTGCCTGATATTGCGCATCGGTGAACGGCAGATCATCGGTGCCTTCGAGTTCGATGCCCACGGAAAAATCGTTACAGGTTTCGCGCCCGTCAAAAATCGACACGCCCGCATGCCACGCCCGCTCAAGACAGGAGACAAACTGGGTGACCTTGCCGTCACGCTCGATCAGAAAATGCGCCGAGACTCGTAGGTCGGCAATACCTGCAAAGTAGGGATGTTCGGTGACATCCAGACGGTTCTGGAAAAAGTCCTGCACCTTGCCGGTGGCGAATTGCGCAGGCGGCAGACTGATGTTGTGGATCACCAACAGGGAAATTTCGCCCGCAGGGCGTTCATTGAAGTTGGGCGATGGGCAGACCTGCACCCCGTGACACCACCCGCTAGCGGGATCCAACTGCATACCGATTCCTTCAACGCCGACTGTGTTGGCGCCCAGTATGCCGTGATCGGCCCCCGGCGCGCGATCACTTGGCGCGATTGAGTCGCCTCAGATTGCCCAGCACCGACTCCAGCGCCCGGTCGAACAACAAGGTGTCGTCCAATGCGCGTACCGCACCACGGCGAAACTCAAGGGCCAGGCCGATACGGCTGCGCTCCAGCACTTTCATCCCGGTGCGGTCGACAAACACATACTTGCCGGTGGCTTCGATGATCGCCGCGAGTTTGCAGCGCAGGGTATGTTCCTCATCTTCCTCGAACGCCACCCAACTGCCCAGACGCAGTTGAGCGACCTGACGCAGCCCGGCGTCATCGCAAGGCAAACGAACCAGCGCCATGCCGTCCTCATCAGCGGTTTGCAAGACGATCTGCTGCGACACCTCGACCAGCGCCGTGGCCTCATCCGCCTCTGCGGAACGCTCCAGCACGCGAACATGCAAGGCTTCGAGCTCACTGAAAAATTCGCTGGTGGCAAACGGGTCGAACGCCGAACCGTTCAGGCCATCACGCAATGACTTGAGCAACCCCGGTACCAGCGCCAGCAGACGCAGGCTCGATTGCTCGTCTTCATGCCGTTGCACGCTCCAGATCAGTTGCGTCATGGTTTGCACATCGGCCTGCCATTCGGCGGATTGATCGCCATGCTTGAGGCAGGTCAGCAGCAGCACTTTGCTCCAGGCGTCCTGCACGAACGTCACCACCGACGGTGGCAGGACTTTACCCAACAGTGCCTGATTCAGCGCCTGCTCGACTCGGCGCCGCGCCAGGTCGGTTTTCGCCCGGCCCTCTTCTGCATCGCGTAATCGCTGTTCGAGCAACTCGCTGCGACGACGTTCGTCGCTGGTGAAAGCGAGGAAGTCGGCCAGCAACTCGGAGAAAATCGCCGGGTCATCGACAAAATCCGTCAGCAAGCGCTGCACCACTTGTTCGATACGCTGATACAAACTGTCGCGCGCATCACCGTCACAATTGCCCCAGCCCATCGCCGCGCCGGATGGCTGCTGCGGCTGAAGAAACTCTTATCCAGCACCGCCACCTTGAGCATCGGGATTTGCAAGCGGGCGATCAAGGCCTTGAGGAAGTCCGGCAGATTGCGGTCATCGAGAATGCAGTCGAACACCATGGCAATCAGGTTGATCACGTCTTCGTCTGCGCCGCCGACAATCCGCGATTTGCCACTTTTGACACTGACCCGCGTCAGCAACTGTTCGAGCTGATTGCGCAGATCGAAATCGTCTTGCGCTGCCAACGCCGGCACGTATTGCTGCAAGTGTGACAGCAGGCGCAGCAGGTCGCGGGTGGTGATCGGCTGGGCGCAAACGCTGGGTTCCAGAGTCGGCGCGACACTGCCGCGCACCTGCAACAACAACGCCTGCAGCGCGGCGAAGACTTCCTGCACGCTGTCGTCCGCGGGCGGCGGGCCCTGGCTTTCTTCGCTGTCCACCGTGGCCGCAGCACGATCGATAGCTCGCCGCGCCGGTGCCGGTTTCAGGTCCGGCAACACTCCAGTTGCGCTGAGCAGTTGATTGGCTTCGGCATAAAGTTGTTCCGTGTCCGCCAGTACATAGCGCTCGAACAGTTTAAGCAGGATCAACTTGACCTTGATCTCCACGCCGAGGTTGCGTCCGGCTTGCAGGAAATACTCGCAGAGCAGCGCCGGGCCGAGCGGGTTGGTTTGATCGTCAAGGGTGTTGCCGAGCAGCGCGTTGAACCGGGTGCTCAGTTGATCGAGCGCGAAGCCATCGCGCTTGAGCACTCGACCGACCATGGTTTCAACCGCCACATTGCGCTCCATGTCATCGGTGCGCGGTGCCAGGTCTTCGTAAATCAGGGCGTGCGGTAGCGTGTTGTGCGTGAAATCGTATTGAGTGAGGCCGACAAAGGCTTCGAAGAACTGTTCGAGAAAGCCGCGCTCAATGTTCTTGCGCTTGAGGCGCAGGTCGCGCATGGCTTCGAAAAAGATATTCTGCTCGACGTCGTTGCGTGCGCGGTCGGCCATTTCAAACAAGGTGTCATCGGCGTTATCGAACAGCTCCTGCAAACCCTGGCGAAGTTGCTGGGCAGCCTTGTCGCGAACCTGAAGCAGAATCACTGGCAGGCGGGCGAGCGGCGAGTGATTCGCCTGATCGGTAGCGGCCTTGTGCAAAGGCACTACTTTCCCGTCGTTGTGCATCCAAGCCTCCTGGAACGGTGATTCTTCTTTGAGCACAAACCTCGAGCGCAGGAGATGTCAAAGCTATGACGTCAAATGCAAGGCGGATTATCTTGCAAAAGATGTCTCCAGCGCCAGAGGCGTCAGGGTTTCCCCTATGCCCGCCTACCTTGCAATGACCGCGCGTTCGCCGGGTTTGCTCACATAAAATCGACCGAATGCAGACCAGCACGCGCGTTCCCGCCTTGGGTTGGTTCGTGCCATGCCCCTATAATCGACCCACTTTGTTTGTGGAGCCCGTTATGCCGAATCTACGTCTCGCCGATTTGACCGCCGAAATCGAAGCCAACGTGCGCCGTGCGTTGCTCGAAGACATCGGCAGCGGCGACATCACCGCGCAACTGATCCCGGCCGAACGCCTGGCCAAAGCCACCATCATTACCCGGGACGCGGCCGTCATCTGCGGCACCGCGTGGGTCGATGCGGTATTTCGCCAACTCGATCCACGGGTGGCCGTGCATTGGCAGGTGACTGATGGCGAGCGGGTGAAGCCCAATCAGCCGCTGTTTCATCTGGAAGGCCCGGCCCGTTCGCTGCTGACCGGCGAACGCAGTGCTCTGAATTTCCTGCAACTGCTCTCTGGCGTGGCAACGCATGCGCAATACCTGGCGGACTTCGTGGCCGACACTCAGGTCAAGCTGCTCGACACCCGCAAGACCCTGCCGGGCCTGCGCCTGGCGCAGAAATACGCGGTGACCTGCGGCGGTTGCCATAACCACCGCATCGGTTTGTACGACGCGTTTCTGATCAAGGAAAACCACATCGCTGCCAGCGGCGGCATCGCGCAAGCCATTGCCGCCGCGCACAAGATCGCCCCGGGCAAACCGGTGGAAATCGAAGTGGAAAGTCTGGATGAGCTCAAAGCAGCACTGGCGGCCGGCGCGGACATCATCATGCTCGACGAACTGAGCCTGGACGACATGCGCGAAGCCGTGCGCCTGAACGGCGGCAAGGCAAAACTGGAGGCCAGCGGCGGTATCAACGAAAGCACGCTGCTGCCGATCGCCGAGACCGGGGTCGATTACATCTCGATTGGCGCGATGACCAAGGATGTCAAAGCGGTGGATCTGTCGATGCGCCTGAGTCTCTAAGACCTTCACGCGATAAAAAACGCCAGCCCGGTTGAGGCTGGCGTTTTTGTTTCAGACCACCAGATTATTCATCTCGCAATACTCTTGCCACTCGACGCCCAGCACTTCGGCCGCCTCTTTGTGCAGCACCAGACGCTGCGCCTCGAACTCCTCTGGCGTGCTCGTGTACTTGAGCGTCAACTCCCACGGCTGCAAGCCCTGAGCTTCGGCTTCGTCTTCGAACGCCCACTGGATCTGATCTTTCTGATCATCGGGACTGAGATCCTTGATCTCTTCCAATAGCTGCGGCGCATCGAGTTTGTATTTCTCCAGCGCTTGTTCGTGACGTTGCTCTTGAGTTAATTCGGTCATGGCGTTCTCGCTGATCGTAAGAATGGAGGATGGATCTGGATCATCAAGGATCTCTCTGACGCGGTTTGTCCGGCCTTCGGAACCATTCGGGATCATCTGAAAACTGCTGGGCGATGCTCATGCAGGCACCGAATATAGGACGTTTGCATGACGAATTACACGGCTCTTTACATCTCTCCCACAAAAAGTTGACCTGCGGAACATAACGGTGGATTTCGAGTCATAGCGATGTGCCACTTCGGCACCCTCTCCGCTGTTCACAAGGAAAACCAGTGATGCGCAGCTTTTCGAAGATGTCCTCCATTGTCTCCGTCACCACTTTAATGGCTGCACTGGCCCTGCCGGCCAGTGCAATGGCCGTTGAACTGAGCACCAGCAGCCCCTCCTATGGCGACAAGGTTTCTCTGATTCACAACGATTACGGCAAAGAGGTCGTCATCAGAAGCGACATCAGCATCGATGAACTGAAAAAGATGCGCGACACCGTCAATGATCAGTCGCGCCAGATTGAAGAGCTCAAACGCAACAGCGGTTCGAGCAGCAGTGCCAGCAGCAAGGAAATCGATGAGCTGAAGAACAAAGTCAAAGAGCAGGATCGTGAATTGGACACACTTGGCCGTCAGGTCGAAGACCTCAAGCGCAACAGTGGCTCGAGCTCCAGCTCGAACAGCAGCGAGATTTCAAACCTGAAGCAGAAGATCAACGATCAGGATCGGGCGATGGACCAGCTCAAACGCACCGTTGAGGATTTGAGCCGCAAGGTGAAATAAGGGGATGGTGCCCGAGACAGGAATCGAACCTGCGACCTTCGCGTTACGAGTGCGCTGCTCTACCGGCTGAGCTACACGGGCGGTGGGCTAAACCTAGCACCGCTCTTGAGGTCCGGCAACTCGGGACTTGGTACGGTTGATTTCAACAGACAAAAAAATGCCCCGCCGTTTTCACGGCGGGGCATTTTTATTGCGCTAACGCTGCGGGGTGTTTAAACGCCCGAAGCCTTGGCCGCTGCCACGTCTTTGATGGACAGCTTGATACGGCCGCGGTTATCCACGTCCAGTACCAGCACTTCCACTTCCTGACCTTCTTTCAGAATGTCAGTCACTTTCTCAACACGAGCATCGCTCAGCATCGAGATGTGAACCAGACCATCCTTGCCCGGCAGGATGTTGACGAATGCGCCGAAGTCGACGATGCGCTCAACCTTGCCAACGTAGATCTTGCCAATCTCGGCTTCAGCGGTGATACCCAGAACGCGCTGACGAGCTGCTTCAGCCGCTTCCTTGGTTTCGCCGAAGATCTTGATCGAACCGTCGTCTTCGATGTCGATCGAAGCCTTGGTTTCTTCGCAGATCGCACGGATGGTGGCGCCACCTTTACCGATAACGTCACGGATCTTGTCGGTGTCGATCTTCATCGCAATCATGGTCGGAGCGTTGGCCGACAGTTCGGTACGCGACTGACCGATGATCTGGTTCATCTGACCGAGGATGTTCAGGCGCGCTTCCAGGGCTTGGCCCAGAGCGATTTCCATGATCTCTTCGGTGATGCCCTTGATCTTGATGTCCATCTGCAGTGCGGTAACGCCTTTGGCAGTACCGGCTACTTTGAAGTCCATGTCGCCCAAGTGGTCTTCGTCGCCCAGGATGTCGGTCAGGACTGCGAATTTCTCGCCTTCCTTAACCAGACCCATGGCGATACCGGCAACCGGTGCCTTCATCGGCACACCAGCGTCCATCAGGGCCAGGGAAGCGCCGCAAACGGAAGCCATCGAGCTCGAACCGTTGGATTCAGTGATTTCCGAAACCACGCGAATGGTGTACGGGAACACGTCAGCGGCAGGCAGCATGGCCGAAATCGAACGACGGGCCAGACGGCCGTGACCGATTTCACGACGACCAGCGCCACCCATGCGACCACACTCGCCCACCGAGAACGGAGGGAAGTTGTAGTGCAGCATGAACGGGTCTTTTTTCTCGCCTTCCAGGGTATCCAGCAGCTGTGCGTCACGGGCGGTGCCCAACGTCGCGACGACCAGAGCCTGGGTTTCGCCACGGGTGAACAGAGCCGAACCGTGGGTCTTCGGCAGAACGCCGACTTCGATGTTCAGCGGACGTACGGTACGGGTGTCACGGCCGTCGATACGTGGCTTGCCGTTTACGATGTTTTCGCGAACGGTGCGGTATTCGATTTCACCGAAAGCCGCTTTGACTTCGCTGGCAGAAGGCTGGCCTTCTTCGCCGGACAGCTTGGCAACAACCTGGTCTTTCAGCTCGCCCAGACGTGCGTAGCGGTCAGCCTTGATGGTGATGGTGTAAGCCTGGGAGATCGCTTCGCCGAATTCGGCACGGATCGCGCCCAGCAACTCGGTGGCTTCTAGAGCAGGCGCCCAGGTCCAGGTTGGCTTGGCAGCTTCGGCAGCCAGCTCTTTAACGGCGTTGATCACAACCTGGAACTCGTCTTGAGCAAACAGTACCGCGCCCAGCATCTGGTCTTCGGTCAGCTCTTTGGCTTCCGACTCAACCATCAGCACAGCGTCCGAAGTACCGGCAACGACCATGTCCAGGCTCGAAGCAGCTTGTTGCTCGTAAGTCGGGTTCAGCAGGTAGCCGGTGCTTTCGTGGAAAGCTACACGAGCGGCGCCGATCGGGCCGTCAAACGGGATACCCGAAATGGCCAGGGCAGCCGAGGTACCGATCATCGCAGCGATGTCCGGATCGGTCTTCTTGCTGGTGGAAACGACGGTGCAGACAACCTGCACTTCGTTCATGAAACCTTCTGGGAACAGCGGACGGATCGGACGGTCGATCAGTCGGGAAGTCAGGGTTTCTTTCTCGGAAGGACGGCCTTCACGCTTGAAGAAACCGCCAGGGATCTTACCGGCAGCGTAAGTCTTTTCCTGGTAGTGAACGGACAGAGGGAAGAAGCCCTTGCCCGGATCGGCTTGCTTGGCACCAACAACAGTCACCAATACGCTGACGTCGTCGTCAACGGTGACCAATACTGCGCCGGAGGCCTGACGGGCGATACGGCCAGTCTCGAGGGTAACGGTCGACTGACCGAACTGGAATTTTTTGATTACCGGGTTCACGGTGTCCTACCTTCTTTTGTGGCTCTTGGGGGAACTGGTTTCTTGCGAAATTCTTGGGCAATGTCGGGAGTCGGCCCAACGCCTGTCCAGGGTAAAACGTGTATCCAGATAAAACTTGAGGCTGGGAGCCTGCAAGGCGCCAGCGGTAAACCGCTGACGCCTGACAGACAACCAACCTCATAGCGCAATCGCTGATTAGCGACGCAGACCCAGGCGACCGATCAGAGTCTGGTAACGACCCAGATCCTTGCCTTTCAGGTAGTCCAGCAGCTTGCGGCGCTGGTTAACCATGCGGATCAGACCACGACGGGAGTGGTGATCTTTACCGTTGGCCTTGAAGTGACCTTGCAGTTTGTTGATGTTGTGGGTCAGCAGTGCAACTTGCACTTCTGGCGAACCAGTGTCACCAACAGCTTGCTGGTAGTCAGCAACGATTTGAGCTTTTTCTTGAACGTCGAGAGCCATGAGGCAATCCTTTTATCAGGAAACTGTTTCAAGGAAACAGCTTCAACAGGCCAGGGACAAATCCCTGTATCTATAAATGAGTCGTGACCGTGCCTGTTAACAGCCACACTCGCCGACCTGCTGTTACACAGGCCGGTTCCGGTCATTCTGACCGAATCAAGCGACGTGGCGCGATGCGCCCGTCTTCGCTCACTTCACCGATACCGATGAAGCGACCATTGTGATCCTGTACCCGCACCATGCCGAACTTCGGAGCATCCGGAGCACGAACCGGCTGGCCGTTAAGCCAGTAGAACGCACTCGCTTGCGAGAACTGCAGCAACGGCCAATCCAGCAGGCCGCTGTCCGATGGCATCAGGAAACGGTCGACCGCTTCGTTGCCGCCTTCGGCATGTACTGCTTCCAGCTCTTCGAGAGTCACGGTCTGCGCCAGGGTGAAAGGCCCGGCCTGGGTACGGCGCAATTCTGCGACGTACGCACCACAACCGAGTTGCTCACCGATATCCTCCACCAGGGTGCGAATATAGGTGCCCTTGCTGCAATCCACCGCAAGGCGCGCAGTATCGCCCTCGAAGGCCAGTAATTCCAAGCGCGCAATAGTAACAGAACGCGGTTCGCGCTCCACTACTTCGCCTGCACGAGCCAGCTTGTACAGCGGCTGACCATCTCGCTTGAGCGCCGAGTACATCGGCGGTATCTGACTGATTTGACCGCGAAATTTCGGCAGAACCGCCTCGACATCGGTGCGACCAACGGTCACCGGACGCTCCTGCAAAACCTCACCTTCGGCATCTGCCGTGGTGGTGGTCTTGCCCAGTTGCGCCAGGGTTTCGTAACCCTTGTCGGAATCGAGCAGATATTGCGAAAACTTGGTGGCCTCGCCGAAGCACAGCGGCAAAACGCCAGTGGCCAGCGGATCGAGACTGCCGGTATGCCCAGCCTTTTCGGCGTTGAGCAACCAGCGAACCTTCTGCAACGCGGCGTTGGAGGTGAACCCCAGCGGCTTGTCGAGCAGGATGATACCGCTGACGTTACGACGGATACGTTTGACCTGAGCCACCGAATTACTCCTTGGTGTCTTCAGGTTCAGCAACTGCCGGGTGCTGATTGTCTTCAGCCACGGCGCGCTCGATCAGGGCCGACAGGTGCGCACCACGCACGACGCTTTCGTCGTAGTGGAAGTGCAATTGCGGCACGCTGCGCAACTTCATTTCGCGGGCCAGTTGCATACGCAGGAAACCTGCGGCGGCATTCAGTACCTTGATGCTTTGCGCGATGTCTTCGGCATTGTCCTGCCCCATCACGGTGATGAAGATCTTCGCGTGACCGACGTCACGGCTGACTTCCACAGCGGTAATGGTGACCAGGCCGACGCGCGGATCTTTGACTTCACGACGGATCAGTTGGGCCAGCTCACGCTGCATCTGATCGCCGATACGTTGGGTGCGGCTGTATTCTTTTGCCATGATTTGTTACCTGTTACTGCCCTACGGTGAAACCCGCAAGGTCTGAAAGCGGCAAACGCCCGGCCTGACAGAAGCCAGACCGGGCGTTGCGTTTAGAGTCCGAGTGATGCGCCACACATTGCAGTGCGGCCGACCATCACGGCTCCTGAAGTGCGCGAGTTAGAGGCTGCGAGCAACCTGAACCTTCTCGTAAACTTCGATCTTGTCGCCAGCTTTGACGTCGTTGTAGCTCTTGACGCCAATACCGCATTCCATGCCGGCACGTACTTCGGAAGCGTCATCCTTGAAGCGGCGCAGGGATTCCAGCTCGCCTTCGAAGATAACGATGTCTTCACGCAGTACACGGATCGGACGGTTACGGTGCACAACACCTTCGATCACCATGCAACCAGCGATCGCGCCAAACTTCGGCGAACGGAACACGTCACGCACCTCGGCAACACCCAGGATGTTCTCGCGAACATCGCTGCCGAGCATACCGGTCAGGGCTTTCTTGACGTCTTCGATGATGTCGTAGATCACGTTGTAGTAACGCATATCCAGACCTTCCTGCTCGACGATCTTCCGTGCGCCAGCATCGGCACGCACGTTGAAGCCGAACAGTACAGCGTTGGAGGCCAGTGCCAGGTTGGCGTCGGATTCAGTGATACCACCGACACCGCCGCCGACTACGCGCACTTGCACTTCGTCGTTGCCCAGGCCATTCAAGGCACCGTTCAACGCTTCCAGCGAACCACGGACGTCGGATTTGAGGACGATGTTGAGCGTCTTCTTCTCGGCCTGACCCATGTTTTCAAAGATGTTTTCCAGCTTGCCGGCGTGAGCGCGAGCCAGTTTGACTTCGCGGAACTTGCCTTGACGGAACAGAGCCACTTCACGGGCTTTCTTCTCGTCAGCCACTACGCTCATCTCGTCGCCAGCGTCCGGGGTACCGTCCAGGCCGAGAATCTCGACAGGGATGGAAGGACCGGCTTCCTTGATTGGCTTGCCGTTCTCGTCGAGCATGGCGCGAACGCGACCATAGTTCGAACCGACCAGCACCATGTCGCCTTGGCGCAGGGTACCGTCTTGGACCAGCACGGTTGCAACCGGGCCACGACCTTTGTCGAGACGCGATTCAACCACGACACCACGGCCTGGAGCCGAAGGAGTCGCTTTCAGTTCGAGAACTTCAGCCTGCAGCAATACGGCTTCGAGCAGTTCGTCCACGCCAGTACCGACTTTCGCCGAAACCGGTACGAACGGCGTATCACCGCCCCACTCTTCCGACGTCACACCGTGAACCGACAGTTCGCTACGGATGCGATCAAGATCAGCACCCGGCTTATCGATCTTGTTCACTGCAACCACCAGTGGAACGCCAGCCGCTACAGCGTGCTGAACAGCTTCAATGGTCTGCGGCATTACGCCGTCGTCGGCTGCAACCACCAGAATCACGATATCGGTCGCCTTGGCACCACGGGCACGCATTGCGGTAAACGCGGCGTGACCCGGGGTATCAAGGAAGGTGACCATGCCGCGTTCGGTTTCAACGTGGTACGCACCGATGTGCTGGGTGATACCGCCGGCTTCGCCCGCAGCAACCTTGGCACGACGAATGTAGTCGAGCAGCGAGGTCTTACCGTGGTCAACGTGGCCCATTACGGTCACGACTGGCGCACGGGAGAACGACTCACCTTCAAACTTCAGGGACTCGGCCAGGGAATCTTCCAGAGCGGTGTCGCTGACCAGGGTCACTTTGTGGCCCAGTTCTTCGGCTACCAGTTGAGCAGTTTCCTGATCAAGCACCTGGTTGATGGTCGCTGGAGTACCCAGTTTGAACATGAACTTGATGATTTCAGCAGCCTTGACCGACATCTGATTGGCGAGATCGCCAACGGTGATGGTCTCGCCGATCTGCACATCGCGCACGACAGGGCCGGTTGGGCTCTGGAAACCGTGAGCATTGCGCTTTTTCAGCTTGGACTTGCCGCGACCACCACGACGGAAGCCATCGCTCTCTTCGTCGGTAGTACGTGGCGCGACACGTGGTGCTGGCGCTTTCTCTTTGACCGATGCGCGATGCGGAGCGTTTTTACGCTCGCCGTCACCACCGCCACTGCGACGATTGTTGTCGTCGGCACGTGGTTTGTCCGGACGGCGCTGTTCGTTCTGCTTGTTACGAACGTCAGCAGACGGTGCTGGAGCAGCGGCGGCCACCGGTGCGCTTTCGCGTACTGGCTGGGCAGCTGCAGCCGGCGCCGAAACGGCGTCGTTGGTAGCGGTTTTGGCAGCAGCAGGCTGGCGACGCGCTTCTTCTTCGGCGCGTTGCTTGGCTTCTTCTTCAGCCTTCTGACGCGCAGCATTTTCTACTGCGCGACGTTCATCCAGTTCACGCTTGCGCTCGGCTTCGATTTCTTCCGGGCTACGCTGTACGAAAACTTTCTTTTTGCGAACTTCAACGCTGATGCTCTTGCTACCAGCCACACGCAGGGTGCTGGTGGTTTTACGCTGCAGCGTGATCTTGCGTGGTTCTTCCACTTTCGCCTTGTGGCTGCTCTTCAAGTGAGTCAGCAAAGATTGCTTCTCACTGTCAGTCACATGTTCTTCGGCGGCGGTGTGCGGCAGACCTGCCTCACGCATCTGCTGCAACAGGCGCTCTACCGGTGTTTTGACCTCATCGGCCAGTTGTTTCACCGTGACTTGCGTCATGCACTTCTCTCCTCAGGCCGCGCCTAATTACTCGAACCAGTGGGCTCGGGCGGCCATGATCAACTTGCCGGCACGATCATCGTCAATGCCGTCGATGTCGAGCAGGTCGTCAATAGACTGCTCGGCCAGGTCTTCGCGGGTAATTACGCCGCGCACCGCCAGTTCCATCGCCAAATCCTTGTCCATACCCTCAAGCGAGAGCAGGTCTTCGGCCGGATGGGCGTCTGCCAGCTTTTCCTCAGTAGCGATGGCTTTGGTCAACAAGCGATCCTTGGCACGAGCGCGAAGCTCGTTGACGATGTCCTCGTCAAAGCCGTCGATGTTGAGCATTTCTTCCAACGGTACGTAGGCAATCTCTTCCAGGCTGGTGAAGCCTTCATCAACCAGCACCTGAGCCAGCTCTTCGTCGACTTCCAGCTCGTCGATGAAGTTGCGCAGGATGTCGCCGGTTTCTGCTTGCTGCTTAGCCTGGATGTCCGATTCGGTCATCACGTTCAGGGTCCAGCCAGTCAACTGGCTCGCCAGACGCACGTTCTGACCACCGCGACCGATGGCCTGAGCCAGATTGTCTGCGCCAACGGCGATGTCCATGGCGTGGGCATCTTCGTCAACGATAATTGCCGCAACCTCGGCCGGGGACATGGCGTTGATCACGAACTGAGCCGGGTTGTCGTCCCACAGGACGATATCAACACGCTCACCGCCCAACTCACCCGACACTGCCTGGACGCGCGAACCGCGCATACCAATGCAAGCGCCCTGCGGGTCGATGCGTTTGTCCTTGGAGCGGACGGCGATCTTGGCACGCGAACCCGGATCACGGGACGCAGCCATGACTTCGATCAGACCTTCGGCAATTTCCGGCACTTCGATACGGAACAGCTCGATCAGCATTTCCGGCGCGGTACGCGACAGGATCAACTGCGGGCCACGGTTCTCGGTGCGGATTTCCTTGAGCAGCGCGCGCAAACGCACGCCGACGCGGAAAGTTTCGCGAGAGATGATGTCTTCACGGGCCAGCAACGCTTCAGCGTTATTGCCCAGGTCGACGATCACGTTATCGCGGGTGACTTTTTTCACGGTGCCGGAGATGATTTCTCCCAGGCGCTCGCGATAGGCGTCGACCACTTGAGCACGCTCGGCTTCGCGCACTTTCTGCACGATGACTTGCTTGGCAGTCTGTGCAGCAATGCGGCCGAACTCGATGGACTCGATCTTTTCTTCAACAACGTCGCCGACATTGGCGCCAGGATGCGTTTCAGCAACCTTGCTCGGCCAAGTTTCGATAGCCGGATCGTCGAGATCGTTTTCTTCGACGACCGTCCAGCGACGGAAAGTTTCGTAAGAACCGGTGTGGCGGTTAATTTCCACACGCAGGTCAACTTCGTCTTCAAAACGCTTTTTGGTAGCAGTGGCCAGAGCCAGCTCCAGCGCTTCAAAAATTACGCTTGCCGGTACGCCCTTTTCATTGGATACCGACTCAACAACCAGCAGTACTTCTTTGCTCATCGTACGCCTCGCCTTTCGCAAGCCATTGGATCCGCGGGATCCGCGTCTCAGTCAAAACTGGGAATAATGTTGGCCTTGTCGATCATATCGATCGGCAACAGGAATTCGTGGTCATCTACCTGCACCACGACATCCTGCTCTTCTACACCGCGCAGAAGGCCCTGAAAGTTGCGTCGACCTTCAAAAGGCGAGCGCAGCTTGATCTTCACTTGTTCACCGGCAAATTTTGCAAACTGCTCAAGAGTGAACAGTGGGCGCTCCATGCCAGGCGAGGAAACTTCGAGGGTGTATTCAACGGAGATTGGATCTTCAACATCCAGTACACCGCTGATCTGACGGCTGACAATGGCGCAATCGTCCACCAGCACGCCACCCTCTTTATCGATATAAACGCGCAACATCGAGTGACGACCTTGAGCCGAAAACTCAATACCCCAGCATTCATAGCCTAGGGCCACGACCACCGGGGCCAGCAAGGCCTGCAACTCTTCTAGCTTGCTCGACACCTGAACCCCCTAGTGCATGATATGTGCATGCTATGCAAAATAAAAAAATGGGCCTAACGCCCATCCTTGAAACGCCGCCGAACAGCGGCGTCGAAAGTATCCAGCTAACAAAAAGCCCCTTAAAAGGGGCTCCTTAAACTGGTTGCGGGGGCCGGATTTGAACCGACGACCTTCGGGTTATGAGCCCGACGAGCTACCAGACTGCTCCACCCCGCGACAAAGCTGGGGCGGAAGTATACGACCGATCCCTTGCAGGGTCAATGTAACCTTCCACCTGCAAGAAAGCCCGCAACAGCGGGCTCTCTTGACTAATTGGTACCGAGAAGGGGACTCGAACCCCTACACCCTATGGGCACAACCACCTCAAGGTTGCGTGTCTACCAATTCCACCACCTCGGCAAAACTACGTTTGAAACCCTTCTTACTTCTGCTCTTGAGCTTGAGGTACGTCAGTCGCTGGAGTAGCCGACTTTTGCTCTTGAAGCACCGGTACATCATCAGAAGCCGGTTGTTGCTGCTTAGGCACTTCCAACACTGCTGGATCTGGCAAACCTGCTTGAGTCAGCTCATGAGCTTTCTCTTTAGCAAAGTAACCTAACCCCAAGCTGGTTATGAAGAAACCGGCGGCAAGTATAGCAGTAAACTTACTAAGAAAGGTAGAGGAACCTTGGCTTCCGAACACAGTATTTGAAGCACCTGCTCCGAAAGACGCACCAGCGTCCGCACCCTTACCCTGCTGCAGCAAAACCAGCGCAACTACGCCCAATGCACCCAGCAGATGAAAAACGACTACGACTGTTTCCAGCATTTTTTCAGTTTCCCGCGGCGCGACAAATCGCACCGAACTCATCTGCATTCAGGGAAGCTCCACCAATGAGCCCCCCATCGATATCCGGCATGCCGAACAGTTCGACCGCATTGGCCGCCTTCACGCTGCCGCCGTATAGAAGCCGCACACCTCGTGCGACCTCAGAATTCTCTGCCGCCAACTGCTCGCGAATGGCTTTATGCACATCCTGAGCCTGTTGCGGCGTTGCAGTCAGTCCGGTACCAATGGCCCAGACAGGCTCGTAAGCGATGACTGCCTTGGCAAAAGCACCTACACCCAGCTCCTCGATGATGCTGCCCAGCTGACGCCCGACAACCTCAAGAGTTTTTCCAGCTTCGCGTTGCTCGAGGGTTTCCCCTATACACAACACCGGAATCAAGCCACATGCCTGTGCCGCTGCGAACTTGCGATTCAGCATCCCGTCTCGCTCGCCCATTATCTGGCGGCGTTCGGAGTGCCCGACAAGCACAAGGGAACAACCTGCATCCACCAACTGACTCGGTGCAATCTCACCGGTCAATGCACCTTGCATGGATTCCACCGCAGAATTCTGCGCACCGACCGAAATCGATTTGCCTTTCAAGCCATCAATCACTTGATTGATATACAAGCAAGGCGGGAATACCGCGACATCAACACCGCTTGGCAAGGCCAGATGACGAAGCCCGTTGATCAGCTCAGCGACGCTGGCGCGGGTACCGTGCATCTTCCAGTTACCAGCTACCATAGGGCGACGCATGCTGTACCTCGTCGGTCAAAGTGGGCGCAGATGTTACCCAACACAATCATGGCTGGCAAGCCGAATCAGGCAGAAACTTCAGTTACCAGTTTTGCCAGCTCTTCGGCATAGCTGCGAACCTGGGTTGCATCCTCCCCTTCAACCATCACACGCACCAAAGGCTCTGTGCCGGACTTGCGCAAAAGCACACGTCCGCGACCGGCCATTGCCTGAGTGACGCGCGCGCTGGCCTCCTTGACAGCCGGATGTTCCAGCGGACTTTCACCTCCACCGAAACGCACATTGATCAGCACCTGAGGACACTTGCGCAAAGCTTGTCGAGCTAACGCCAGACCTTCGTTACGCGTTTTGAGTGCCATCAGCACTTGCAGAGCAGCAATGATCGCGTCACCGGTCGTGGTGTGATTGAAACAGACGATATGCCCTGAGTTCTCACCACCGACCAACCAGTTACGCTCAAGCAACTCAGCAATCACATAACGGTCGCCGACATTGGCGCGAACAAACGGAATCGAAAGATCGGCAAGGGCCAGCTCCAGACCGAGATTACTCATCAGGGTGCCTACCACTCCTCCTTGCAGCTTTCCACGCTCCTGCAGATCGCGAGCAATGATGAACAGCAGGTCATCACCGTCAACAATCGCCCCCGTGTGGTCAACCATCAGGACGCGATCACCATCCCCGTCAAAAGCAATACCCAGATCAGCGTGCTCAGCCAGCACCGCCGCCTGCAACTGCCCCATATGAGTGGAGCCGCAATTGTCGTTGATGTTCAGACCATTTGGCTGGGCTGACAGCACCACGACCTCGGCGCCCAGCTCACGAAAAACACTCGGCGCAACTTTATAGGTCGCACCGTGAGCGCAGTCGATGACGATCTTGAGACCGGCGAAATTGGTACCGGTTGGCACACTGCTTTTGCAGAATTCAATGTAACGACCAGAGGCGTCATTGATCCGCGACACCTTGCCGATCTTGCTCGACTCGACCACGGTCATTGGAGTGTCGAGCAACTCTTCGATCATCAATTCCAGCTCATCCGGCAACTTGGTACCTTTACCTGAGAAGAACTTGATGCCGTTATCATCATGCGGGTTGTGCGAAGCACTGATCACGATGCCGGCTTCAGCCTGGAACGTGCGCGACAGATAGGCAATGGCCGGCGTCGGCATCGGACCAAGCAGCATTACATCCGCCCCCGCCGAAGTCAGTCCAGCTTCAAGCGCCGATTCAAACATATAACCGGAGATGCGCGTGTCTTTGCCAACCAGCACTTTGCAGGCGCCCATCTTGCGGAACGCCATGCCAGCAGCCCAGCCGAGCTTGAGCATGAAGTCAGGAGTAATCGGATATTCCCCGACTCGACCACGAATGCCGTCAGTACCAAAGTATTTCTTGCTCATAACTGCTCCATCGTTCTTATTCAGCCGACTCAACGGCCGCGATCATCCGCACCACGTCTACCGTTTCCGCCACATCATGGACGCGCAATATACGTGCGCCCTTGATTGACGCGAGCGCAGCCAGTGCGAGACCACCATGCAGACGCTCGCCCACAGGACGATTCAAGGCGTGACCAATCATGCTTTTCCGAGATACACCAACCAACAAAGGTCGACCTAGCTTATGCAGAGCCTCCATATGCTTGAACAAGCTTAGGTTGTGCTCCAGGGTTTTGGCGAATCCGAAACCAGGATCAAGTATGACACGCTCGGCAGCAATACCTGCCAACGCGCATTGAGCCATCCGCTCAGCGAGAAATTCGCTCACTTCCCGAGTGACATTCTGATAGCGCGGATCATCCTGCATATCACCAGGCTCACCCAGCATATGCATCAGACACACCGGCAACCCCGTAGCCGCCGCCGCATCCAATGCACCATCGCGCCGCAGTGACCGCACATCATTGATCAATCCGGCACCCAGTCTCGCAGTTTCGCGCATCACCGCCGGAGTCGACGTATCGACCGAGATGATGACATCAAGTTCGCGATTGATCAGCTCGACGATTGGCGCCACGCGCTCAAGCTCTTCCAGCGGCGAAACCGTACGAGCGCCAGGACGGGTGGACTCGCCACCCACATCGATCAGCGTCGCACCTGCGGCGACCATGGCTTCAGCGTGGCGCAAGGCCACGTCGAGCTGGCTGTATCGGCCGCCGTCAGAGAAAGAATCGGGAGTTACATTGAGAATACCCATGACATGCGTCTGGGAAAAATCAAGAACCCGGTTGCCGCAAGGCAACCGGGTCAGGGACTGTACAGAAGTCATTTCAAACCTTAAACATCAGCAGCCGGACCGCCAATCGGTTTTTCCGGACGCTCATCCTGAACGACAGGAGGCGGCGGCGTACCCGCACCACCCGACCAATCGCGAGGCTCGCGAGGCGTGCGACCGGCCATGATGTCGTCGATCTGCTCAGCATCAATCGTTTCATACTTCATCAGCGCGTCAGCCATTGCATCCAGCTTGTCACGATTATCCGTGAGGATCTGCTTGGCCGTGCCGTAGCACTGATCAATGATGCTGCGCACTTCGGAATCGATAAGCTTCGCAGTCTCACCAGAGAAACTGGCGCCCTGACCGCCACCACCACGCCCGAGGAACACTTCACCCTCTTCTTCGGCGTACATCAACGGACCGAGTTTTTCCGAAAGACCCCACTTGGTCACCATGTTCCGTGCAATCTGACTGGCACGCATGATGTCGTTGGAAGCACCAGTGGTTACACCGTCGAAGCCCAAGGTCATTTCTTCAGCGATACGGCCACCGTACAGCGAGCAAATCTGGCTGATCAGCGCACGCTTGGACAGACTGTAACGATCTTCTTCCGGCAGGAACATGGTCACACCCAACGCACGACCGCGCGGGATAATCGAAACCTTGTAGACCGGGTCATGCTCAGGCACAACACGACCGACAATGGCGTGGCCAGCTTCGTGATAAGCAGTGTTCTGCTTTTCTTTCTCGGACATGACCATCGATTTTCGCTCGGCGCCCATCATGATCTTGTCTTTGGCCAACTCGAACTCTTTCATCTCGACGATGCGTTTGCCGCTACGAGCAGCGAACAGCGACGCTTCGTTGACCAGGTTGGCCAAGTCGGCACCGGAGAAGCCCGGAGTACCGCGAGCGATAACGGCCGGAGCAACGTCGTCACCCATTGGCACTTTGCGCATGTGAACCTTGAGAATCTGCTCGCGACCACGAATATCTGGCAGGCCGACCACAACCTGACGGTCGAAACGGCCCGGACGCAGCAATGCCGGATCGAGTACGTCAGGACGGTTGGTTGCAGCAATCACAATGATGCCGTCATTCATTTCGAAGCCGTCCATCTCAACCAGCAACTGGTTGAGGGTCTGCTCACGCTCGTCGTGACCACCCCCCATGCCGGCGCCACGGTGGCGACCGACAGCGTCGATTTCGTCGATGAAAATGATGCAAGGCGCATGTTTCTTCGCCTGCTCGAACATGTCACGCACACGGCTGGCACCGACACCGACGAACATTTCGACGAAGTCAGAACCGGAAATGGTGAAGAAAGGCACTTTGGCTTCGCCAGCGATAGCCTTGGCCAGCAAAGTCTTACCGGTACCCGGAGGCCCCACCATCAGCACACCACGAGGGATACGACCACCCAGACGCTGGAACTTGCCCGGATCACGCAGGAACTCTACCAACTCACCCACTTCTTCCTTGGCTTCGTCGCAACCGGCAACGTCAGCCAAAGTAGTCTTGACCTGATCTTCGGAGAGCAGGCGCGCCTTGCTCTTGCCGAAGCTCATCGGTCCGCCCTTGCCGCCAGCGCCGCCCTGCATCTGGCGCATGAAGAACATGAACACCGCGATAATCACCAGGATCGGGAAGCTGGCTACCAGAAGCTGGGTCCAGATGCTCTGCTGCTCAGGTTGCTTGCCCTCGACCACAACGTGGTTATCGACCAGATCACCGATCAGGCCATTGTCCTGAATAGCGGGACGAATGGTCTTGAAGCTGTCGCCGTCGTTGCGCTTGCCGGTAATCACATAGCCATCAACCGCTACGCGCTCGACCTTGCCATCCTTGACCTGCTGGATGAAGTCGGAATAGTTGAGGGTCTGCGGCTCGTTAGGGCTGGAGAAGTTGTTCATCACCGTCACCAGGACAGCCGCGATGATCAACCACAGGATCAAATTCTTTGCCATATCGTTCAATTAACTACCCTCTGAAGCAAGCTCCGCTACTGGCGCGCGCTTCGCATGATATTCACCGGCCTAACTTACTACATTACCTACAACTCTGGCAGGCGCCGTCTGTAACCCTTTGTGAAACACTTTCTACACAATATTCGCTAAAGCGCTCGGGGCAAAATACGAAAAACCTATCACCCCCGTGAAAAAAACCCGTTTTACTCACTACGCCCGCGATAACCCCAAGCCAGCATGTACTGCTCGCGGGAGCTGCCACGAGAAGAATCCGGTTTGATCATCTGGATCTTGTCGAACTTCTTGCGGGCATCCTTCAGGTAAACATCAAACCCTTCGCCCTGAAAAATCTTGATTACGAAATTACCACCCGGCTTGAGTATCCGCTCCGCCAGATCAAGCGCCAACTCGCAAAGGAACATGGCTTTGGGCATGTCCACTTCAGGTGTACCACTCATATTGGGGGCCATATCGGAAATCACAAGGTCTACCTGCGAATTACCGACGGCATCCAGGATCTGCGCGAGTACTGCGTCCTCGGTGAAGTCGCCCTGAATGAAGGTCACGTCCGGAATACTGTCCATTTCCAGGATGTCCGAGGCAATCAGACGCCCCTGACCACCGATCAGCCGGCTAGTAACCTGCGACCAGCCACCAGGCGCAGCCCCCAGATCGACAACACTCATGCCCGGACGGATCAGCTTGTATTTCTCTTGAACCTCCAGAAGCTTGTAACTCGCACGCGAGCGGTAGCCATCCTTCTGCGCTTGCTTCACATAGGGATCATTGACATGTCTTTTCAGCCAACCAAGGCTTGTCTTGGAACGCGCCATTGGGCACCTCGATGATAAGGGTCGTGATTAATTGGGCGGATCCACGAACCCTCGGGTAAAATGGCCGCCATTTTACAGAATCCAGACGAAAGGGTCAGATTATGCCGCTCACTCAAGAGCAGAAGAAACAGTACAAATCCATTGGCCATCATCTGAAACCAGTCTTGACTGTGGCTGACAACGGTTTGACTGAAGGTGTTTTAGCCGAACTTGAACGCGCATTGGCGGATCACGAGCTGATCAAAATCAAGCTCAACATCCTTGATCGCGAGTCGCGCCTGGCGCACATCGCAGAACTGTGCAAGGTCGGCAAGGCTGACCTGGTACAGGTCATCGGCAAGATGGCACTGGTTTACCGCAAGAACTTCAGCGTCAACAAGCAGCTGTCGAACGTTCATCGCTTCAAGTGATGACAAGGGTCAAGGGTGTGCTTCGCGCACCCTGCCACTCCATCCAGGTACCGGCTGCAGCACCAGCACCAACCCGGAAAACCCCAGAACCAGATAACTGAATACCTGCCAGCGCTGAGCATCCGGCCAGCCGATACGCACGGCGACAAACATCGCACACGCATTCAACGCCATCAACAGCACCTGCCCGCGAAAATCTTGCCATAGACTGCCAAGGCCCTCGGCCTGCACCAGCACCAAGGCCTGAAAAATCAAGCATGCGGCGGAAAAACCCACCACCAGCACTTCAAATGCACTGGCGATTTCATCAATCAGCAACTGCGCCAGGCCAATCTGGCCCAACGCCGGCTGCAAACCAAAATGAATCAACCAAAGACCACCGACCCACAACATCTGGGTCAGTTGCCAAAGCATGGCGCCCGCGCGTAGCGGGCGCCCGGTTTCAGATGTGACGGACTTCGACAATCTCATACTCGATAACGCCACCTGGCGTTTTCACAGCAACCACATCACCCTCTTCCTTGCCGATCAAAGCTCGAGCAAGAGGAGAACCGACTGAAATCTTGCCGAGTTTGAAGTCAGCCTCATCCTCACCCACGATGTGGTAAGTGACGCTTTCATCAGTTTCGACATTAGCGATTTCAACGGTGGTGCCGAAAATAACTTTACCGGTATGAGGAATCGTCGTGACATCGATGATCACCTGATTCTGAATCCGGCCCTCAATATCACGAATCCGCGCTTCGACCATGCCTTGCTGTTCACGAGCGGCATGGTATTCAGCGTTTTCCTTCAAGTCACCCAACTCGCGGGCCGTACCGATGTCCTGGCTAAGCTTTGGACGAACGACCTTGGTCAGGTGAGTGTGCTCTTCTTCCAGGGCGCGAGCGCCCTGAACAGTCATTGGGTACTTGATTATGCTCATGCCTTCAATCCTGCGTGTAGATCCTGCAAGCGGCGCACGGTTTTTTCAGGACCGAATTTCAGCGCTTCACAGATAGCTTCGCCAGCAGCAATGGTGGTGGTGCAGTAAATCTTGTGCTGCAAGGCATTACGACGAATGGAGTAGGAGTCGGCGATCGACTGACGACCTTCAGTGGTGTTGATGATCAGAGTGACTTCGTCATTCTTGATCATGTCGACCACGTGCGGACGCCCCTCGGTCACCTTGTTCACACGGCGCACTTTCAGGCCCGCAGCTTCGATCAGCTTGGCAGTGCCGGCAGTCGCGACCACTTCGAAGCCCAAGTTGATCAGATCACGGGCTACGCCTGCAACCAGCGGCTTGTCGTCGTCACGCACGCTGATGAATGCAGTACCGCCGGTCGGCAGCACTTCGCTGGCACCCATTTGGGCCTTGGCGAAAGCTTCGCCGAAGGTGTCGCCAACACCCATCACTTCACCAGTGGACTTCATCTCTGGGCCGAGGATCGGGTCAACGCCAGGGAATTTGGCGAACGGGAAGACCGCCTCTTTCACGCTGTAGAAGTTCGGGATGATTTCCTTGGTGAAACCAATTTCTTTCAGGGTTTTACCGGCCATCACGCGAGCCGCGATCATCGCCAGGGAAACACCGATGCACTTGGAGACGAACGGTACGGTACGGGAAGCGCGCGGGTTCACCTCGATGACGTAGATGTCTTCGCCTTGCAGCGCCAACTGCACGTTCATCAGGCCGACAACACCCAACTCCAGGGCCATTTTCTTGACCTGTTCGCGCATCTCGTCCTGGATGTGCGCCGGCAGCGAGTAAGGCGGCAGCGAGCACGCGGAGTCACCGGAGTGAACGCCAGCCTGTTCGATGTGCTGCATGATCGCGCCGATCACCACGTCCTTGCCGTCGCAGACCGCATCAACGTCCATCTCGATGGCGCAGTTGAGGAAGTGATCGAGCAGCACCGGGCTGTCGTTGGACACCTGCACCGCGTCACGCAGGTAACGCTTGAGCTCGTCTTCCTTGTAGACGATCTCCATTGCGCGACCGCCCAGCACGTAGGACGGGCGCACCACCAGCGGATAACCGATCTTCGCAGCAGCGCGAACAGCTTCGTCTTCGCTACGCACGGTGGCGTTTGGCGGCTGACGCAAGTTCAGACGCTCAACCATTTGCTGGAAGCGCTCACGGTCTTCAGCGCGGTCGATGGCGTCAGGGCTGGTGCCGATGATCGGTACGCCGGCAGCTTCCAGAGCACGAGCCAGTTTCAGCGGAGTCTGGCCGCCGTACTGGACGATCACACCTTTGGGCTTCTCGACGCGGCAGATTTCCAGCACGTCTTCCAGCGTTACCGGCTCGAAGTACAGACGGTCGGACGTGTCGTAGTCGGTGGACACGGTTTCCGGGTTGCAGTTGACCATAATGGTCTCGTAACCGTCTTCGCGCAGAGCGAGGGCCGCGTGAACGCAGCAGTAGTCGAACTCGATACCCTGACCGATACGGTTCGGACCGCCGCCCAGAATCATGATTTTGTCGCGACCGGACGGCGCCGCTTCGCACTCTTCCTCGTAAGTCGAGTACAGGTAAGCAGTGTCGGTGGCGAACTCGGCCGCGCAGGTGTCAACGCGCTTGTAGACCGGGAACACTTCCAGCTTGTGACGGTGAGTGCGCAGGTTTTTCTCGGTAACGCCCAGCAACTTGGCCAGACGCTGATCGGAGAAGCCTTTGCGCTTGAGCTTGAACATCAGGTCGCGGTCGATAGCGGACAGACCGAGGGTCTTGACCTTCTCTTCGTCCTTGATCAGATCTTCGATCTGCACCAGGAACCACGGGTCGATCATGTTCATGCCGAAGATGTCTTCGACAGTCATGCCCGCACGGAAGGCGTCTGCCACGTACCAGATACGCTCGGCGCCCGGCACAGTCAGTTCGCGCTTGAGCACGCTCATGCTTTCCGGATTGCTCAGGTCGAGCTTCTCGTCCAGACCGCAAACACCAACCTCCAGACCGCGCAGGGCTTTCTGCAGGGATTCCTGGAAGGTACGGCCGATAGCCATGACTTCGCCGACCGATTTCATCTGCGTGGTCAGGCGTGCGTCAGCCTTGGCGAATTTCTCGAAGGCGAAGCGGGGCAGCTTGGTCACGACGTAGTCGATGGACGGCTCGAAGGACGCCGGGGTCTTCCCACCGGTGATGTCGTTCGACAGTTCGTCGAGGGTGTAACCCACAGCCAGTTTGGCCGCGACTTTGGCGATCGGGAAACCGGTGGCTTTCGAAGCCAGCGCCGAGGAACGCGATACACGCGGGTTCATTTCGATCACGACCATACGGCCAGTGTTCGGGCAGATACCGAATTGAACGTTGGAACCGCCGGTCTCGACGCCGATCTCGCGCAGTACCGCCAGGGAGGCGTTACGCAGGATCTGGTATTCCTTGTCGGTCAGGGTCTGAGCCGGGGCGACAGTGATCGAGTCACCGGTGTGCACGCCCATCGGGTCGAAGTTTTCGATCGAGCAGACGATGATGCAGTTGTCCTTTTTGTCGCGGACAACTTCCATTTCATATTCTTTCCAGCCGATCAGGGATTCGTCGATCAGCAGCTCTTTGGTTGGCGACAGGTCCAGACCACGGGCGCAGATTTCTTCGAACTCTTCACGGTTGTAAGCGATACCGCCACCAGTGCCGCCCATGGTGAAGGACGGACGGATGATGCACGGAAAACCCAACGTTTCGAGGACTGCGTTGGCTTCTTCCATGCTGTGGGCGATACCGGAACGCGGGCAGGCCAGGCCGATGGATTTCATCGCCTTGTCGAAACGCGAACGGTCTTCAGCCTTGTCGATGGTGTCGGCGTTGGCACCGATCATCTCCACGCCGAACTTCTCCAGAACGCCTTCGCGCTCCAGATCCAGGGCGCAGTTCAGAGCAGTCTGGCCGCCCATGGTTGGCAACACTGCATCGGGACGTTCTTTTTCGATGATCTTGGCAACAGTCTGCCACTTGATCGGTTCGATGTACGTGGCGTCAGCCATGTCCGGGTCGGTCATGATGGTGGCCGGGTTGGAGTTCACCAGGATGACGCGGTAACCCTCTTCGCGCAGGGCCTTGCAGGCCTGGGCGCCGGAGTAGTCGAATTCGCAAGCCTGGCCGATAACGATCGGGCCAGCGCCAAGAATCAGGATGCTTTTAATGTCTGTACGTTTTGGCATGGGTTTGTCACTCAAATCCGCAGGTCAGTCGGCAAGCCGTCTTGATCGATTTCTGAAGTCTCGAGGGGGCCGCCGGTGTCGGGGCCGCCCTCGAAGGGCTTCTCTCTACAGTCTCAAGGCGAACGCTTAGCGTCGCTTGGCCATCTCGTTGATGAAGCGGTCGAACAGTGGCGCGACATCGTTCGGGCCCGGGCTCGCCTCAGGGTGACCCTGGAAGCTGAACGCACTTTTGTCGGTGCGCTCGATGCCTTGCAGGGTGCCGTCGAACAGCGATTTGTGAATCGCGCGGACGTTGGCAGGCAGCGTTTCTTCGTCTACCGCAAAACCGTGGTTCTGGCTGGTGATCATCACGACGCCCGTGTCCAGGTCCTGCACCGGGTGGTTGGCACCGTGGTGACCATGGCCCATTTTCAGGGTCTTGGCACCGGAGGCCAGCGCCAGCAACTGGTGACCGAGGCAAATGCCGAATACCGGAGTTTCGGTTTCCAGCACGTCCTTGATCGCCTGGATCGCGTAGTCGCACGGCTCCGGATCACCAGGGCCGTTGGACAGGAACACACCGTCCGGCTTCAGAGCCAGTACGTCAGCGGCCGGAGTTTGCGCCGGGACCACGGTAACGCGGCAGCCGCGCTCAACCAGCATGCGCAGAATGTTCAGCTTGACGCCAAAGTCGTAGGCAACGACGTGGTAAGGCAACTCGGAAGCTTCGATGGTCGCGTGGCTGTCGGTTTTCAGATCCCAGACAGTGGAGCGCCATTCGTATTGAGCCTTGGTGCTGACGACTTTCGCCAGATCCATTCCCTTGAGGCCCGGAAAGCCTTGCGCGGCAGCAATGGCGGCTTCTTCAGAGATGTTGTCACCGGCCATGATGCAGCCGTTCTGTGCACCTTTTTCACGCAGGATGCGGGTCAGACGACGGGTGTCGATACCGGCGATCGCCACAACATTGTTGGCTTTCAGGTAATCAGACAGGGACATCGTGTTGCGCCAGTTGCTCGCCACCAGCGGCAAGTCACGGATGACCAGACCAGCGGACCAGACGCGGTCGGACTCGGCGTCTTCGGGCGTGGTGCCGGTGTTGCCGATGTGCGGGTAAGTCAGGGTAACGATCTGTTGGGCGTAGGAAGGATCGGTAAGGATTTCCTGATAGCCGGTCATTGCGGTGTTGAACACCACCTCACCAACGGTTTGACCGTCGGCTCCAATGGCTTCGCCGCGAAAAATGCTGCCATCAGCAAGGGCAAGTATGGCTGGCTTAGTCAAGAAGACCTCCCGTAAATAACGCATGAAAGGGCGATCGCAGGTTGTAAAAAAGCGGAGTGACGTATGGACACGTCACCCCGCTTCTTCACTGAATTATTCTGCTCGCTTTTAGTGGACACACTAAAGCTGTAGCTTACAGAAAAAGGCTTTTTGGGTCCACCGCTAATGAGCCTAAAAGGCCGGAGAATGCGACAGGACGTCGCTCGGCGGAGAAAATCCAGCGCAAACAGGGCGTTTGCGCCGGGTTCAAACGATCAATCAACGCAGGTCGAGCACGTCTTGCATGTCGTACAGGCCCGGTTCGCGACCGTCCAGCCACAACGCCGCACGCACCGCGCCCTTGGCGAACGTCATGCGGCTCGACGCCTTATGGGTGATCTCCAGACGCTCACCCTCACAGGCGAACAGCACCGTGTGATCACCCACCACATCCCCACCACGAACCGTGGCAAAACCGATGGTTTCGCGCTCGCGGGCACCGGTATGGCCTTCACGGCCGTAGACTGCAACTTTCTGCAGATCACGATCCAGCGCACCGGCAATCACCTCACCCATGCGCAACGCCGTACCCGACGGCGCATCGATCTTGTGGCGGTGGTGAGCCTCGATGATTTCGATGTCGGCATCATCACCCAGCACGCGCGCCGCCATGTCCAGCAGCTTCAGCGAAAGGTTGACGCCTACACTGAAGTTGGCGGCAAAGACGATGGGAATATCCTTACCCGCCTCGGCCAGCAATTGCTTTTGCGCCGCATCCAGCCCGGTGGTGCCGATAACCATGGCCTTGCCTGCCTTACGACAGAACGCCAAATTTTTCAGCATCACTTCCGGCAGCGTGAAGTCGATCAATACATCGAATTCATCAGCGACCGCTTCCACATGACCGGAGAGCGGCACGCCAATTCGCCCCAGCGAAGCCAACTCACCGGCATCCACCCCGATCAGCGTGCTGCCAGGACGGACGACAGCGGCAGTCAACCCGGTCAGTGGCGCGCGCTGCTGCACGGCCTCCACCAGAATTTTACCCATGCGCCCGGCGGCGCCCATCACTGCAATACGTCGCATGCCCACTCCTTACAAGTCGCCGAAGAAGCGCTTCACACCGTCAAACCAACCCGTGGTTTTCGGCGAGTGGCTGTTGTCATCGGCCAGGGAGCTGCGGAACTCTTCCAGCAATTCGCGCTGACGACGATTCAGGTTGACCGGCGTCTCGACCGCTACACGGCACATCAAGTCGCCCGCACCACCGCCACGCACAGGAGCCACACCCTTGCCGCGCACGCGGAACTGCTTGCCGGTCTGGGTACCTTCAGGGATTTTCAGTTTGACGCGACCGTCGAGGGTCGGAATTTCCAGCTCGCCGCCCAGCGCTGCATCGACAAAGCTGATCGGCACTTCGCAGAACAGATGTTTGCCGTCACGCTGAAAGATGTCGTGCTCTCGCACGTTGATGACGACATACAGGTCACCAGTCGGACCACCTTGAGTACCCGCCTCGCCTTCGCCAGACAGACGAATGCGGTCGCCAGTATCGACGCCGGCCGGCACTTTGACCGACAGGGTTTTGTACTCTTCAACGCGGCCGTCACCGTGGCAGGAGTCGCACGGATCGGAAATGATCTTGCCCTGGCCATGGCAACGCGGGCAGGTTTGCTGCACCGAGAAGAAGCCCTGCTGCATGCGCACCTGACCGATGCCGCCACACGTCGGGCAAGTCGAAGGTGACGAGCCTTTTTTGGCACCTGAACCATCGCACGGCTTGCAATTGACCAGTGTCGGAACGCGGATATTCACGGTTGTGCCGCGCACCGCTTCTTCCAGATTCAGTTCCAGGGTGTAGCGCAAGTCGCTGCCACGCTGAGCCCCGCCACGGGAACCACCGCGACCGCCACCGAAGAAGTCACTGAAGACATCGCCAAAGATGTCGGAGAAGTTCTGACCACCGAAACCGGCACCGCCTCCCCCCATGCTTGGGTCGACACCGGCATGACCATACTGGTCGAACGCCGCTCGCTTGCTCGAGTCGGACAATACTTCGTAGGCCTCATTGGCCTCTTTGAACAGTTCTTCCGATGCTTTGTCATCGGGATTACGGTCCGGGTGATGCTTCATCGCCAAACGGCGATAGGCCTTTTTCAGGTCTGCGTCGCTCGCGCCACGCTCAACACCCAACACCTCGTAATAGTCACGCTTTGCCATAAGTCTTTGCACTCTTAAGGACGTTCGGCAAACCCCTCCTGAGCCTCGCCAAACTCGTTGAGCCCCAATACAGGCCCGGACCCAACTCACGTCAATTCAACGATCCTGGTCTGTGATTCATGCGGTACTTTCGACGTGAAAAGCAGGAGCATTTTCAGCCATACCGCCAGCATCCGAACGCTGTCGCATGCTGTAAAAATTCGCGTATTCCAGATACACCAACGCGGGAGCAAGCTCCCGCGCGGCGACATCCTACCAGTCACCGCCGAAAGGCAGTCAACCGGCCGACCAACAACTTACTTGTGGTCTTTGACTTCTTCGAACTCTGCATCGACCACGTCTTCAGGTTTCTCAGCCGATTCGCCTTGCGGGGCTGCACCATCAGCTGGCTGAGCCTGGTCGGCGTACATCTTCTGAGCAACCGGAGCGGAGAGTTTCGACAGCTCTTCAACCCTGGCTTCGATGGCAGCCTTGTCGTCGCCTTTAACAGCGGCTTCCAGAGCGACCACAGCGGCTTCGATCGCAGTCTTCTCTTCGGCGCTGACCTTGTCGCCAGCTTCGGAGACCATTTTGCGAGTCGAGTGAACCAGTGCATCACCTTGGTTACGGGCGACGGCCAGTTCTTCGAACTTGCGATCTTCGTCAGCGTTCGCTTCGGCGTCACGCACCATGCGCTCGATTTCTTCGTCGGACAGACCGGAGTTGGCCTTGATCACGATCGACTGAGTCTTGCCGGTGGCCTTGTCTTTCGCACCAACGTGCAGGATGCCGTTGGCATCGATGTCGAAAGTCACTTCGATCTGCGGCACGCCACGTGGAGCGGGTGGAATGTCGGCCAGGTCGAACTTGCCCAGGGATTTGTTTTGTGTGGCTTGCTTACGCTCACCTTGCAGAACATGAATGGTCACAGCGCCCTGGTTGTCGTCGGCAGTCGAGAACACTTGCGATTTCTTGGTAGGAATCGTGGTGTTTTTCTCGATCAGCGCGGTCATCACGCCACCCATGGTTTCGATACCCAGGGTCAGCGGGCTGACGTCGAGCAGCAGAACGTCTTTCACGTCGCCAGCCAGAACAGCGCCCTGAATCGCAGCACCCATGGCAACCGCTTCGTCCGGGTTAACGTCTTTACGTGCTTCTTTACCGAAGAAATCGGTTACCAGCTTCTGTACCAGCGGCATACGAGTCTGACCGCCGACCAGGATCACGTCGTTGATCGCGCCAACGTCCAGACCTGCGTCTTTCATGGCGATGCGGCAAGGTTCGATGGTGCGCTGAACCAGGTCTTCAACCAGAGCTTCGAGCTTGGCACGCGAGATCTTGACGTTCAGGTGCTTAGGACCGGTGGCGTCTGCAGTGATGTACGGCAGGTTCACGTCGGTCGACTGAGCGGACGACAGCTCGATCTTGGCTTTCTCAGCGGCTTCTTTCAGGCGCTGCATGGCCAGCGGATCACCTTTGAGGTTCATGCCGCTTTCTTTCTTGAATTCGTCCACGAGGTAGTCGATCAGACGAATGTCGAAGTCTTCACCGCCCAGGAACGTGTCACCGTTGGTGGCCAACACTTCGAACTGGTGCTCGCCGTCAACTTCAGCGATCTCGATCACCGAAACGTCGAAAGTACCGCCACCCAGGTCGTAAACGATCACGGTGTGATCGCCCTTGGCCTTGTCCATACCGTAAGCCAGAGCGGCGGCGGTTGGTTCGTTGATGATACGTTTTACGTCCAGACCGGCGATGCGGCCGGCGTCTTTGGTCGCCTGACGCTGGCTGTCGTTGAAGTAAGCCGGAACGGTGATTACCGCCTCAGTCACTGGCTCGCCGAGGTAATCTTCGGCGGTCTTCTTCATTTTCTTCAGAATTTCAGCCGAGATTTGTGGCGGGGCCATTTTCTGGCCGTTTACTTCAACCCAAGCGTCGTTGTTGTCAGCCTTGACGATCTTGTAAGGGACCATCTGAATGTCTTTCTGCACAACTTCTTCGTCGAAACGACGACCGATCAGACGCTTTACGGCGTACAGAGTGTTGTGCGGGTTGGTAACAGCCTGACGCTTGGCCGACTGACCTACCAGAATTTCGCCATCGTTGGCGTAAGCGATGATCGACGGCGTGGTACGCGCGCCTTCAGCGTTTTCAATAACTTTTGCTTTGCCGTTTTCCAGCACGGAGACGCAGGAGTTGGTAGTCCCCAGGTCGATACCGATAATTTTGCCCATGTTAACTCTCCCGAAACTTTGGATTTGGATGCCGCAGCAGTGGTGGCTAACTGCGGTAGCACTTAAACGCTTGACTTCTAAATGGGGGCCTTGCGGCTAATTTCAAGCCTGCTCATCAATAGAAGGCGAAACTGGCGCAGGCGCCTTGCTGACCACGACCATGGCCGGGCGCAACAAGCGGCCGTTGAGCTGGTAGCCCTTCTGGAACACCTTCAGAACGCTGTTCGGCTCTACGTCGGCGCTTTCCTGCATGGCCATCGCCTGATGGTGAACGGCATTGAACGGTTCGCCATGCGGATCGATCGCTTCAAGCTGATAACGCTTGAGGGTGTCGTGGAACATTTTCAGCGTCAGCTCGATCCCCTCGCGCATCGGACGAATACTTTCGTCGTCCGGGTTCGACAGCTCGAGGCCGCGCTCCAGGCTGTCGACAATCGGCAACAGATCGCTGGCGAATTTTTCCAGCGCAAACTTGTGCGCTTTCTCGACGTCTTGCTCGGCACGACGACGGACGTTCTGCAGATCAGCGGCAACACGCAGAGACTGATCCTGCGCGGCGGCCAATTGCTCTTCGAGCACTTGTACACGGGTCGCCAGGTCGTCACCCGAACCCTCGGGCGTTGGATTGGCTTCTGGGTTTTGCTTATCTACTGTCTGTTCGTCAGCCATAGAATTCTCCTTTCAATATCGTCCGCGAGTTCGACTCGCGCTTCTGTCCCGATATATGGGGCCGCAAAATCAGGCTTCAAGGGGCTTCAATGATTAACCCTACAAAAAAGTGCCGCTTTCTCATTCCTCAATGCACTAAGAAATTTTTCCGATCAAGCGAATCGAGCTAAGAGGGGGCATTGTCAGCCCGAAACAAAACACTGTATAAATAACCAGACCTAAAGCCTGGGAGCGGCCTTTATGCTGGTGCACCTGTCTGTACACAACTACGCCATCGTTGAACATCTCGATCTCGAACTCGATCGCGGGATGAGCGTGATCACAGGGGAAACCGGCGCAGGCAAATCGATCATGCTCGACGCCCTGGGCCTGACCCTTGGCGATCGTGCCGACAGTGGCGTAGTGCGCCCGGGCGCCGACAAGGCCGATATTCTGGCGACTTTCGACCTGATCGATATCCCCGAAGCCCGCGCCTGGCTAGCCGAACGCGACCTGGACATCGACGGCCCCTGCATCCTGCGCCGGGTCATCACCTGCGAAGGTCGTTCGCGCGGCTATATCAACGGCACGCCCTGCCCGCTGGGTGATCTCAAGGCTCTCGGCGAATTGCTGATCGATATCCATAGCCAGCATGAACACCAGTCCCTGCTGAAAACCGACACCCATCGCCGACTGCTGGACGAATACGCCGGCGCTACCGACCTGGCGCGCCAAGTGCATCTGGCCGCGCAGCGTTGGCGCCAGACACGCCAGGAGCTGGAGCGCCTCTCCAATTCCGGCGACGAACAACGCGCGCGCCATCAACTGCTCAGCTACCAGCTCGAAGAACTGGAAAATCTCGGCCTCGGCGATAACGAACTCGAGCAGTTGGAGCAGGAACACAAAAACCTGACCAACGCCGAAACCTTGCTGGGTATTTGTCGACAAGTGGTCGAGCAATGCAGCGAAAGTGATTCCGGCAACGTGCTGAATGCGCTGACCGCCAGCCTCAATCGCTTATCGAGTGTGAACAATTCGGTCGGCGCACTGGGCGAAGCAAGCAGCTTGCTGACCAGCGCGCAGATCCAGGTTGAAGAAGCCGTTGGTGAACTCAATCGCTTCCTTGATAACTTCGATGCCGACCCGGCTCGCCTGCAATATCTGGAAGAGCGACTGGATGCCATTTACACGCTGGCGCGCAAGCACAGGATTCAACCAACCGAAGTCAGTGAAATGCAGCAGAAACTGCTGGATGAAATCGAAACGCTCAATGCCAACGACGAATCCATCGAGCGCTTGAGCGAAGAGCTAGCCTCTTATGCTCGCCATTATCAGGAGAAGGCCCGCGAGCTGAGTGATTTGCGCCATCAGGCCGCCGGCAGCCTCGCCAGCGCGGTAGAGCAGGAAATTCAACGCCTGGGCATGCCGGGCGGGCGGTTCACCATTGAGCTGCGCGCCAATAGCAGCGAAGAACTTCTGCCCAACGGGCTGGAGCAAGTCGAACTGCTGGTCAGCGCCAACCCCGGCCAACCCCTGAAGGCATTGGCGAAAGTGGCGTCCGGTGGCGAACTGTCACGTATCAGCTTGGCAATTCAAGTGATTACCGCGCAAACCTCCCGCGTACCCACACTGGTATTCGACGAGGTGGACGTAGGCATTGGCGGTCCGACCGCTGAAATTGTCGGCCAATTGCTTCGCCGTCTGGGTGAACGCGGACAGGTTCTGACAGTGACGCACTTGCCACAAGTGGCGGCGCAAGGTCACCAACACCTGTTTGTACACAAGGTACGGGGCGAACAGGCAACCCATACTGCTGTCTCCAAGCTGAGCAAGAACGACCGAATAGAAGAAGTGGCACGCATGCTGGGCGGCATCGACCTGACCAAGGAATCCTTGGCGCATGCGAAAAAGATGGTCGTCACCGCCAAAGTTTAAAGATGACACAAAGCACGAAGGCGACCCTTGGGTCGCCTTCGCTCGTTTCGCGAACCTGAAATTCGCGCGACATGCTTACTTTTTCTTGCGTACGTACAGCACCAGGTTGTGATCCACCAACTCGACACCGTGCTCCTCGGCAATTGCATTCTGGAGTTTTTCGATTTCCACGCTGATGAACTCGACGACTTCACCGGTTTCAACGTTAACCATATGGTCGTGGTGCCCACCGTCGGCCAATTCGAATACCGCGTGGCCACCGTCGAAGTTGTGACGGACCACGAGACCAGCCGCTTCAAACTGGGTCAGAACACGGTAAACCGTGGCCAGACCGACGTCCTCGCCAGCTTCCATCAACGCCTTGTAGACGTCCTCGGCACTCATGTGACGCTGCTCGGTAGAGTCGAGCATTTGCAGGATCTTGACCCGTGGCAGGGTCACTTTCAGACCGGCTTTGCGTAGTTCGCTATTTTCAACCATGGTTAGCTTTCTCGCGATGCTGCTTCGCAGCTTCTCTTAATGCGGGTATGATCGGCGTTTACGTTGTCCCAGCCAAGATAGTGGAAGTCGCCCACCGATGCAAAACACCAAGCTCTTGCTAACCAGTTTCACCTTTGTGGGACTGCTCGCACTCGCCGGTTGTTCATTCCCCGGGGTTTACAAAATCGACATCCAGCAGGGCAATGTCGTCACGCAGGACATGATAGACCAGTTACGCCCGGGAATGACCCGGCCGCAAGTACGGTTTATCATGGGTAACCCCCTGCTTACCGACACGTTCCATGCCAATCGCTGGGATTATCTGTACAGCCTGCAACCGGGTGGCGGTGAACGCCAACAGGAACGCATCAGCGTTATTTTTAACTCAAACGACCAGCTTGTCAGCCTGTCTGGTGACTTCATGCCGGGCGTAAGCCGTGACGAAGCCATTCTCGGCAAGGACAGTGGCACTACTGTGACCGCTCCTGCTGAAAACGCCGAGAAGCCAAAACCGGAAAAACCGGTCAAGCCAGGTTCCATGCTGGATCAGATCCAGAAGGAAGTCGATGGTGTAGAAACCGTTCCGGTTCCGACACCAGAGCCGCTGGACACCTCGCCGCAATAATTGGCGAGGCAATAAAAAACCCGGGAATTCCGGGTTTTTTATTGCCTGCAGATTGGCTTGCTTACTGATTTCGAGCTTTGGCTTCAGCTGCTTTAGCCGCACGCAAACGCCGAACCTCTTTGGGGTCGGCGAGCAGCGGCCGGTAAATCTCGATTCGATCCCCCGCCTGAACCAGCCTTGCATCCGGATCAGAAACCACTTTGCCAAAAATCCCCAGAGGACACTCAGACAGATTCAACTCGGGAAACTCGATATCAATACCCGAGGCAAACACCGCCGATCGCACGGTCGCCCCCTCAACCAAGCTGACCGTACGCAGCACCTGACGATCAACGGCCGCAAATACGACCTCTATCTCGATCATCGATTCAACCATGCATCTGCTTGGCACGCTGGCAGAACGCATCCACCAGGGTATTCGCAGCCTGATTGAACAGCGGCCCCAGCGTGGCGCGCACTAGCGGCCCCGCGTAGTCGAAGGACAGATCCAAACTGATCTTGCAGGCCTTCTCGTTCAACACCTTGAACACCCATACGCCGTGCAACTGATTGAAAGGGCCCTCTTCGAGATTCATTTCGATCGATTGCCCAGGTACCAGCGTGTTGCGCGTCACGAAATGCTGACTGAGGCCACCCTTGGCCACGCCCACGCTGGCACGCATATGCTCGGGCGAGCTTTCCAGCACTTCAGCCGACGAGCACCACGGTAAAAACTCCGGATAACGCGCCACGTCGTTGACCAGGTCGTAAAGAAATTGCGCCGGGTACGGCAGCAGCGCCGATCGTTGAATATGTGTCGTCATGTAAGCGTCACTTCCAGAGCTGGGTGGCAAACACTACAAGAATGCCGATGGGCGCCACATAGCGCATCAAGAACAAAGACAGGGCAAACAGCGCCGGGTTACGAGTCGACAACTCGTCACGCACCGCATCACGCCCCATCACCCACCCGGCAAACAGCACGAAACACAACCCACCCAGCGGCAACATGATCCGCGAGGTGAAGAAATCGATCACACCGAAGAAATCAAGGCCACTCTGCGCGCCCCATTGGTAGAGATGGAACATCCCGCCTTCGCTCACGAAAAACTTGGCTTCCTTCCAGATATTGAAGGAGAACACCGTGCCCAAACCGACGAACCAGCAGGTGAATGCCAGCCAGAATGTCACCCAGGCACGCCTGACTTTCGTGCGTTCCACCAGGTAGGCAACCATGGGCTCAAGTAACGAAATTGCCGAACTCCAAGCCGCAACCGCCACCAGAACAAAGAACACAACGCCCATCAACTGACCGAAAGCCACATTACCAAAAGCGAATGGCAGACTGACGAACATCAGGCCTGGCCCCTCGCTAGGGTTCAGTCCGCCGGCGAACACAATAGGAAACAAGGCCAGACCGGCCACCAGCGAAACAAACGTGTCGAGCAATGCCACGCCGACAACCGTGCCGGACAATGACGCACTCTTGGGCATGTAGGCGCCGTAGATCATGATCGAGCCAACGCCCACGCTCAAAGAGAAGAACGCGTGGCCCATGGCGGGCAGCAAACCGTCGAGGACTTTTTCCGGGTGAAAGTCGAACATGAAATGCACGCCTTCCATGAAATGCCCAGTGGTCATGCTGTACCCCAGCAGCACCAGAATCATCACGAACAGCAGCGGCATCATGATCCGCAGGCTGCGCTCAAGCCCTGCAACCACGCCCTTGGCGATGACGAGCGCGGACAGCAGCATAAAAATCGTGTGCCAAAGTGTCAGACGCCAAGGATCGGCAATGACATTGCCAAAATAGGCACCGACCTGATCAGCCGTAGCGCCCTGAAAGTCGCCGCGTCCCATGTCGATGATGTAATCCAGCGACCAGCCACCGACCACACTATAGAAAGACAGAATCAGCAATGCCGTGATCATCCCGGCAAACGCCCCCCACGACCACTTGGGCGAGTGCCCAGCCTCAAGCGCCAGCACCTTCAGGGCATTCGCCGGACTTTGCCGGGCGCGCCGGCCTATCAGGGTTTCAGCGAGCATGACAGGGATGCCGATCAGTGCGATGCACACCAGAAACATCAATACGAACGCGCCGCCGCCGTACATCCCGACCATGTAGGGGAATTTCCAGATACTACCCAGTCCCACGGCCGAACCGGTCGCGGCGAGTATGAATACCCAGCGGCTAGCCCAACTGCCGTGGACAGAAACCTTGTCTGTCGACATCGTTTATCACGCCCAAGCGTTAGAAAAAGAGGCCGCATTGTCCGGCATTCACTCAACCTGCTCAAGCACGCAGCATCACCGTAGCCGACGGCCATTTATCTCCATATAATGCCGCCCCTATGGCTAAACAGAAGAAACACCCAACAGGGACCATCGCGCAGAACAAAAAAGCGCGACACGATTACTTCATCGAGCATAAGTTCGAGGCCGGTCTGGTCCTGGCCGGCTGGGAAGTAAAAAGTCTGCGGGCAAGCAAGCTGCAACTGGTCGACAGTTATGTGCTGCTCAAGGATGGCGAGGCGTGGCTGCTCGGCAGTCACATCACGCCTCTGATGACCGCCAGCACCCACGTCATCGCTGACCCGGTGCGCACTCGCAAATTGCTGCTCAATCGCCGCGAGCTTGAAAAACTCGCCGCCGCTGTGCAGCAAAAGGGTTACGCCTGCGTATGCCTGTCCTGGTACTGGAGCAAGCACATGGTCAAGTGTGAGATCGCTCTGGGTAAGGGCAAGAAGGAATACGACAAGCGTGACACCGAGCGTGAACGCGATGCAGGTCGTGAGTTGCAGCGTGCCGTGCGCAACAAGGGCAAGGAAGACTGAGTCTTTCTGCCTGAAAAGATCGCAGCCGGCGGCAATTCCTACAGGGAAATACATCTCCCACACGCAGGAACTGCCGCCGGTGCGATCTTTTGCTTTTAAAAAAGCTACTTCCCCTTTCGCCGCTCCGCTCGCGCCATGCGCTGAACCTCTTGCCGCACCTCTTCCAGCACTTCCTGCACATACAGAATGTGTCGGCTGGAAACTTCCCGCGCCTGCTCCGCGCGCCCCTCAATAATCGCCAGATACAATTCCCGATGCTGAGTGATCAGCATGTCGCGGGTTTCCGTGCGCTGCTTGTACATGCCGCCAATATTAGTCACGACGTTGCGCTTGAGCAGATCGAACAGCCCGCGAATGGTGTGCAGCAACACGGCGTTGTGACTGGCCTCGGCAATCGCCAGGTGAAATTTCGCGTCCGCAGCGCCCTCCTCCGCACGACTGATTTCGTCGTGTCGCGAATAGCAGTCCTGCAGCTCATCGAACGCAGCGGTCAATCGTTCACGATCAACGTCGGTAGCACGTAATGCAGCGTAATAGGCACACGATGCCTCCAGAGTGTGGCGAAATTCCAGCAGATCGCGCTGCGCCTCAGGGTTGCTTTCAAGCAATTGCAACAGCGGATCGCTGAACGTTGAACCCAGACTCTCAACCACATAGTTGCCGCCGCCCTGGCGACTGACCAGCAGACCTTTGGCCGCCAGTTTCTGAATCGCCTCGCGCAGCGACGGGCGGGATACGCCAAATTGTTCGGCCAGCGTGCGCTCCGCCGGAAGCCGCTCACCGGACTTCAACGTGCCCTCGAGAATCATCCCCTCAAGTCGCTCGACAATATCGTCAGACAAACGGCGCTGACGTATCTGATCAAACCCCATAACTCATTTCTCCACGACCCCGACCGATCGCCGGGCTCTCTATTCTGGCCTATCGGCGCCTTGCCGACACCTATCAGACGACATTGGCCCGAACCGGATCAGATGCGATCTGCACCGCTTGTTCGACAAAAGTTTCAGGGCGACAAATTGACACACCGATATGAAGGCTTTTACCCTAGCCAACAGCGATTGTAAATTGGTCTTACCAATTATCCAAGAACGCTGACAGTGCCTGACCAACAACAATTAGGGGCCACCCCATATGCAAACCTGGCAACAGCTCTACAGCCCGCTCGGCAGTCTCGGCGTGTCCGCACTCGCGGCCGCCATTCCCATCGTTTTCTTTTTCCTCGCCTTGGCGGTATTCCGCCTCAAAGGTCATATAGCCGGCAGCATCACGCTCGCCCTGTCGATTGCCGTGGCGATCTTCGCGTTCCAGATGCCGGTCGACATGGCCTTCGCCGCTGCCGGGTATGGCTTCGCCTACGGTCTATGGCCGATTGCCTGGATCATTGTCGCCGCGGTATTCCTCTACAAACTGACCGTCAAAAGTGGTCAGTTCGAGGTTATTCGCAGCTCGGTGCTGTCTATCACTGACGACCAGCGCTTGCAGGTGCTGCTGATCGGTTTCTGCTTCGGTGCATTCCTCGAAGGGGCCGCCGGTTTCGGCGCGCCGGTGGCGATTACCGCCGCCCTCCTCGTCGGACTGGGTTTCAACCCGCTGTATGCCGCAGGTTTGTGCCTGATCGCCAACACAGCCCCCGTCGCGTTCGGCGCACTGGGGATTCCGATCATCGTGGCCGGCCAGGTCACGGGGATCGACGCATTCAAGATCGGCGCCATGGCCGGTCGCCAACTGCCATTGCTGTCGTTATTTGTACCGTTCTGGCTGGTGTTCATGATGGATGGCCTGCGCGGCGTCCGTGAGACCTGGCCAGCTGCGCTGGTTGCGGGCTTGAGCTTTGCCGTCACCCAGTACTTCACCTCCAACTTCATTGGCCCGGAACTGCCGGACATCACGTCGGCCCTGGTCAGCCTGATTTCCCTGACCTTGTTCCTGAAAGTCTGGCAGCCGAAACGCAGCGCCGACGCGCAAATCGCCGGCGCCACGTCGAGCGCAACCATCACCGCCAGCGTCGGCGGTTTCGGCCAGAAGCGCACCACCGTAGCTTCGCCCTACAGCCTGGGGGAAATATTCAAAGCCTGGTCGCCGTTCCTGATCCTCACCGTGCTGGTGACCATCTGGACCCTCAAGCCATTCAAGGCGATGTTCGCCGCCGGCGGCTCGATGTACAGCTGGGTATTCAACTTCGCAATTGCGCACCTCGATCAACTGGTGATCAAAACCGCACCGATCGTGGCAACGCCCACGGCGATTGCGGCGGTGTTCAAATTCGACCCGATTTCCGCGACCGGCACGGCGATCTTCTTCTCCGCACTGATCTCGATGCTGGTACTTAAGATCAACGTTAAAACTGGTCTTACCACTTTTAAAGAGACACTGTTCGAGCTGCGCTGGCCCATTCTGTCGATTGGCATGGTGTTGGCGTTTGCTTTCGTCACCAATTACTCCGGCATGTCTTCCACCATGGCGCTGGTATTGGCCGCGACCGGCGCTGCATTCCCGTTCTTCTCGCCGTTCCTCGGCTGGCTTGGTGTGTTCCTCACCGGCTCCGATACCTCGTCCAACGCCCTGTTCAGCTCGTTGCAGGCCACCACCGCCCACCAGATCGGTGTCAGCGATGTGTTGCTGGTAGCCGCAAACACCAGCGGCGGCGTGACCGGCAAGATGATCTCGCCACAATCGATCGCCGTGGCTTGCGCCGCGACGGGCCTGGTGGGCAAGGAGTCGGATCTGTTCCGCTTCACCCTCAAGCACAGCCTATTCTTTGCAACGATTGTCGGCCTGATCACTTTGGCTCAGGCCTACTGGTTCACTGGCATGCTGGTGCACTAAAACCGGCAAGAAGCCTACAAGCGACATGGAAATAACCGACGCCGGTTCGTGATTCCGGCGTCAGCAATTCACAACCCGGTCTGTAAGGCTGCTGAAAGCAACGCGCTCTATATTCAGCAGCCTCAGCGGACGGATAACCGGGATCACCCGGAGACACGCCTGATGAGCGAGCTTTTTTACAACGCGGTGCCGAACGCAACCCGCGTTGCACCGCCACTGCCCGAACCTCGGCAATACCCCAGCGAGAAACCCTCGCAGGTCTACCTGTTCGGGACGTGTGTAGTCGACCTCTTCTACCCGGAAGCCGGGATGGACGCGATCCATTTGCTGGAGCGCGAAGGGATCCGGGTCGAGTACCCGCAAGGGCAGAGCTGCTGCGGACAACCGGCCTACACCTCGGGTTACACCGAGCAGGCACGGACGGTGGCGCGCTCACAACTGGCGCTGTTTGCCGGGGATTATCCGGTGGTCGTGCCGTCGGGCTCCTGCGCCGGCATGCTGCGAGAACATTACGCCGACTTGTTCAAGGACGAGCCGGACACACTCAAACAGGTCCAGGCCCTCGCGGCCCGTACCTATGAGTTAGCGGAGTTTCTGCTGTTCGTCTGCAAGGTGCAGCTCAAGGACAGCGGCGCACCAGTGAAAGTCGCGCTGCACACCTCGTGCTCAGCGCGCCGCGAGATGAACACTCACCTGCATGGCCGAGAGTTGTTGGCGCAGTTGAGCAACGTGGAACGGGTCAATCACGACCACGAAAGCGAATGCTGTGGCTTCGGTGGGACATTCAGCGTCCGTATGCCAGACATTTCCGGCGCGATGGTGGCTGACAAGACCCGAGCGCTGAAGGAATCCGGCGCACACAAGGTGTTGAGTGCGGACTGCGGCTGTTTGATGAACATCAACGGTTCGCTGGAAAAACAGAAAGAAGCGCTGCGCGGCCAACACCTGGCGAGTTTCCTCTGGCAACGAACCGGGGGTGCGCAATGAGTACCTCGGCGATTATTCCTACGGTCACCGTAGAAGAAGATTTCCGCACCCGGGCGCACAACGCCTTGGGTGATCCGCAGCTACGGAACAACTTCCGTACGGCGATGGATTCACTGATGACCAAACGGGCAGCGGCTTTCAGCGATGCCCACGAAAGAGAACACTTGCGTGCTCTGGGCAACTCGATCAGAGCCCGCGCGCTCTCCAAGTTGCCCGACCTGCTCGAGCAACTGGAACAAAACCTGACCCGCAACGGTGTGACAGTGCACTGGGCGGAAACGGTGGACGAAGCCAATGGCATCGTCTTGTCGATCATCCGCGCTCACGAGGCGCGGCAAGTGATCAAGGGCAAATCGATGGTCAGCGAAGAGATGGAGATGAACCATTTCCTCGAGGCTCAAGACATTGAATGTCTGGAGTCCGACATGGGGGAATACATCGTCCAGCTCGACCACGAGAAGCCTTCACACATCATTATGCCGGCGATCCACAAGAATGCAGGTCAGGTCGCGTCCTTGTTCCACGACAAACTTGGCGTGGAATACACCAAGGACGTTGACCAACTCATTCAGATCGGTCGCAGAGTCCTGCGGCAGAAATTCTTCGAAGCGGACATCGGCGTCTCCGGCGTCAACTTCGCCGTGGCCGAAACCGGCACCTTGCTGCTGGTGGAAAACGAAGGCAACGGGCGCATGACCACCACCGTGCCCCCCGTCCACATCGCCGTCACCGGTATCGAAAAAGTCGTGGAAAACCTGCGCGACGTGGTCCCGCTGCTATCGCTGCTGACCCGCTCGGCGCTGGGCATTCCAATCACCACTTACGTCAACATGATCTCCGGTCCACGCAAGGAACATGAACTCGACGGCCCGCAGGACGTGCATCTGGTGCTGCTCGACAACGGTCGCAGCCAAGCCTTCGCCGACAGTGAACTGCGTCAGACCTTGAACTGCATCCGCTGCGGCGCCTGCATGAACCATTGCCCGGTCTACACCCGGGTCGGCGGTCACACCTATGGTGAGGTGTATCCGGGGCCAATCGGCAAAATCATCACCCCGCACATGGTCGGTCTGGCGAAGGTTCCAGACCACCCGAGCGCCTCGTCGTTGTGCGGCGCGTGCGGCGAAGTGTGCCCGGTAAAAATTCCTATCCCGGCATTGCTGCGTCGCCTACGCGAAGAGAACGTCAAAGCCCCCGACAGCCCTCATCAAGTGATGCGCGGTCAGGGCAGCAAGTACTCGCGCAAGGAACGTTTCATCTGGAACGCCTGGGCGAAACTCAACAGCTCGCCGACCCTGTATCGGTTATTCGGTTTCTTCGCCACGCGCCTGCGCGCCCTGGCGCCGAGCAATGTCGGCCCATGGACGCAGAACCACAGTGCACCGAAACCCGCCGCCCGCTCATTGCATGACATGGCCCGCGAGCATCTGGCCAAACAGGGAGATCGCTGATGAGTGCCAAGCAAAATATCCTCGGCAAACTGCGCAAAAGTCTGACCGGCACCACGCCGATTGCTGACGACTTCGACGTCGATCTGGTGACTCAGCCTTACACCTACAGCGCCGAACAACGCATCCCGCAACTGCGCAAGCTGATGGAAGCGGTGCACACCGAAATCCATCTGACCTCAGACGCAGAGTGGCCGGCACAGCTCCAGCAATTGCTGCGCGACCGTCAATTGCCCAGCCTGTTGATCGCACCGACGACAGCGCACGGGCAACGAGTCACGCAGCACTGGGCGAACAATCCTGACCTGCCAACGCTGAAATCCTACAACCGGCCGATGGAAGAATGGAAAGCCGAGTTGTTCAACGACACCCCGGCCAGCCTCACCGGCACCCTCGGCGCCATAGCGGCAACAGGTAGCCTGATTCTCTGGCCGACCCGCGAAGAACCGCGCCTGATGAGCCTGGTGCCGCCGGTGCATTTCGCTCTGCTCAAGGCCAGCGAAATCCGCGACAACTTCTATCAGGTGCAGCAAGAATTTGAATGGGCTCAGGGCATGCCGACCAACGCGCTGCTGGTGTCCGGCCCATCGAAAACCGCTGACATCGAACAAGTGCTGGCCTATGGCGCCCACGGCCCGAAAGACCTGGTGGTATTGATTCTGGAGGACCGATGAGTCTACCGGCGGCTTTCCTGCGCGATGCGCAGCAACTGATTCCGGCTGATCGACGCTTTGACGATCCGCTATCAACCCTGGCTTTTGGCACCGACGCGAGTTTCTATCGGCTGATCCCCAAACTGGTGATCCGCGTCGAGTCCGAAGACGAAGTGGTGACCCTGCTGAAACTGGCTCAACGCGACCGTGTACCGGTCACGTTCCGCGCCGCCGGCACCAGCCTGTCGGGGCAGGCGATCAGCGATTCGGTTTTGATCGTGCTTGGGGATAACTGGAACGCTCGCGAAATTCGTGGCCAGGGCACGCAAATCCGTCTGCAACCGGGCGTGATCGGTGCCCAGGCCAACGCCTGGCTGGCGCCATTCGGACGCAAGATCGGCCCCGATCCCGCCTCGATCAATGCCTGCAAAATTGGCGGTATCGTGGCCAACAATGCCAGCGGCATGTGCTGCGGCACCGCGCAAAACACCTATCACACGCTGGCCGGCCTGCGCCTTGTTCTGGCCGACGGCACGCGCCTTGATACTGAAGATGCCCACAGTGTGGCGGCGTTTCGCGCGAGCCACGGCGATCTGCTCGAACGTTTGGCGACGCTCGGTCGCGAGACTCGCGCCAATGCCGAACTGGCCGAGAGAATCCGCCATAAATATCGTCTGAAAAATACCACTGGCCTGTCGCTCAACGCCTTGGTGGACTTCGATGAGCCTGTGGATATCCTGAGCCACTTGCTGGTCGGTTCCGAAGGCACTCTCGGCTTTATCAGCGCGGTGACTTACGACACCGTTATCGATCATCCGAACAAGGCCTCGGCGCTGATCGTGTTCCCGGATGTGGAAACCTGCTGCAACGCGGTCACCGTACTAAAAAGCCAACCGGTGTCGGCGGTGGAACTGCTGGATCGGCGCAGCCTGCGTTCGGTGCAGAGCAAACCGGGCATGCCTGCTTTCGTACAGCAACTGTCGAACAATGCCTGTGCGTTATTGATCGAATCCCGCGCGGCTTCTTCCTCATTACTGCAGGAACAACTGGCGCAGATCATGGCGTCACTCAGTGGTTTCCCGGTGGAGAAACAGGTCGACTTCACTGAAGACCCGGTCGAGAACGCCCGCCTCTGGGCAATCCGCAAAGACACCTTCCCCGCCGTCGGCGCCGTGCGCAAAACCGGTACCACGGTGATCATCGAAGACGTGACATTCCCGGTCGAGCAACTGGCAATCGGTGTGAACCGCTTGATCGAACTGTTCGACAAACATGCCTACGACGAAGCGATCCTTTTCGGACACGCACTGGAAGGCAATCTGCACTTCGTTTTCACCCAAGGCTTCAACAGCGCGGAAGAAGTCGCACGCTACCAAGCGTTCATGGACGACGTCGCGCAATTGGTGGCCGTGGAGTTCGGCGGCTCGCTCAAGGCCGAACACGGCACCGGGCGCAACATGGCGCCGTTCGTTGAGCTGGAATGGGGCAGCGACGCGTATCAACTGATGTGGCTGCTCAAACGCCTGCTCGACCCCAACGGCATCCTCAACCCGGATGTGGTACTCAGCGAAGACCCGCAGATCCACCTCAAACACCTGAAACCGCTGCCGGCGGCCGACGAGATTGTGGACAAGTGCATTGAGTGCGGCTTCTGCGAACCGGTCTGCCCGTCGAAAGGCCTGACCCTCAGCCCACGCCAGCGCATCGTGATCTGGCGCGACATTCAGGCGAAAAAACGTGCCGGCATCGACACCACCGAACTGGAAGAAGCCTACGAATACCAAGGCATCGAGACCTGCGCCGCGACGGGTTTGTGTGCGCAACGATGCCCTGTAGGCATCAACACCGGCGAACTGGTGAAAAAGCTTCGCGGTCGACACGCAACGCATCAGAAAACTGCCGACTGGATCGAAGGAAATTTCGCCAAGACCCTGCAAGGGGCACGCTTCACCCTGCACGTAGCCAACGGCGCGCGAATGCTGCTCGGTGCGCCGCGTCTGACCAAGCTTTCGGCAACGCTGACGCGCCTGTCCAAGGGCCAAGTGCCTCTGTGGACGAGCGCGATGCCGCAACCGGAGAAAGCCATCCGTTTCAGCCCGAGCGTGTCGGACGAACGCCCACGCGTGGTGTATCTGGCGGCGTGTGTGTCACGGGTCATGGGCCCGGCGGCGGGCGATAAAGAGCAGATGTCGCTGTACGACAAAACCCGTGGCTTGCTGGAAAAGGCCGGTTACCAGGTCGTCTTCCCGGACAATCAGGACAACCTCTGCTGCGGTCAGCCCTTCGCTTCAAAGGGCTATGCGGAGCAGGCCGAACACAAGCGGCAAGAACTCATCAGCGCCTTGCTCCACGCCAGTCGCGGCGGGCTTGATCCGATCTATTGCGATACCAGTCCGTGTACGTTGCGACTGGTGCAGGACGTCGCCGATGTGCGTCTGGATCTGTACGACCCGGTGCGTTTCATCCGTACGCACCTGCTTGATCGGCTGGACTTCACGCCTCAGGACGCACCGATTGCAGTGCATGTGACGTGCAGCACTCAGCACCTGGGCGAAAGCCAGGCGCTGATCGATCTGGCGCGCAAGTGCAGCAAAACCGTGGTGATTCCGGAGGGTATTCATTGCTGTGGCTTTGCCGGCGACAAGGGCTTCACCACACCGGAACTGAACAGCCACTCGCTGCGCACACTCAAGGACGCAGTGCAGCATTGCAGTGAAGGGATTTCCACCAGCCGCACGTGCGAAATCGGCCTGACGCAGCATGGCGGGATCGACTATCACGGCTTGGTTTATCTGGTCGATCGAGTCACACGAGCCAAATCTGCCTGATCCATTTGTATGGAAAAGGGGCTATTTCGCCCCTTTTCAAGGCGAGCAGAGAGGTGTCTCGGCTTTTTCATACCGAACGTAAAAAAAAACGAATTCCTCTGCGCAGCCGCAGTCGATTAATCAAGCCCTAAACGAACGTGGCTTGTTCCGACCTCGGCAGAGCCGCCAGATCGTCCGGCAGCACCGAGACCAACTGTTCAAGGAGATACCCATGAAACGCACTGCTTTTGCTGGTTTGTTTATTTCCGCCGCACTGCTGGCCTCCCCCGTGTTTGCTGCGGACAACGATCTGTGCACCTCAAAACTGCAAGAACTCAAAGACAAGGTCACGTCCCTCCCGGCCACGTCGGAAAACACCACCATGGACATCAAGCGCATGCAGGGCGACGCGGAGATGGCGCAAAAAGCGGGTGATGACAAGAAATGCATCGCCTCGGCCACGCAAGCGCTGCAACGCGTAGACAATCTGGCCAACGAACCCGCCAACTAATGACAGCGTGGCCAACCTTCGGGTTGGCCTTCCCCTGTCGTTTGGCGTACACTGCGCAGGCTTGTTGCTCATCAAGATGTACAGAGCAATGAGTTCGGGGCCGTTTAGGATTCGACGCCGGTTGCGAAACTTTAGGTGCATGCCGAGTTGGTAACAGAACTCGTAAATCCACTGTTGCAACTTCTTATAGTTGCCAATGACGAAACCTACGGGGAATACGCTCTCGCTGCGTAAGCAGCCTTAGCCTTCCCTTCTGGTACCTTCGGGTCCAGCAATCATCAGGGGATGTCTGTAAACCCAAAATGATTGTCATATAGAACAGAATCGCCGTGCAGTACGTTGTGGACGAAGCGGCTAAAACTTACACAACTCGCCCAAAGCACCCTGCCCGTCGGGTCGCTGAGGGTTAACTTAATAGACACGGCTACGCATGTAGTACCGACAGCGGAGTACTGGCGGACGGGGGTTCAAATCCCCCCGGCTCCACCAAATAAACATCTAAAGACGTCCAAGGGCGTCTTTTTTTGTGCCTGAAATCCAGTAAATACGGGGCTTTCAGGTCCAACTGGGTCCGATGGTATCTGAACTCATCCTACAATTCGTGTATTCCACGTGGTATTCCAAACCCACGACTGGTATTTTTGGAATACACGCAGTACCGGAGATCACCATGGGTGCTCAAACAACGCGGCTTTCAGACGTCAAAGTCAAAGCAGCGAAACCAAAGGAAAAAGACTACATCCTCACTGATGGCGACGGCCTTCAGATGAGGGTGAGAGCCAATGGCTCGAAACTATGGAATTTTAACTACATTCACCCAGCAACCAAAAAACGGATCAACATGGGCCTTGGCACCTTTCCGGAGGTGAGCTTGGCTCAAGCCCGGAAACGGACCGTAGAAGCCAGAGAGTTGGTGGCGCAAGGGTTAGATCCGAAGGAGAAGCGTGACGCGGATCGGCAAATATTAAGAGCGACTACGGAACATACCTTTAAAAACGTTGCCACCGCGTGGTTCGAACTCAAGAAAGACGCTGTTACCACTGCCTATGCTGAAGACATCTGGCGTTCGCTGACGCTGCATGTTTTCCCCGACCTGGGTACAACCCCGATCTCAGCGATCACCGCACCGGCGGTCATTAAATTACTTAGACCGCTTGAGACCAAAGGCAGCCTTGAGACCGTAAAGCGGCTAAGCCAGCGTCTTAACGAAATCATGACTTACGGCGTGAATTCCGGCTTGATTCACTCAAACCCACTCAGCGGGATTCGTTCGGTTTTCAAGAAACCAAAAAAGAAAAACATGGCAGCGCTCGCACCAGACGAACTGAAAGAACTTATGGTGACGGTGGCCAATGCCAGTATAAAAAGGACTACACGCTGCTTGATTGAGTGGCAGCTCCACACCATGACTCGTCCCGCAGAAGCAGCTACCGCACAATGGGCAGACATCGACATCGACAAGAGGATCTGGACAATACCTGCGGAGCGGATGAAAAAGCGTCGGACTCACATCATCCCACTTACGGAACAGGCTTTGGGGCTTCTAGAGGCTATAAAACCGCTTAGCGGCCACCGAGAGCATATTTTTCCAGCAGACCGGAATCCCCGGACCCATTGCAACAGCCAAACGGCCAATATGGCTCTGAAGCGCATGGGGTTTGAAGGTCGCCTGGTGAGCCATGGAATGCGCTCAATGGCCAGTACCATCCTCAACGAGCACGGCTGGGATCCTGAGCTGATCGAGGTTGCGCTTGCTCACGTTGACAAGGATGAGGTACGTAGCGCGTACAATCGGGCCGATTACATTGAGCGTCGACGCCCAATGATGAAGTGGTGGAGCGAACATATCAAGGAAGCAGCTACCGGAAACCTTTCAATATCCGCAATCATCGATAGCCTAGACTGAAGCTACTCTTCGATGAGCTGGAAGACCAACGTCTTATCTTCGGGAGGCGTGTGAGCAGGCGTTCGCTTGCAATCGACAGAGCTAAGTGAAGGCAGCGTTTTTTCGCTGCCGAACTGTTTGTTAAAAATCTGACCATGATGAGACATAGAGCGCGCTGCTCAGGGGCCATGCATGCAAACGCCATACGGACGCTCCTACATGACATAGGATACAAAAAAATCACCCGACACGGTTTTCGTTCTTCATTCCGAGACTGGGCTGGGGAATGCACTCACTACCCACGTGAAGTTTGCGAAATGGCGCTAGCGCATGATGAGCGAGATCAAACTGAAGGGGCATATTCGCGTACTGATTTTCTCGACAAACGGCGCGACCTAATGCACGACTGGAATAAATTTATTACGTCCCTCAATAGCCATGTGGGTTAAACACGCCCCTCCCGACCAACATTCCTCCACGGGTTCGACAATGTAGCGTCGGCGAGATACGAACAAACTAATCTCATCAAATATCAGCAGACCGAATGAAAGAAAAAAAGCCCACGTTATTTTCGCCGAGCCAATTCGCAATGCATATGAATGAACGTATTGGCAATACCACAATAAATGCAGCCATCGCTAGAAATCACCACATTCTCCGAGACCACTTCTTCTCACCACTTACCGAGCCTGACGCACATCTAGAACTGTTAGAAAGAATCCGTTCCAGCATCAGCACCCCTGAAATTCAGGGGCAGTTACAGGACGACTGGGACAACGAAGCCAGCAAGCACGACGACGAAATCACTATATTGCTTCAGAACGTGAAATACGCTTGCTTATACTTGGAATTAGCCAGCGCTGCCGAGCAGAATAAAGATCGCGACCGGGCGTGGGCTTTTAATAACGAGTCCAGCCTAATGATTGGCAAAATCATAGAGGGCTCAGCGAACATCCAAAACCTTAACGAGTCTAACAAACGCTCTGTACAAAACAGCAACAATGCTCAGGGCCGAAATAAATCTTTATTACCTGTGAAAGAGGAAGTTACAAGGCTATTGGAGAAATTGCGGCCAGAAGCAGGTTGGCCTTATAAGTCAACCGCAGTAGCGGCGCTAGAACCTTCTTTGACCGTTTTTATCGAAAGCAACAACATTTCTGGTGTACAGATCTCTAACATTGAAAATTGGCTGACCAAATGGTTGCGTGAAGATGAACTCGTGAATTCTGTTTGGGAGAAAACCAAGCGTTCACCAATAAATAATAAATTAAAGAATACATATTAATCACCATAGAGTTTTCAGCGCTGCGCAGGTCGCTCGACAGCGCCGAACCCTAGGCCCTGCACTCTTAAGCAGCCATTAACGCTCTAGGTCTGCCACGGGCGTCTTTAGAGCGAGGGTATGACCCTTTTCCCATGCCTCGCCCTTCAGTTTGAAGTTTCATGTATAGATCCGTCTTAGTGAGATAAACCACAGCGCTCCACAAACCGCTGCGCAGTTCGACATCCGTATGTTCAATCATTCCAATCCCACAGCTCTTATAGGCAAGCTTTACCGCATTGCAGTTGTAATACAGGCCTCGGCCTTTCGTAACAACGCTCGTCCAATACTCGCCAATCCGTTTGGCCAGAGTTATGTCTTCTCGAACCTTAGAGCCGTCAAAGAAAAACATCATGTGATAATGGAAGCCTTTCTTCGGCCCGTGCTCCAGCTTCCAGATGTAGCCCACCATGTCACCAAACAGCTTATTCGACCTCGCGTTTTCGAACAGGCGCTTTCGATCTCGCTGAGCTTGATCCTGCTCTGTCTTGGAATTTTCTTCCGAGTAAGAAAGATCAACCCTCAACACCAGCAGCCTGGCATGGCGTTCGAACAACGCGTCTACATATTCTTTGAGTCCCTTGTAGTTTTTATTACTCGACCGTTGATAGCTGTTGAGCTTCGCTAGAAAGCTCTTAGTTTTAACCGCTTGACGGATCTGATCCACGCACCCGTTCAGGTACGCCATGAGCTTATGCGTCTCATTGACCGGTCTTCTCAGCCGCCATGACAAAGAGGGGTGATACAGACCAAATTTTTTAACGTGATCCACTGCCATTTCAATATACGGCTCCAACGTGTAAAGCGCATTGAATCGGGCGTCGTCAGGAATATGAAGCCTTAGTAGCTTGAGTAGTATCTTGCCAGGGGCATTAACCTCTAGGCATGCACTATCAAACTCATCCAAAGCACTCAGGCCAAACGCATCTCCTTTCGACTTTACTAGCTTCTCCACCAACGATGAGGCTTCTTTTAAAGTACAGATCAAGCCTGCATCCAAAGCTCCTACTTGACCCACTCCCTCTATATGCATATCCATCTTGCTCACAAGCGCCTCATAACGCTCTTCGTCACTACTCGCCACATACACCTCCTCATATTTCAAGACACTTAATCATTAATGATAACTGCTGATTGACTTGACTGTTGATCAAGTCAATTCACTACATTTTGATATCTGTAGATACACCTCACTCACTACTTACACGCAAGCATATGTGATGCTTGCTGAATGGTTACTAAACTCTAGAGAGTAGATCTATTATTATCTAGAGTAGTAATACTAATAACATATAAACCAAAAATATTAAGGCAAGCCGATCTCGATCGAAGCACTGCCAGCAGCGCACCTCGCAATAGAAGTATTAGTTGAAACCGTATACGGAGTTAGTGTTCGAATTCAGCTAGAAAAGATTAAAGGTGATTTCAGCCCCTTTCATCAGCAAACAGGTCTTTTAGGATTAGCGCACCACCGTGGCAGACATGCGCTGCTCAATCCAGGTGGTGATTTCGGAGTCAATCCAGCCGATGGCCGCTGGCCCTAATTTGATTGGTTTGGGGAACGTAGCGTCGTACCTCGGCGACTGGGTGTCCATGCGATCGTAGATCGTTGACCGTCCAAGGCCAATACGCTCGGACAGTTGCTTCAGGCGCAAGATCCTTGGGTAGAAAACGGCTTCTGTATTTGTCACTTGCCTTCTCGTCATGTGTTGGGAATGACGCAACTTTATGCCTCCCTCGCCCTAGACTTAAGGCTCCAGCGACCAGTATTTTTTTACGGCGAGTCGAGCGCCGGTCTGACTGGGCCAGAGGCTGTAACACTCTCAATAGGAACTAAATGCGTATACCGAGGAACTATCTCGGTATGCGTTTTGACTGACAAATGCCGAGCGTTGGGGACGGGAGGACTAACTGCTTCCGCCGCAAATGATTTTGAAACTCATTACACACCTATATCACGGTACTGAATATTCATCATGGATGCTTCAACCATGTCATTTCGGTGCCCTTTCTGTAACTCGCAAAACATCGCTTTCCATAAAACAGCCATGCGGATCGGTGCCGTTCTCGGCGCCGTCGGAGGCGCAGCACAAGGCGTCAGCGCCGCGCTCGCTGCAACCCGCATTGTCCCTCCTGTCGGGGGCACTCCCGATCCATTTGCTATCACGCTCAGTGCATTCTCTAGCGCCATCCTCGGCGGACTAGCCGGAGGCGTGAGCGGTTGTATTGTTGGCGCTCAACTTGGCGAAAAGCTGGATCGTCATGTTCTGGCCAATAACTTCTGCCTGACCTGCGGGCATCGTTTCAACCTCCCTACTTAATCAATCTCTCAAATTACCCCGCCTAGTGCTGCGTTCTACGCAGCGCTTATGCCGATCTATACCCAAAGGAACTACTCTTATGGCACATCTCGTTGAACAAATGGCATACGTTGGCGATGCACCCTGGCACGGCCTTGGCTCTGCGTTGTCGCCGAAACAGCCCCTAGAAATCTGGCAACGTGAAGCCGGTATGAATTGGCAGATCCAGGAAAGCCCAGTTCATTTTAAAGCGGATGCATCAGGCCACCTGGGCACAATTCACTCGTTCCCAGAACAAAAGGTGTTGTATCGCTCTGACACTAAAGCGCCGCTATCGGTGGTATCCAAGCGCTATCAAGTGGTACAGCCGCGCGAAGTTCTGGAGTTCTATCGAGACCTTACCGAGTTCTCGGGGTATGAGCTGGAAACCGCTGGCGTGTTGAAAGGTGGACGCAAGTTCTGGGCTCTTGCCAGAACAGGTCAAGCGGCCACGCTGAAGGGACATGACCAAGTAAACGGCTATCTACTACTGGCTACCTCATGCGATGGCACTTTGGCCACCACAGCGACGCCTACGACCGTTCGAGTGGTCTGCAACAACACGCTGACTGTCTCTCTGAACGGAGCCACCCACGCCATTAAGGTCCCACATAGCACTCGCTTTGATCCGCGAGCAGTAAAAAAGCAGCTAGGTATCGCCGTCTCGCAATGGGACGAATTCATGTATCGGATGCGCACCCTCGCAGAACGCAAGGTCCAGACGAAGGAGGCTCTCGGATTTTTTATGGAGGTGCTATGTGATACCAGCGCTAATAGCCCCATTCCCAACGTACTGCCTAACAAGCGAGCAATGGAGAAGGTACAAAGCCTGTACGAAGGTAGAGGCCGAGGAGCAGATTTGGAATCTACTCACGGTACAGCATGGGGGTTGCTGAACGCTGTGACGGAGTATGTGGATCACGAACGGCGCGCCCGCAGTTCGGAATATCGGATGGATTCAGCATGGTTTGGCCAAGGTGCGGTAATCAAACAGAAGGCCCTTGGTGCCGCTTTGCAACTCGTTGCCTGAGAGCAGCTCACTTAACCGCGTTTGGTCAGCGCGTCCTGGCGGTCAAACGCTTTTTTATCTATTCCTTGCTTGGTTGCGGCTTCGCAGCGATTCGACTGGCGATTTTCTCAAGGAGAAGCATGTCTTCTTCAGTTAAATAGCCTGCATCCACTGCGTCCGCGATTTTTTCGAGCACCAAGCGGGAACGAGGGCTTGCTTGAGCGGCAAACATCTTATCCTGCCTAAAGGTATTGTTTTGCGACTCAGTCGGATCGGAAACGTTGGTAACAACGCTACCCAAAGAACGATCTTGAACCAAAGAAAAATCAAGCATATCCCCGGAGCCTTCAGCCAGCCACCTTGCAGATACATTGCATACCGCAGCGAGTTGTACAGCAAAAACTGTCGCTCTTGATTTTCCACGTTCAAGGTCAGAAATCGAGGCCTGCGTGAGGCCTGCACGCTCAGCTAGCTCAGTTTGGTTGAGTTCTGCGTGTAGTCGGGCGGCTTTGAGTCTGTCTTTAAATTCCATCAGCGCAGTATTACGGGTGCTCCCATATTCTTGCAAACAGGATTACCCGTAATGTACTGTATGGGAATCCCTATATCTAATCGGAAGAGAGAAATGAACAGTATTTATCAGGACCTTGTCGCCTTCTTCGGCACACAAGAAATCACAGCCGAAAAATTGAGAGTTGATCAAAGCACCGTTTCCGGTTGGGTCCGAAGAAAACACGGCATGTCGCCAGTAGTCGCCAAGCGGGCGGAGGCTTTAACGGGAGGTGTTTTTAAGAAGGAATCCCTTTGTCCTGGGTTTCCTTGGGCAGAGATCGCTATCTAGGAGGCGGACGTGAAAACTTATCTGTTAGAGGCAAAAAACCCGGAAATCATTCGTACGATCCATGAAGTACTTTTGAAAAGTCCGAGATTAGAGTTTGTTTTTCTGGATGATGACCCGGCTAAACATGGAACCTTTTTCTACGGCTTCCCTATCGTAGGCGGCCTTGATCTGGCAGTTCAGCTCAAAGAGCATGATGCAAAGTTCGTAAACTTAATTAGCGACTCTCCAAACATTCGCCACGAAACTACGAATAAAGTCCTCAAAGAAGGCGGAGTACTAGACAACCTAATACATCCTGACGTTGACTTGAGCATGGTCAAAATAGGCGTGGGCAATTGCATCCAAGCTGGCGCGGTCTTACAGGCCGATGTGTCTATAGGCGACAACACTAGCATTCATGCAAGAGCTTTCATCGGGCATAGTTCCCAAGTGGGGGATTCGGTGATTATTGCGCACGGAGCAACCATATCTAAACATTGCATAATTGATGATGAGTGTTTCATCGGCATTAACGCAACCATTCTACCCTACGCAAATATCGGCAAGGGAGTCACCATAGGTGCGGGAACGATAGTCAGTGGAGATATCTCCGACTATTCCTGCGTATTGAACAACTCTACAAGAATCATAAAAACCGACCCTCGCCTATAATTGCATTAGTACCTTGCATTGCAGCCTATAAAGCGCTTGGTATGCCCTTAATACGACACACTCACACCCCCCTGTGAAACTTCAAGGCTCCTATCGCAACACAGTAATAGCAAAATAGGTAGCCTGCCACCCAAAAAGCAGGAACTCCGTTTCATTACCCAATACAACCGAAACCAGGAAAAGCAAACAAAATGAAAATTCATTATCTGCTCGCCATTACGACCAGTGTCTCAGTTCTTACCGGCTGCGGCCCCAGCGAACTGGACTACAGAAACGCACAATTCTCTAATGGCAAGATATACGCAAACAACGACAACAAGCCGTTCACCGGATTCGTGACAAATCTTCCTGATCGCAACATCCGCACAGCTAATAGCTACAATGAACTTCTCGTAAGTTTCAATCAGGCTATGACCAAATTTCATTCAGATGAAAATCTTTTCTACGGACGGCACCTTGTTTGCAACTCCACGTTTAAAGACGGCTACCTGTCCGGCCAGACGACCTGCTATAAATCCAATACCACAATCAAACGCTACACCGCCCAATATAACGCTGGCAACCTTGATGGAAAGGTAGAGCTTTTCGCTACAGATGGAACGACTTTACTAGCGAAAGCCAGTTTCAAGAATGATTTACGGGACGGCAAGACTGAAATTTACGGTCCTCACACTGGCAAGCTAGTCGGTGAATACAATTCCACTAATGGCAAGGCAGACGGGGAACAAACCTCTTGGGACGAAAACACCGGAAAAATGACTTATCACGCCACCACTAAAAACGGGGCCTACGTGGACTCTATGAAACTATGGACCCCCGAGGGTGTACTCACTGCCGAAGTTCCATTTGTGGACGGAATGAAAACAGGACTGGTCAAGACATGGCATGAAAACGGTAGGCCTTTGAAGTTCGTCACCATGGTAGACGGCATAAGACACGGGTCATCTCAAGAGTGGGACGAGGACGGCAATCTTATCAGTTCGGGCAACTACAAACGGGAAGCATGGTATCCAGACGAAGCCCCCAAAGCAGAAGAGTCCACTATGGTTTCCAACGAGGACAACTCCTGCTCCACCAAATGGATTGATGCCTTCCACAAGGAAAACGGTGAAGACACAATGATTACCAGCGACCAGCTTGGTGAATGGGATGAATGGTGTGCCGAGGGCAGAATACCCAACTGAACAGTCACATACATGACACAGTCCCGAGAATGGCTCCAACAATGGAACAACTCTCGGGCACCTACACTGCCTGTAATAATTGCTTTTTTAGGTCATATCGAGCGGAAAAATGATAGACTTAGAGCTTTGATATGCATGTATAAGGATATTTCAATGGCAATAAAAATATTATTACCTCTTTGCACTTTACTGCTGCTAACAGGTTGCCAAGCGCAATCCTCCCCTCTACCGAAAAGCCAGAAGCTCTCGCCGGATAAAGTCGCTGTAGTCGATGTGACCATTGAGCAAAAATACCCAAACCTTTCCGCAGAGGTTCGCGAAAAGATACTGAATACCGTGGTGCAATCACTGGACAATATGGTGTTTGTCGAAGGTGGCGAGTTCCAGATGGGGGATTTTGGTTGGCCCTACGACGATGACCCCAAAAATCTATGTGACTGGCCATGCGGTGTGGACACGGAGCAGATGGGTCATATCAGCATGGACGGTGACGACGACTTCGTTCATTCCGTTAAGCTGAGCAGTTATTATCTGTCGAAATACCAAACAACACTGGGCGATTTCGATTTGTTCTTTATTGCTCAGGGCAAACCGTTGTTTGATGCGGAAAATCGCAAGCGAGAAGATCTGAAGGAAATTCTTTACGCGCCAAATCTGCCTGCGCCGACCCAAAGCTGGCAAGAAGCCAAGGACTTTTGCGGCTGGCTAGGAGCCCTGAGTGGATATCCTATCGATCTGCCCACAGAAGCCCAATGGGAATATGCCGCCCGCAGTCGCGGATTGCATGTGTTCTTCCCTACAGATAACGGCAGTTTGAATTACGGACGAAATTTTCCTCTCCAAGGAAAGGGACGCACCTTTGCTGTAGACAGTTTCGTTCCTAATCCGCTAGGACTCTATAACATGTCAGGCAACGCTACCGACTGGGTAAACGACTGGTACGATAAAGACTATTACCGCCACTCGCCATTGGAAAACCCTCAGGGCCCGGCTACCGGAACGGAACGAATCCGTCGAGGCACCAATGCAGGCGAAGATCCTTTGCTCACGGCCAGTACTGTTCGACGATTCCCTAATGAGCCTACAAGAAGCAGGCATTTACCCGGTACAAGTTTTCGCTGCGCAATCCAATCCAATCAGCCACTTTAAAGCACTCCAGCAGCCAACAAAGGCGCTTTCAAGCGCCCTTGTTGTCGTTCAGAATCATGCCAAACCATCAAACCGGCCACTGTGCTGTGCAGCCACCAGCACATTCTCCTTACGCCAAGCATTGCTGGGGTTCCAGGCCAATCGGACTGTAGTATCGGAGGTCTGGTTTACCGCCAAGCTATCAATAAAACGATTGAACTGGTCTTGTTCATGCCCATTGAGCAAGGCGTTAATTCGCTCCAAACTCTCCATGGCATTGACCTTTGTCGCGCCGAGTGAACAATGCTCCAGCACTTCAATAAATTGCCGCCAGCGACGTACTTCGGACAGAAGAATGACCAAGGCCTTCTCCTGCTTTTCGTTGAAGCTACCAATCCCTCTGGCGATAACCCCTTCTGTTAGCAGGTAGACCATGGGACCAATGGTTTCAGGCGGCAGCACGCTCAACGGCACATCTTGCCCTTGAATCCGCATGATCTTATCTGTCTTATGCGCAATCAAATAATCGGCCAGCGCTTCAGCCTCAACCCTTGTGGCTTGTCTCTCTGTCCACCAAAAAAGCATTTCATCCCTCCCCCACTCAAACCCCTCAATGGTCTTTTTCACTGGTGAGGTCGCCACCTGATACAACCCTGATGCCATGTAGCTAAAAGCTTCCTCCGTCACCCCCAACAGGTGCCTGTAATCTATATCCGCCAAGGCATTACAAAACAGCAACGTCAGCTTTCCCACCTGCTCAAGGTCCACCACCGTACCAAACCCACCACCGGCACCAGGACCGAATACCAGCGAGCCTTTGCAGTTAAATGCCAACCGGTCTTTCGCAATGCTGAAGCCAAACTCACCACCGGCACCGATCCCCAAGGCGACATTCCCTTCAGCCTTGATCTCTGCCAACTTCGCCCAGTTGCTATTGGCGTTTGTCTGACCGACGACGGCTTTCCCCGTCCCTTGTTTTTCCGGTTCAACCCACTCAAAGGCACCGCTCAGGGCCCCACCGGTTTGCGCACCTGCAAAGGCATCGCACTTGACACCAATGTTGCCACTGCGACCGATTTCCATGGTCGGTGTACCCAGTAACGCGGTGGCTCCTGCGGGTGTTTCAGTCGGTTTGTATTGTGTTTTGACGCCAGCCTCGCCCTGTAACTTGGCTCCGACAAAGCACGATAACTCCAATTTGCCACTCAGGCGAAACACACCCATAGGGTGTAGAACCTCCTTTTTCAGAGCATTGAGATAGGCCATGTTCGCGACGTATCCGCCCTGACTAGGAAAATACGAATTCAAGGACGCTGACGCTTCAGCCAGCGAGAAAGCCGCGCTCCCTTTAACGCCCACATCGATATTGCCCTCTTTGGGGTTCCAGCTATTGACCCCCGCACTGGCACTCGCGGCGAAGCGCAGGATATGGGCTTCGGCGGATATGGCATAGGGCGATGCATCACTTTCATTAGAAGTCCAGGCCACTTCCTTATGCAACGCATTGAGCAGGTTATCCTGCTTGCTGGTCCAGGTACTGATCTTGAGTTCCAGAATGCCCAAGGGGCCTGCTTTGCGTCCTCCACCGACCGCGTTTTTTATGTCCTTGATCAGATCAGCAGCCAGTTGCTTGTTGAAGGGTTTTCCCGCCATGACGCGGGTAGGGACTCGGACATTCCATGCGGTTGTACTTCGCCACGGGATCGAAACGTAATGACGCTGAGTCGGGTCGCTGAACAGGATGATTTCCACTACGGTGACGCCAGATTTGGTCTGACTGCCTCGCTGACGTTCAATGCTGCGCCCCTTGCCATGTTTGAGATCCGGGGCGGCGCTGTTAGCTGTGGTAGAGCTGTCTTCGGATTCGGCTTTTTTTTGGGCCGCAAGTTGAGCACGAAGCTTGCCAATTTCCGTATCTAGTTCTTTGACCTTCTTGTCCCGTAAATCTTTCCAGTTAGTTTCAAATTGCATAACCCCAAAAGAGCTGGGGTTGTAACCTTGATACCAGTCACGCGCTTTCTGCAAAGTGGCCATTGTCCCCTGAAGATCTTTATCACTGGTCAGTGGTGCGGCTTTTTTTTGCTGGGATTTGGGGTCGCGCATCAGCAACCCGGCACCTTCGGCTTTGACTGCCCAAGCATCTTTGACGCAGCGTGAGCAGGCGCAGCTGGCATTGGGATCTTGAGTTTTCTTGCACTGGGTGGTGGGCAGCGCTTTCGCGAGGTTCTGATGCAGCTCATCCATCAGTTTCTGAACAGCACTGATTTCCTGCTTCAGTGCCTTCGACTGTTTGTCAGTCAAAACATAGAAATGGGGCTCACCGGTAATATGGGCCACATCGACCAATTCTTCATCGCACTGGGCTTGCCCCTTAAGTGCGGTGGAGCTGGTGTTATCCGCATGCATCGGTGGTGGCAGAGCTGGCTTGGGCGCGGTATCGGGCAGCTTCAGCTCCCAACCAGGCTGGATGTAGTTGGGATCAGTAATGATCGGGTTAAGCCCCTGGATCTCAGCCGTTTTAGCACCGCTTTGCTGGGCAATGTCTCCCAACGTATCGCCGTTTTTAACCGTGTAGGTGTTGTTCATCGGATCATCGTCCTTGTGATTCAGAGACGCTCAAGCTCGACTAGCTTGTCGCCAAGGCCCAAGTCATCACGGGCCAATAATTCGGTATTTGGGGAACTGTTCCAGAAGCCATCGCCCTGACGTAGCGCCAGACGCAACCAACGCTCTTGCTCGGCCAGTTGCAGATACCCTGTTTGCCGGGCCCCGAGTAGTTGCCGATAAACGAACTCCACCGGTTCAGGCATCGATAGTACCGTCTGATAATCCAGAGCGAATCGTCCGGCCAGCACTTTCAAACGGTGCTCATCCATCTGAGCCTGGCGCTTGAAGCTCAGGTGCAACCAGCCAGGCTCCTGAATCTCTGCGTCCGGGTCAGGTCGGGGATTAGCCAGATGGCGCCAGCCCAGCTCGTTGCGCCAGGCCATATCGGTGAGCGGCCCCATGAACCGCAACAGCTCCGTTTCATCGAGGCTGTTCAACAGCGGCTCCAGCCAGCGCGGGTCGAAAAAACGCATCAGTTGGACAGGCGTGTCATCGGTGCTGATGGTCAGCAGGCTGCGCCAATGTTCAACGGCCCTCTCAAAGGATTGCTCATCCTGCAGATAGACAACACATCCGGCATCGGCCCGCTCCAACAGCCTGCTGACGTGCTCCATGGAAGCGCCAGGTGTCGGGCACAGTAACGCGAAAGGCCCGGCAGCTTGCAGACCGGCATAAGGAGTATCGTCGAAGAGCGGTATACAACGTTCGACGCCATAGCCAGTGAGCTGATCGACATAAGCTGGTAAATCCGGATCAAAACTGGCATCCAGAATCACACACAGGACGCCCAGTGCTTCAGGCGCCTGAAAGGGCGAGGAGATGGACTTGATCATGCCGTCTTACCTGGATGGTGGATTGGGCAATGACCTGATGCGTCGAGCTGACAACCAGGAATAGGTAAAAGAGCACCTGCCACCGCCTGCTGTTGGTAAAACGGAAGGCTGGGAAGCGGCAATGCTGATGGCGCCGTCAACCCTTCAAGCATCCCAGGCAACACGGGAGCGGCGGCGGTTCCCGCAGCAGGTGCGCCCCCTATTTGAATCTCGGTACTGCTGAAAATACCGCCAGGGCCAATCACGATGTGCTGACCGCCGCCTTTCAAGGTGATGCTGGCCCCTGCATCTAGGATCAGATGAGCACCAGCCTTGAGGTGGACTTGTTGACCCGCCTCAATCACCACTGTTTGCCCTACACGGGTATGGCTGCTACTAGCAACCTGCAAATAGTCATTGGCTTTGAGGTCGACTTTGCGGTCAGCGGTGACGGTACGCTGCTCTTCAGCTTCCAGCACCGCAATGCTGTTGCCCTTGATGGTTTCCCGGCGTTCGTTACCCACTTCCAGCCGACTGTCATGTTCGACCTTCTGCTCCATGTCACGCTGAGCACGCAGGTAGATCAGCTCCTGACCGCTGCGGTCTTCAATCGACAGTTCGTTGTAACCGCCACTCGCGGGCGAGCTGTGGCTACGCAGGACCGTTTTGGTTTTGTTCGCGGGTAACGGGTACGGCACAGGTGTGACCTTGTTAGGCACGCACCCGGTAATCAATGGATTGTCGGGATTACCTTCCAAGTAGGTCACCACCACTTCCATGCCGATACGCGGGATGGTCACCGCACCGAAACTGTCCCCGGCCCAGCTGGAGGATACCCGTAGCCAGCAACTGCTCTTGTCGCTGCCAAGTTCGGCGCGGTCCCAATGGAACTCGACCTTAACCCGCCCGTACTCATCGCAAAAGATTTCTTCCCCCGCTGGGCCGGTGACCCGGGCTGTCTGGCTGACTAACACCGATTTACGTGTGACCAATGGTGGACGGTAGAACACGTCCCAGGGAATCGCGCTGAAGCTGTTGCGGTAACCTTGGGTAAACCCGTCTTCGGGTTTAACGTCGCTGGTGATTGATTCCTCCAGTGACTGAGGTTGCTTGCCCGAATGCGTGACGCTCAGCAACAGCCACAACGCGTTACACGTTTTGCGTGGGTGCTCGGTCAGAGTAAAGAAGTGACCACTGCGCAGAATCGGCTGGTCGCTTTCACCCTCGGCCAACTGGTAGTCGCTACGGTGCCGCTCCAGGGTCTGCCGCGCCAACTGTTTGCCGAGCTTTTCATTTTCGATCAGCAGCGGATAGCGATAATCCTCAAGTGCAGGACTGAACTCGGCAGTGAATTGACTTTCTAGCAGCTGGCTTGGACGTTTTAAATCATAACCCCGGCGTGTGGCCGTGCTAGTACGAGTGCTGAAGCGCATGGAGAACTGGCTGACGACCACGTGATCCGCCGCGAGGCCAGAGCCTTGCTGATACGGTGTATCCCCCAGCTTGGGGAAATAGGTCTGATCGTCAGTGAAGACGAGCTGGTGGCCATCCTGGTTGTGTTGGTGGTGCCACGAAATCCCGTCTTCACTGCATAACCGCTGGATGAACTCAAAGTCGTTTTCACCGTATTGAGTGCAGTATTCGCGCTCGGGGCTGGTGCTGATATGAAAGGTATACGCATCGGCATGGATGCCGTGTCCGTTGAGTACCTGGGCGATGATTTGCGGCACCGTCAGGTGCTGGAAGATCCGCTCGTTATGGCTGAACTGCAAATAGTGCAATGCGGGCACCAAAGTTAGCTGGTAACGGGTCAAGCGTTTACCGGCCTCACCAACGAACACATCTTCAATACGCCCATGAATACCTTCGCCATTCAGGCCGAACTGAAGGAAAGCCGGCTGACTGAGCAGACTCTCAAGATCGAAATCAGGGGACTCGCTGACGAGTTCAACCTGGATCGCGTACAAGGTGCTGATAGCTTCAGTGCCGTGAAAGGCCAGCACCTTAAAATCGTTGCGTACAGAGGGGATCTGTAACGCGAAGTGCGCAGCATTGGCCGGCGCGAACATACGCTTATCCTTAAGCTGAGAGAGGGGTAAAAACGCATTACTCAGGCCATACCTAGCCTGAACGAGCTTAAATTTTCGAGCACACGCTAACAAGGCGGCAAAAAAATTGATGTAGGAAACGTCCTAAAATGCGTCCGAATTTTCGTATGTTCAGAAAGTTTCTTCGGCGAATGACAGAGACAGTGAAAATGATGCCGAGTTCATTTTTCAATACGCGCATGAGATTTACTCGCCCTGACGGATCATCTGGGCAGTACATTGCTACGAGGGACTATGGCGACGAAGAACTACCCCCACGTCCAGCCGTATGTAGACAATTTAGTATGTGAATCGAGAAAATTCGGTGAACCTTCATTCAAGGTGAATACTCAAAAAATTCACACCACCAACTACGGACATAGTCATGGTTAGTAAAACAGCAAAAGGGGCTCAAGAAATCCTGATGAATGATTTTCAGACACTCGTCAGCGACACGGAACGGTTGCTGGAACACACAGCAACATTGGCGGGAGATCAGGCTGACGAATTGCGCGAGCAGATCCACGACAGTCTGCTGCGGGCGCGCGAAACCCTGAAACTGACCGAAGACTCCCTGCGTGAACGCGGCAAGGCAGCCGTCACCGCCACCGAAGACTATGTCCAGGCCAATCCATGGCAATCGGTCGGTATCGCGGCCGGTGTGGGTTTCCTGATTGGTCTTTTGGCCACTCGGCGCTGATCATGGCGATCGGCGAATCCGGGTCGTCCGCGACAGGCCCAAGCTCCTCACCGCGGCGCCTGGGTGCCGCTTTCCTTGGACTGCTGCACAGCCATGTCGAATTGTTCGGCATCGAATTGCAGGAACAAAAAGCCCGAACCGTAAGCCTTTTGCTCTTTGCGGGCCTGGCGCTGGTGTTTGCCTTGCTGTTGCTGGTGGGGTTGTCGACGCTCGTGATGATCCTGTTTTGGGACACCTATCGCCTACCCGCCATCATTGGGCTTTGCGTGTTCTATATCCTCGCCTGCATTTTCTGCGGGATGCGTCTGAGGGCGGCGATTTTCGATGAGTCCTCGCCCTTCCATGGGACCCTGGAAGAACTGGCCAACGATCGGGAGCGTCTGTTGCCATGAGCCTGCCTGAACTGCCACACAACAGCTCGCGCACGGAAATGCGCAAGGCGTTGATTCGACTGCGCATGGAAATGCATCGCCAGGAAATTCGCCAGGAATCCGCTCAACTGCTGCAACCCTTGCTACGGGTACGCGGAATGACACAAAACCTTCAGGGCGGATTCGGCATCAAGCATGCCCCGCTCTGGGGCGTGGCTGCCGTAACCTTGCTGGGTTTTCTGACCGGCAAGGGTGCCAAGAGTGGCGGCGTAAGCAGCCTGACGCGACTGCTACGCCTGGGCACCACACTGGGCCCCTTGATCAAGTTGGTAATGCAAGGATCATCAGGTAAACACTAGAGTTGTCATAGAGGGCGCGAGCTCGGCATTCAAGCGCCTTTAAGGATTACAATGTATGAATAGAGGTAGCAAGAGATCCCCCTAAAAAACCGGGCCAACTTAGCGAACCTTGCAATGGCACGCTACTACAAAAAATATAAAGCTATATCAATGATATATTTTTGCAGTATAAACTGCCACATCAAGCCTAGAGGTTGAGCTTGTCAGGTGGCTAAGCAAATCATTAAAAAACTCAGTAAGGTATTTTGAATCCATTCCTGGGCGCATCTCAAACGCGCCTACTCCTGGCAGCACCTCATGATAGCCTTGTAAGTTATAGTTAAGTGACCCTGGATATAAGACATAAGCGCCAAAACTCCTTTTTATGGCATCTCTATAAGCATGCATTTTTAAAAGATCATCACGCTTATATGTTTTTTGATTAGAACTATTCTTTGCCCCCTCGGCATACTCGTTATAACCAGTATCCTCAGACACAAAAGCATCACGGCTAAATATTTTTTCATATGCATCGACACGATATTTTGCGTCAAAATGAAGTCGAACCATTGTGCCATTAGACTCCGACTCATTTTCGCTTTCATTTACAGGCCAAAAACTCAGCGAGTAATCTGGCCTCATCGTTCTACTCCAAGAGCCTGAAGCGATAGGTGAGTCTGTATACGGAAAACTACGATTATAATCAAAGCGCACCAACAAAGACTTTCCCCCAAACACAGCAAAGCCTTTAAAGGATATATTCCTCCCTTGCTTTAGCCTGAGAGAAAGCTTGTCTTTACTAATCTCAAAGATATTTAAAAAAATCTCATCCCCAAACGAGCAAAACTTTTTAAGATGAGATACTAATTCAAAAAACACCCAATACTCATACAAAAGAGCGACATTTTTCTGTCCCGCATGAAAAACATCCATACCTGAAGACCAAGAAAGCTGCATAGCAAGATCAAATCGAAGCCATACATTTAAAATCTCTCGATACCCTTCTCGTCGCTGCAATACCTGGCTAGAAAAGGGAATACTAAACATCTTGGAAACCCTTGCAAATAATCGATCGCCTAACGTAGTCTCTAGTTGCTTGATAAGAATCTTAACGTCAGCGGATATTCGAGAATATTGCTCACCCGCCAATCCCGAAATTCCTCGATCGATCGAGGACAAATAACTTAAGAAACTTTCCAAAACAAACTTAACGAACTGATTTTCTGGCGTATCTTGCGACAACACCCCCGATGAATAAGTCAAAGCGTCAGGTAGCGAATTAACATATTTTTTAGCAGGGTGATTATCCGCCACACCAGTCCGCCTAACTGCCGACGCTATTTCTCGCAAACTTTTTGATGTAGGCTTAACACCCTGCCGTATATTCCTAAAAACTTTTTCTTTTTTCAAAACCTCATTTGGCCTTGAAATAACAAAAGACAGGGCATCTTTGAAACGCTTTGAGGCCAACGTTCCTTTCAAAAAAAGTATCTTTTGATAACAACTACTACTTGAATAATCATCTACATGTTTTTGCTTAAATGTAGTTGGGGAGCGAATATCAAATAGAAGCTCTATTGAATGATTAGCGATTGAATCAGCCATCTCTCGAAAATCATCTCTGTATCCGATTTTTCTAGACCGGACCTCCAGTGCAATAGACGAAAGCAAATCCCCAGCAGGAGAAATCAACTCCAATCCTAGTCGTCCGACATAACTCCCGGTATCAATTACTCCACACCCAATCAGGTTTGGAATTTGGCTAGCTTTTAATCCGACAACACCGCACGCGGTTCTGACTGTACAACCGGGCATACGAGATATCAGTTGATACTCATATTGAGCGGCTTCGTAAATCTGAACGGGCTCTTCAAAATACTGATCCGCATCGATAGAGTTAACTTCTACAATGCCATCAATTAAATTTGATGGAGCAAAGATGCTTATATGCCCTAAAACCGTCCCAGCAAAATCTTTAAATTCAAGAACCGCACTATTAGCCATGAATTTTTACTCAAGAAAACTAGTAAATCCATCTTTCAATCGACCCTGCATCCGAGAAACTTTTTCTCCAGACAATTTCAAGCCTGAAGCAACACAAAGCTCTTCAAGGGCATCAAGTACGGGTCGCAGACGTCTTTCAGAACCATGAAGCTTCGGCATTAATTTTTGAACCATCTGGGCATCAAATGAATCCTTTACATCCCATCCACGGCCCACCAATTGAGCATGAAAATATGTAAACCGTATAACTTCAATGGCGGTACGGAATCCGAATTCTGCTCCAATTGGCTTTAGCAATCGAAACCCTTGCAACAACATTTCTGTAATTTGCTGTTGAACGATTGAACCATCAGCAATATCACTGGGCAAATTTATCAAATCTATATCTGCAATTTTGGCAGATTCTACAATCGCTGACTGATATTGCATACCTAGCCCAACAATCGATTGCATATCTATTCTAGACGGCGCACTAAGAAAATCTTTTAAATCAGACTCCTCAACTGTAAACTCGATTACATTCGCTCGATCAAGTACTTTTGGCGAAAACATATAGGTTGTTTCATCAACATTAACCGTCCCTATAATGAACAGATTTTTGGGAAGCTCAATAGATGGAGGAACCCCATCAATCGCATCTTCAGCAGTATGCAGATTAATTTCGCAGTCAGACTCCATAGCAGATAGAAAGTCTGAAAAATAGCGTTCAACATGAGACAAGTTCATTTCGTCGAGAATTAAAAAATAAGGTCTGGACGGATCGTCTTCTGCCTTAATGACAATATCTAGGATTCCGGAAACTGGTTTAACAAACCGATTGGGATCAAGTGCATCTCTATATCCAAAAACACTTTCAGTACCATTCCAGTCTGCACCAACCGATACGACCTTAAGCTGCTCATCAAACTCCTTGATCCACTCAGCAAAAGCTATCGCCAACTTAGTTTTACCACTTCCGGAGAGGCCAGCCAAAATAACAAAACGCTTGACTAGTAAAGAAGCAACGAAACGAGACAAAATTCCTTCCGGGACCTTCATCCCTGAGTTGCTTAGCGCACTTGAGCATAAGGTTATCAAAGAAGTATCGAGAACAGCGGACACAGCCTGGCTAACTGGGTTGGGTGCTGACGCTGAAACAACACTTGCCACCACTCCAGGAGCTGTTATTTTATTGATCAGCTGACTATGGGAATTAAAATCCGGGATATTATCTCTGATCTTTTCTACAAAAGCACAGTTCTGTGAATACAAAAAAACCAAGGGAACGACAACATTTTCGTCATCTACCTGAATGAATCCTAGCACCCCATCAAAGATGGTCCCTCGCTCTTCTCCGCTGACAAACTTCCGAACGGTAGTAGTAAAGCTAGATCTCGCCGCATCTATTGTTTCATCCCGAGTTTTCCCCTCAGATGAAATATTAATAAATGCTACGCCTAAGGGTGTATGTTGATTGCGTAGATTCCCTTGTGCCAACCTAGTATCTAGGTTGCTAATGCGCTTTTTTGCACCTGTTATATAAATACCTTCAGGTTCTAAATCCAGCATATCAGCAAGCAAATCTCTAATCCCAAGGTACTTAGAAGTACTGGTATTCGATATGCTGTTATAAGTCTCTAGAAGCTCTGAAAAAAGCGCATTAATTTTTGCAAGCATAACAGTCCCTTTAATTTACAAAAAAGTATTAGAGTGCTTTTGAAGCGAAACTAAAAATGCGTCTGAATAAACCACATTCGTGCATCTTCTTGCACGTTCCAAAAACCCTTCTGTGGCCCGTCTTGACAGTGGCTTTAAATCAAACTTCAAGAAAGAGGACAATTTGAGCGCTTCGCTCCGACTCGCCCACTTACTTACATCTGCCGAGTAAACACCGTCCGAATTTCCAAACGCAGCATTTGGCCATGCTTTCTTTCGGTCCAGAGGCGCAGATCGAACCTCTATGGCTTCATGCTTAATAATATTTCCGCCAACCCACTCGGAGACTTTTGTTGAAACTGCGTTGCCTATTAAGCGCCACCGAAAACTCGCCCTACCTTCAGTTCCATGCGCAGAAAAGTCAGTCCACCCCTCAGGAAAACCCTGCAATCTTTCCGCGTCTTTAATATCTAGGGTCCCTACATAATCATCAGATGGAAACCATACTGCGGGGGGAGAGGCAATACCAAGAGTACTACCGCACTTTATAGGAGGCACCCCCTCCCGAACCCAACCTACACCCCTTAATCCTTCTGTCCAGTAAAAACCAAATGCATCCGCACCTTCAATAACTGAAGGCTTTCCATCCATATCAGGCTCAGGATAATTATCGGCAAAAAGAACATTCCAGGGTTTGGCACTCTTAGAGGCCAAAAGAACTACTCGGGCGCGACGCTGAGGAAGCCCAAAGCACCTGGCATCTACCACCCGATAAGCCCAGCTGTAACCCAGCCGCGCCAACTCAGACGTAACAAAGTTCATCGCTTGACCGCGATTCAATCGAAGCATGTAGGGTACATTTTCGATTAAAATCCACTCAGGTCTTTCTTTTAGCGGCCGCTTCTCAATTAAAGAAAAAAGTGTAGTAACGAGCCCAGACTTTGCTCCAGAAATACCTCTCTTCGCACCCGCCTGACTTAAGTCCTGACACGGAAACCCTGCGGTTACAATATCCGCGTCCGGCAAATTTTCCAACGTCAGAATATCGTCATGGACCTCAGCATCAGGAAAGTTTTTTCTGAGCACACTCCTGGCTAAAGGGTCTATCTCGCAAAACAAGCTTGTTTCAAAACCGTGCTTTGCCAGGCCAACCTCGATTCCCCCGATACCAGAGAACAAACTTACAGCCTTCATTTGATTACCTTAACTGATGGAGAGCAAGCACATATGCAAGTTTGGACGGTACTGCGTTGCCGATAAGCAACTGTAATTGTCTCCGCCCAAAATTCCCAAATTCAAAAAAATCTGGAAAAAATTGAATCCTTGCTGCCTCATGAGGAGTCAAGGTTCTTTCTTTAAGTGGATGAACAAACCTCCCCTGCCCTACCGAACCGAATCCGGTAGTGATTGTTTGGGACGGTTTATTCCAATGCATACGTCCATACACGGATGTATACGAGTGCTTTTTATCTCTATGGCAAGACGGGCGCTCTGAATTGGGCAAATCGTAGAGGCCATGCTCAAAAAGAAACTTAATTCTTCGTTTATTTTCTTGAGAGTGAACTGCTGACGTGTCAAAAATATCAGTTGCTGAAGTACCCAACAGGTCAGTTATCGCCCAAGCAACATCTCTAGACTGACTTTCATGGGACATATCTAACGATGAAAGATCGCTCTCTCCATCAAGAACAGCAACTAAGAAAAATCGTTTTCTAGCTTGAGGCACACCGAATTTCTCGGCCCTCATCAAGGTTTCATCTAAGCTATAACCTAATGCACTTAGTGCTTTTTTTGCATCTAGCAAGGATCCTAGACGATCATGCTTTATACCAGGAACATTTTCTATAACTAAAAACTTTGGACGAAACAATTCTGCAAATCTTGCAACCCTAAGAACCAGCTGATTCTTCGGATCATCTCTGCGCGTATGATTGTTAAGATCTGAGTGCCCTTGACATGGAGGGCCTGCAAAAACAAAATCAATTCTTCCAATTTTATCTATCAATGCTTTTTCTGCGCTAGTCACTTTAGCGCCCAAATCCCCATCAACATAGCTTTCGATTGGAAGACTTGAGGAAAAAGATGGAGAAATATTTTGCTGATACACCGAAAGAGCCGCCTCATTAATATCTGAGGCAAATACAAATTCCACTTCAGTTTCTAGTGCTCTAGCAGCTTCCCTCAACCCAACAGAAAGTCCTCCACAGCCGCAAAATAGGTCAGCAGCTCGAATCGTTTTATTATTGCTTGAATTTATAGCCACAGGTTTTGACTTCGACTGAAGCCACGCCAAGTCATACGAATCAGCTAAGTTTTCTGAAACGACCAACCCCGAGGGTAAAAATATATCAGAAACCCTCTCCTCACCTGAGCGCAGACTCACAGTTCTCCGAATGATCGACTGTTTTTTGATCAATTCAAACTGCTCAAATCCTCCGTTAGTAGGAAACGGAATTCCGCTCAAATGCAACTGCTGGTTCTCTATGACCTCGAAAAGCACTCTACGCCCCCCTGCTCAACGCAGATCTTTCTCATGTTTTTTACTGTGAGACAACTCTAGTGAGAATTGACCTCCCTTTTCGATATAACTTGCCGCTTGAGAAAGAAACCAATCCTTCAACGTCATACCATTCTTCGCTAATAGCGAATACAGCTCTCGCTTAATCGCGGGGTCTAGCTCGATAACCACTCGCCCACTCTGACCTACTGACATACCTACCTTCTTGCTAACCTAGCTGCACGTTATGTATGTAATGTAACATGGCGTGCTTCTATCAGATAGCTACTCAAAATTCGAAATAGCACCTTTTTCTGCTCACATGCCTAAAGATGGCACTCCGATCTCTAATTGGTGATCCACGCTCTACCTCAGCACAAGGAAGGGTGCTGCCAAGGGCAAGGACAACGGAAGCAACCGTGCGAGCTTGAGAGATCACAAAACACAACTGTATCAATATACAGCTTTACGGCATACAGCCGATGGTCGTCTATAAAGCCTCCCAGCGCAGCTTGGCAGACGCGGATCAATAGATCCTTACCAATACGAATGCCCCTGGCACTCGTATTTTAGAGACGCAATTCAGTAAACTCGTCTTGAATGATCAGGCCCCGCTAGATTGCCTAGGTAAAAAACTTCAACCTGGTTTGCGCAGAATTTATCCGTAGCCTGAATATTTGCTCGATTTTTAAGGCACGAATTTTACAGATGGGGGGACAAATCTTAAGCACCCGTAGAAACCCTAGTAAATGCTGGGGAAATCTGCAAAACAACGCCGGCCAAAAGCCGAGCTAACCTAAAACCGATTAGCTAGAGCAGGAGGGGTTATCGGCAGATCCCAACGTTAGAAAGGTATTTGATCGAGTCCTCCAGATCAGAGTGAACATCATCGGCTCGGTCGAGCTCGCCTCAGAGCATCACAAAGGGACACGGTATTCCAAAAAGTATTCCAAGAAAAAAATACAATCATAAAAATCGTTATAAATCAGCTATTTACAGATTCAATTCAGATCACCCCGGCCCACCAACTCTCAACGACAAAGCCCGCCCCGTGCGGGCTTTGTCGTATCTGGGCATCTGATTCAAGCCAGTTTTTACGGTTTCCCAGCAACGCTTGCGCGGTGTTCTGTCGATCACACCTCAGCACAGTTTCAATAGCTCATCACCGACTCACTAGTGCAGCTTAGGTGCCAGGTTGGACGGGGGTGCGGCGCCGGATCTATGCTTCGGGGCACAGAGGCAATTACCCGAAGGACGCTCATGAATATCTGGCTCGGCGCCGTACTGGCGGCCCTCGTTTCACTGACTGCCCACGCTGCCACCACCGACAGCACGCCTAGGATCCAGCAGGTCGTCTACAAAAGCGGCCATGGCAGCGTGCAGTTCAAACAATCGATCAAGGGCTACAAGACGGCGCAGTACAGGCTCAATGCCAAGGCCGGGCAGCTCCTGACGGTGGACTTCAAGCCCTCCAACACCTCCGCCTACTTCAACATCACCGCCAAAGGCGCCGATTACGCGCTGTTCAACGGTTCGATGATGGGCAATCACTTTCTCGGCTCGTTACCCGCCGATGGCGAATACACGGTGCAGGTCTATCTCATGCGCAATGCCGCTCGGCGCAATGAAGCGGCCGACTACAACCTCTCGCTGATTATCGCCAACGGCGACGCTGTGGATAACCACGCGCCCTTTGACCAGAACCTGGCGTTGCAGGGCATCCACTTTCATGTGCAGGCGACTACTGTCGACGGCAAACCCACGTTGCGCATCGAACCCAAGGGGCTGGAAATCGATAACTCGGCGATGACCCGACCGCTTAACGGCGAGATCGTCCGTGCCGAAGTCGCCGACCTCAATAACGACGGCTCACCTGAGATCTACGTTTTTACGCGCGCCTCCGGTCGTGGCATGCCGGGAGAATTGATTGCCTACTCGGCCAACCATAAAAAATCCCTGAGCGATATTTACCTGCCGCCAGTCAGCGACAATCCGAATACCGCCGAGGGGTATCAGGGAGAGGATTCATTTTCTGTGGTGGAGAACTGGCTGGTACGGCGGTTTCCGCTCTACGACAGCGCCGACGCCAACGCGGGCCGGACAGGAAAAATGCGCCAGGTTCAGTACACGTTGGACGCTGGCGAGGCGGGCTGGATTTTACGGGAAGATAAAGTTACCGAGCGCTGACAGGCATACGGGAAGGTTCTTACACGCAACCTCGCTTCCTACATTTCGCATCCTAGGAAATTTCCCTCAATACGCGTCGACTTTCATGAACTGGTGAACAGGTTTTCAGGGGATTACCCTCCACGATTGCTGCCATCCAGCGGACGGTTTGACAGCCGCAACCGCAGAGATTGTTCATTCCACGGAGCTACGTCATGAAAAAAATCACCCGACTTACGCTTGTTGGACCGGTATCTGCCGAGGCGCAAACAGCCGGCCTGAAACCGCAACCCAACGCCACCAGTTCGAACCGATGCAATCCCCGCCGCACCATCCCCCTCAAGCAGATGCTCAGCGTACGTGACGACGTCGACACGACAACCCTGCTGGCGCATGCCAGTGACCTCCTTGAGTCCCTTGCGGTCATCAGCGCCAACTTTGCTGATGAGTTCGACGGTTCCCAGCGCCATGTTGCGGTGGCTATAAAGCAACTGAGTGCATTGGCCGAAATCGTGATCTGTCGGGTGCGGGACAATCTTGATCCCCATCGATCGTGCGCCACCCCCGACCCTGAAGTTCGCCACTGACGGGCAAAACCGGCACCGGCCGGCCTCGTTGTCGACCTGTGTTTTATTGACCGGTGGAACGACATCGAGACAGCGCCTCGAGATGAATTTTTCTTCACTGCTGCCGCTGCGCCAAACCGGTACAGTCCACTCGCTCATTCAAGAAACTACGGTTCGCCCGCACTCTCCCGCGGGCTTTTTTTTGCCTGGCGTTTACGCTCCCTTTGCCACCATCGCTTGCCGTATTCCAGGTTATTGCGCGAACCTGCCAGCAGACTTCTCGCCAACCGGAGCTCCCGATGTCGCTGCTGACCTTGCCCTGCCAACGCCTGACGCTGGCCATCCTTGCCCCGGATCAGGCGGCATTGGAAAGTGATTTCTACCAGCGCAATCAACGCCATCTCGCGGCGTGGTCGCCGATCCGGACCACCGATTACTTTTCCACCGAACAGATTCGCCGCCGCCTCGACATTCAGGCCAGCGCGTTTGAAGCGGGACTGGCGATGCATTTCGCCCTGCTGACACCCGACGACCAGCAGATGATCGGTGCCTGCAATTTCAGCGGGATTATTCGCGGTGCGTTTCAGGCGTGTTATCTGGGTTATCACATCGACGAAGCGCATCAGGGCCAGGGCTTGATGCAGGAAGCGCTGGAGGCGGCCATCGCTTACATGTTCGAGACGCAGAACCTGCACCGAATCATGGCCAACTACATTCCTGGCAACGATCGCAGTGCACGCTTGCTGGAACGGCTGGGGTTTGAGCGTGAAGGCTACGCCAAGGCGTACCTGAACATAGCCGGACGCTGGCAGGATCATGTGCTGACGGCGTTGGTCAATCCGGCCTTCGAAGCGCCGGATCAGCGCTGGTCACGACGCCTGGCGTGAAATAAACGCTGACGTTCACAATTTGTTAAGCATTGGCGACGTATGCTCAGGTTTCCCGCCCCTTCCGGTTGCCTGAAACCCATGTCGCGTGCCGCCACTTCGCTGTTTCTGCTTGCCGCCCTGCTGTTTTTCTTCGCGCTGGGTAACCATCAATTGCAAGGCTCCACCGAGGCTCGCGTCGCGGGGATCGCCATGGAGATGCACCTGGACAATGACTGGGTAACCCCACGTCTGTTCGGCGAACCGTTTCTGGAAAAACCGCCCCTGAGTTTGTGGCTGGACGCTGGCGCCATGCGCGTGTTCGGTGTTTCGCCGTGGGCGGTGCGATTGGCGTCAGCGGTTGCCGGGTTGCTCAGCGTGATGTTGCTGTACGGCATGTTGCGTCGCTTCGAACGGCCAAAAATGGTCGCCTGGACGGCAGGAATTCTCCTGGCAACCATGGCCAGTTACTGGAGCAACGTGCGCGGCGTTGGCGAAGATGCCCTGCTCGCGCTCGGCGTGACCACGGCGTTGCTGGCGTTTTTCCAGGGGCAACGCGCATCGAGCGTAGGCAATTCGTTGCTGTTTATCGTCGGGATTGCCATCGCCACATTGAGTAAAGGCGTGCTCGGGCTGGCGATGCCGGGGGTAGTGATTTTCGCTTATCTGCTGGCCGACAACCTGATGGACAAGCGCTTGAAGGTCGGCGACTGGCTAAGGCCCGGGTTGCTCACGGTAATCGGGCTGATTCCGCTGCTGATCTGGCTGGCCGTACTCTATCAGCACAGCGGCGTGCAAGCGCTCAAGGAAGTGCTGCTGACCAACAGTGTCGGACGCTTCAGCGGATCGTTCGTCGAGGCCGGGCACTACGAACCGTTCTATTACTACCTGGCCAAACTGCCCGAAGCCTTCCTGCCGTGGAACATTCTGGTGTACCTGGGGCTGTGGCATGTGCGTAAAGAGCTGAAGGCCAATCGTTACCTGCTGTTTTTCAGCCTTTGGATCATCGTGCAATTCATCATGCTGAGCCTGGCATCGAGCAAGCGCACGGTGTACCTGATGTCGATGACACCGGCTGCTGCGGTGATTGCTGCGGAATACGCAGGCGTGCTGTTTGAGCGATTGAAACGGCACGAAACTGCCACCGGGTTCGTCGGAAAAATCGCCCGTCATCGTCAGACACTGGCAATGAGCATCCTCACGCTGGTGATCGTCAGTTACCTGGGCGCAGCGCAATGGGCACTCCCCCACGCTGATAAAAAACTCTCTTTCCTGCCGCTGACCGCACACATTCAGACGCTGCAGGCCGAAGGGCATCAGATCGCCCTGTTTCAGGCCAATGAACGTCTGGGTGGCGCTACCGTGTTCTACACCCAACGCGTGCTCAAGGGGCTGGATACCGATGCACAGTTGAGAGACTTCCTCGCCGCCTCTTCCTCCCACGTCGCCATAATGGCGGCAGACCGCGAACCCGCTGCGCCGTTGAAAGTGCTCAAGACGTTGATGGTCGCAAAGCAGGCGTACTACTTCGTCGGGTATTGAACTAGCGGGAGTACAAACAAGAAACCTGCCAGTAAAAGGCGGGTTTTCTGTAGCAATCGCAAAAACTCAGACAGACGCTTCTGGCTGCGAGCTAAAGGCCTGAGACTGCTTGTCCAGCACCGGCAACGCCAGCCGTGCCCACCCATAAAACGCCAGCGCCGTCAGCAAACACGCCAACCACACGAAGATTCCAGCCCAGAACGTGTGGGACATGTAGTGCCAGCCCTGCAGAACCCGCGTCGTGCCGTAGACGAAACCGAGCAACAATGAACCCCACAGCAAGGCACTGGAAAAACGCCACTGATAGCGACGCGCTACGAAATACAACGCCAGCATGGTGAAACCACCGGACGCATGGCCGCCCGGCCAGCAACGCCCACTACCCGCTTCATGGAACAGCTGGAAATTGCTGTACCACTCGATATGGGCCATTTTTCCGCCATACAACGTCGTCTCGATCGGGCAGTAAACACTGGTGTGCGACTTGAGGAAATGGATCACGCCCGTACACACCGCGAAAGCCACCACCACAAACAGAAAGTCCCGACGGTGATCAGCGGTGAATCGCAGCACGGGAGCGACTTTGCTGCGCTCCAGAAACGCGCCAAGTCGAGGACGCTTCTGTGCATTGACCAACGGCCAGACCACCGACAGCAGCGCGCCGATCAGGGCGATTTCCGCCGTCCAGTTGGGAATGATCCGCGCCCATTTGTGCGTGAGCTTTTCAAAGAAGTGGATTTTGTCGAGCGGGAAGGTCTGGGTCAGCGGATCGAACAACAGATTGCTGAAGGCGATGTCGATTTTGGTCATGTCGAACATCAGGAACACCAGCGCCGCGCAGGCAAGCGGAATGCCGAAGTTATAAACGTAGAAGCGGGATTTCATCGGGTATTCACCGTGCGCCAGTCGGAAGCCTCAATAAAGCCGAGCATTTTCGGAGCCGCCGGGCTGGCAGCGGAAACAAACAGTGAAGCGCCGTAACCCAGGTTGGATGTCGGCACTTTCAGATCTTTTTCCAATTGCCCCATGCACTCGCTGTGGGTCACCAGAATCAGGTTACGACCGGGGATCTTGTGGGAAAGCGCGTCCTGCAACATGTGCCCCTTGCAGTTCATCAACCAGTCTTCGCCACTGGCGGCCCGATTGAACATGTAACCGGCCGTCTGCACGGTGCGCAGCGACGGGCTGTTGTAGATGTCGGCATTGTTCAGGCCCAGTTGTTCGAACTGTGCACCGACACTGACGGCGGCACTGCGCGAACGGTCGGTGATGCCGTCATGGCCGATCAGGCACGGCGCACTGGAGTGATCGCAGCGCTCGACGTGGCGCACCAGCACGATCATGTCGCCCTTGGCCCACCCCGCCGCCAACGCCTTCGCACCGGCCACGTTGCCGTGGGCCAGATCCGGCACCGACGCCGGTGCCAGCAACCAAAGGGTCAGTGGAATCACCAACACCGAGGCCGCCAATACGACCCAAGTGTTTCGAAAACGCGCCAAACCGCTCAGATCAATCGAGCGCTTGGCGCCGAACAGACTCAGTCTCAGTTCCACAAAAACCGCCTCGCCAGCCAGCATCACTTGTCATTCGATGCGGCGAAGCTACAGACGCCCGTGTGGGCAGCCAGTGAAACCCATGTGAAAAAAGTCTTGGGATCGGCTTGTTACAAATTCTGTCGGACAAAATCCTTTCAGCTCTCGGATTTACGGCCGATACACACCTGCTACACCCTTGCTGGCTCAAAAAAACAACAATCTTCCAGCCTAACCGACGATCAAGAAACCCTACGTTTCTGGAGGAATTGTGATGAATAGCTGGTTCGGTAACATCAGCGTGAACCTGAAATTGGGATTGGGCTTCGGCCTTGTCCTGGCACTGACCTGCGTACTGGCCCTGACCGGCTGGACCAGCCTGGGCAGCCTGATTGACCGCAGTAACTGGATGAGCGACATCACCCAGCTCAACGCCGGCCTGACCAAACTGCGCGTGGTGCGCCTGCAATACATGCTGACCAACGGCGACGAGACCGCCGCGCAGAATGTGCAGACCACCCTCGACGGTTTCGCCGCACAACAGCAACAACTGATCAGCAGCTTCAAAAGCCCGGAAAACGTCAAACTGCTCAAGGAGCAGGCCGCGACCATCGCCGAGTACCAGACGTCGCTCAACAAAATGCGCAACGCCTACCGCACCGGTAACACCGCGCGCGAGACCATGGGCGCGAACGCCCAGACCGCTTACAGCCTGATTGAAGCGATCAGCACCCGCGTCCACCAGATGGCGATGAGCGAACAGCGTTTCGACCAGTTCCAGGCCATCACTGGCGCCAAGGAAGCGTTCATCCTCGCGCGCTACGAAGTGCGCGGCTACACCGCCACCACCAATGCCGAAACCGAGCAGAAAGCCATCGGCCAACTCGACGCGGCCATCGCCAGCCTCAAGCCACTGAATGTGCATTTCGGCGATACCCAGCAAGATGCCTTGCGTCAGCTGGAAACGGCGCTGATCAACTATCGCAGCGCGCTGATGGCCTACAAGTCCGCCAACAGCGAAGCCGTGCAGGCACGCAAGGAAATGACCGATCAGGGCAGCACTATCGTGAACCTGAGCGAGCAGTTGTATCAGATCCAGCTTGATCGCCGCGACGCCGAAAGCGCCCAGGCCCGCACCCTGCAACTGATCAGCACCCTGCTGGCTCTGCTGGTGGGCATCATTGCCGCCGTGATCATCACCCGTCAGATCACCCGCCCGCTGCAAGACACCCTTGCCGTGGTCGAGCGCATCGCCAGCGGCGACCTGTCGCAAAACGTGGTCGTCACCCGCCGCGACGAACTCGGTGTACTGCAACAAGGCATCGCCCGCATGGGCGTGACCTTGCGCGACCTGATCAGCGGCATCCGTGACGGCGTCACCCAGATCGCCAGCGCCGCCGAAGAACTGTCGGCCGTGACCGAACAGACCAGCGCCGGTGTCAACAGCCAGAAAGTGGAGACCGATCAGGTCGCCACTGCCATGCACGAGATGACCGCTACCGTGCAGGAAGTCGCGCGCAATGCCGAAGAAGCCTCACAAGCGGCCGCCGTTGCTGACGGCGAAGCCCGTGAAGGCGACAAGGTTGTGAATGAAGCCATCGCCCAGATCGAGCGTCTGGCCAGCGAAGTGGCGCGCTCCACCGAGGCCATGAGCGTGCTGCAACAGGAAAGCGACAAGATCGGCAGCGTCATGGACGTGATCAAAGCCGTGGCCGAACAGACCAACCTGCTGGCGCTCAACGCTGCCATCGAAGCGGCACGCGCCGGTGAAGCCGGTCGCGGTTTTGCCGTGGTGGCCGACGAAGTCCGTGGTTTGGCTCAGCGCACACAGAAATCCACCGAAGAAATCGAAGGCCTGGTCGCCGGCCTGCAGAACGGCACACAGCAAGTGTCCACCGTAATGAACAACAGCCGCGCGCTGACCGACAGCAGTGTTGCCCTGACCCGCAAGGCCGGCTCGTCCCTGGAAAACATCACCCGCACGGTGTCGAACATCCAGTCGATGAACCAGCAGATCGCTGCTGCTGCCGAACAGCAAAGCGCCGTGGCCGAAGAGATCAGCCGCAGCATCATCAACGTGCGCGACGTGTCCGAACAGACCGCAGCGGCGAGTGATGAGACCGCCGCCTCCAGCGTTGAACTGGCGCGCTTGGGTGGTCAGTTGCAGCAGATGGTCAGCCACTTCCGCGTCTGATTGACCAACTGACGAAGAAGCCCGCTACCCCACCCATTGGGTGTGATAGCGGGCTTTTTTGTAGGCGCTATCGAACAGCAACAGAAGCCGTCAGCTCACCCACGGATCAATGATTTCAACACCACTTGACTCAAAATCCTTCACGTTACGAGTGGCAATCGATGCGCCATGTGCGCGGCAGATCGCGGCTATTTGCGCGTCAGCCATCGACACCGCGCGGCCCTTTGCTTCGCAATCAGCAACCAATGTTGCGCACTCAATGGCGGCATGAGCATCGAACGGCAAAATGCGCCCGGCAAAGTCCTCTTCGAACATGGCCATGGCATGCGCCTCAAGTTTTTGTTTGCGCTTGCCAGAGGGCAGCCGCGCGATGCCGTGAAGTATTTCGGCCACGGTGACAGCGCTGATTGCCAGATCCATCGCCGGCTGCGCATCCACCCAGGCAAGCACCCGGGTTGCAGGCTCGAGGCGCATAAACTCTGAAAGCACGTTGGTGTCGAGCACTATCATTCAGAAAAATCCACGCCGGTGGCTTTATCTGAACGCGCGGGTAGATCCAGCTCCACGGCCCCCACATCGCTGAACCTGTTGCGAATCCGACTGCCAAGCCCACCCGCGCGATCAACCGTCGCCAAGGCTCTGCCCAGAATCAGGCGTGCCTCTTCTTCCATGGAATGTCCGTTATGCGCCGCAGTAATGCGCAACTGCTCCTTGAGCTTCTCATCAAGGTTTCGGATTGTGATGCTGGCCATGACGCCTCCTGCAATCAATGAAATCATTGATTGCAGGCTAACACATCCCGCCTTGCTGAGATTTGGCAATCTTCCCAGTGGCAATTACACCCTCAGCGCATTCCACGTCTGCAATTTACTTCAGCCATGCTTTCAAACTACCTTTCAGGGCATTCATTCGCTCATGCAGGCTTTGATCATGCCATCGCTCGGCTTCACCTCCGTTCCGCCCCTGCTCAAATACCTGCGCCATGCCGAGCGACTGGGCATGGCCATTGAGCCGGCATTGGCGGCGGCCGGGTTGCAGGCGCAGCAGTTGAGCGACAACAGCCTGCGCCTGCCGGGTGAGGCGCATGAAAAACTGCTCGATTATTTCTGCGAACACTCGGGCGATCCGTTGTTTGGGCTCAACGCGGCAACGTTCGTGCTACCCAACTCGTGGAGCGTGCTGGGTTACATCACCATGAACTGTGCGACGCTGGGCGATGCCATGAGCCGCATCATGCCGTTCGAGAAACTGGTCGGCGACATGGGTGTGAGTCGCACCGAAGTGCAGGACGGCCATGTGCACCTGATCTGGACTTGCCGCTATCAGCGCCCGCAGATTCGCCGGCATCTGGTGGAAAACGTGCTCGGTTCGTGGCTGCACTATGCGCGCTGGATTGCTGATACGCCGATGTCGCCCGCCGCTGTCCGGCTGGAACATTCGCGCCCTGCCGAGACCACGTTGGCGCAGTACGAAGCGTTTTTCGGTTGCCCGGTTTTGTTCGATCAGGCTTATTCAGCGTTGATCGTGCCGTTGGCGTATCTGCAATTGCCGTTGCGCCAGGCCGATGCGCAATTGCTGCGCACGCTGGAAGAACATGCGATGGGGTTGATGGCGACGCTGGAGGATGCGTCGCTGGCGCTACGCGTGAAAACCATCCTGCGCCAATTGCTCAAGGAAGGTCTGCCGCGCAAGGAGCAAGTGGCCGAGCAGTTGGCCGTGTCGGCGCGTACGCTGCAACGTCAACTGCAACAGGCCGGCACCTCGTATCAGCAGATTCTCGATGACCTGCGTCAGGAACTGGCTGAGCATTACTTGCTCAACAGCAACCTGCCGATTCAGGACATTGCGCAGTATTTGGGTTTTACCGAACCGCGTTCGTTTCACCGCACGTTCAAGCGTCGACGGGGGATGCCGCCGGGGGAGTTTCGGCAGATGCATCGGGGCTGACTGTGCGGACATCTTCGCGAGCAAGCCCCCCACAGGGGTTCTATGCCGTACACAAAATCTGTGTCCACTGACGATCCAGTGTGGGAGCGGGCTTGCTCGCGAAGGCGTCAGTCGCAGCACCGAAATCCGACAGGCAAATCCTTGATCTCTGTAGTGCAATAAACCCTTCGCAGCGCACCTGTTTAAAGACATCCGGTGTTACGCCCGACAGCCTACAAATCCTTGCGCCGCTGCCTACGCCTGCGCCAGAATCCGCCGGCTTGTGCGCCCCGGAGCCCATCGGTAACTTGAGTCCGTCACTGATTTCCAGTGATCGGGTTTAGTAGCCCGTGGTAATTCTGCTGGTCGTACATTCATCACAGGTGCTCCCGTACCTGAGCTTGATGGTGGCTGTACGTAGGGCGCTTCGGCGCGCCGGCTTAAGCTGAGTTCCCCGGTCTACTAACCTGCGTACAGCTGCCTCCCTTTCGTTTAGTAGCAAAAGGGTTGACGCTCAATGAAGGGAACACAGCTCATGTTCAAAGTAACGCCCAACCCGCCGGTCACCGACACGGTCTCCCCCTACGAATCGCCCGATTCAAAGAAATTCCACGAAGCCGCCGAGCGCGCCCTCGACCATTACCTCAAACCCGCCGACCAAATCATGGCCGCGCCGTACAAACCCAACGCGCTGTACATGGCGCACCCCGAGGCCGACACCGAATCCCTGCTGGCCGATGCCAGTGAAACCCTCGGTTCGGCCACGGTCATGATCAACAACCATGTGGCGCTGGTTGAAGGCACGCACCGCAAGACACTGCAAGGTATTGCTCAAGTGGTGATGCTGGCCGAATTGGCCGTCAATCGCGTGTTGGACACGTTAGTGCCGACTGAGTAACGAAAAAGCCCGCAGTCAAACCCTCACGGTTTGGCTGCGGGCTTTTCTGTGCAGCTTAAAACGGTTTCAAACACTGATCGCGTTGGTAAACACCAGCCGATTGCCAAACGGGTCGACAATGGTCATGTCCTGACTGCCCCACGGCATGGCCTGGATCTGTGGGTGCGAGAATTTGTAATCCCTGGCCAGCAGTTGCTGCTGAAACGCCTCCAGCTCATCCGTTTCAATCCGCAGCGCCGAACCCGGCGTCGCATCACCATGATGCTCGGACAGATGCAGCACGCACTCCCCCCGCGACACTTGCAGATACAACGGGAAATTCGCTTCGAAACGATGCTGCCAGTCGATCTTGAAACCGAGAAAGTCGACGTAGAACTCTACGGCTTTGGCTTCATCGAAAATACGCAGGATCGGAGTGGTTTTGCCGAAGCTCATGGGGGGCTCCCTGACTGATTGGCCCAAAAGTGTAGCGGGGCTGAATGTCAGCACTTCGGCTTGTGGATGGCTTTCTTTAGTCGCAATGTGCCACTGCTGTGACGCACTGCGCGAAACGTCAACGAAAGCCGTCACGCAAATCGCCCTCGCGGGCAAGAAAGCGCCCTGCCCTTCGCCCATTCGCCTGCCCATCGCCATAACTCAAAACACCGTTGATCCACACCCCGTCAATGCCTTGCGCCGGCCGTTGCGGGTCGCTGAAATCCGCCACGTCACGCACCGTTGCCGGATCGAACAACACCAGATCGGCCCAGTAGCCTTGCCGAATCTCGCCCCTGCCCTTCAAACCGAACCGGGCCGCCGACAGACCGGTCATTTTGTGCACCGCTGTGTGTAAGGGAAACAACCCGACGTCACGGCTGAAATGTCCCAACACCCGTGGGAAAGCGCCCCACAAACGCGGATGCGGGAACGGGTCTTCCGGCAGTCCGTCAGACCCCACCATCGACAACGGATGCGCGAGGATTCTTCGTACATCGGCCTCGTCCATGCCGTAGTACACCGCCCCCGCCGGTTGCAGGCGTTTGGCGGCGTCGAGCAGCGGCACGTTCCATTGCGCGGCGATGTCGATCAGGTCGCGGCCGCTGACCTCCGGATGCGGCGTCGACCAGGTGATGGTGATGCGGTGGGCGTCGGTGACCTGTTTGAGATCCAGCGTCGATGAACTCGCCGCATACGGATAACAATCGCAGCCGACCGGGTGAGTGTTTGCCGCGTCTTCAAGAGCGGCCAACAACTGCGGACTGCGCCCCCAGTTACCGACACCGGCGCATTTGAGGTGGGAAATGATCACCGGCGAGCGGGCATGACGACCGATTTGAAACGCCTCGTCCATCGCCTCCAGCACTGGGGCGAATTCGCTGCGCAGGTGGGTGGTGTAAACGGCGCCGAATGCCGTGAGTTCTTCGCTCAGTTGCATCACTTCATCGGTGCAGGCGTTGTAGGCGCTGGCGTACGCCAGGCCTGTGGATAAACCCAGCGCACCGGCCTCGAGACTTTCGCGCAACTGCTCGCGCATGGCGCTGATTTCGTCAGCCGTTGCGGTGCGGAACAAGTCATCAAGATGATTGCTGCGCAGCGCTGTGTGGCCGATCAGTGCGGCGACATTGAGCGTGGTGTTGGCCGCTTCGACCGCTGCGCGATAGTCGCTGAAACGTGGATAAACGAACGCCGCTGCCGTGCCGAGCAGGTTCATCGGATCGGGTGGATTGCCTTTCAACGTCACCGGCGAGGCGCTGATCCCGCAGTTACCGACAATCACCGTGGTCACGCCTTGGCTGAGCTTGGGCAGCATTTCTGGCTGGCGGATGACCACGGTGTCGTCGTGGGTGTGCACGTCGATAAACCCCGGTGCCAGCACGCGGCCGGCAGCGTCGACTTGTTCGTTCGCGGTGGCGTCGTGCAAGTCGCCGATCTGCTCGATGCGACCATTGACAATCGCCACGTCGGCACTGTAACCGGGGCGGTTGCTGCCATCGATGATCAGGGCGTTACGAATCAACGTGTCGTACAGCATGTCAGTCTCCCAGCGGCAGGTGATCATCGCCGCCACGGTATTCGTCGAGGGCGAGTTTGATCCGCCGCAGACGTTCTTGATTGTCTTGAGGATTGGCCAGCGCCAACTCGGTGGCAAGCACGTCGATGGCCAGCAACATGCCGTAGCGCGCTGCCGTCGGTTTGTAGATGAACGAGGTTTCCGCGCTTTGCAGCGGCAGAACGAGGTCGGCCCGTTCGGCCAGCGGCGAATCGGCGCGGGTGATGGCCAGAATGCGTGCGCCGTAGTTGCGCGCCAGTTCGACGGTTTCCAGTAGTTCCGGGGTAATTCCGGTCAATGAGCAGACGATGACGACTTGCTCGGCGCTCAGGCTGGCGGCGGTCAAACGCATCATCACTGCGTCATGACACACCGCAATCGGATAGCCGAGGCGCACCAGGCGCACCTGCAATTCATCGCTGCACAGGGTCGAGCAGCCGCCCATGCCGAACGCGTGAATCATGCGTGCCTGGCTGAGCATTTTCACCGCGTCGGCAAATCGCGATTCGTCGAAGGCCGCCAGATGCTGGCGCAGCGTGGTTTCGATATCGCCAACAATCTGCCCGTAGAACGCCGACTGCTCAGGCGTGCCGGCCGGGTCGAGAAAACGGCTGCCAACGCCGCTGGCCTGGGCCAGTTGCAGGCGCAGATCACGCAAATCGCGACAGCCGACCGTGCGCGCAAACCGCGACAGTGTGGCGGTGCTGACGTCGGCCCGTTGCGCCAGCTCTTCGAGGCTGGCGGAGGCGGCAAAGCCGACGTCGTCGAGCATCAGCCGGGCAATGCGCCCTTCACCGGCGCTGAAGGAATCCTGACGGGCGCGGATCTGGTAGAGGATGTCCATGACGGCGGGCTCCGGTTACAGCACGTAAGAAAGGCCGACGGTTAGACCGAAAGCAACCAGCGAGATCAAGGTCTCAAGCACGGTCCAGGTCTTGAACGTCTGCGCGACCGTCATGTTGAAGTATTCCTTGATCAACCAGAAGCCGCCGTCGTTGACGTGGGAAAAGATCACCGACCCGGCACCGGTCGCCAGCACCAACAGTTCAGGGTGTGGATAACCCAGACCGATGGCGACTGGCGCAACCACGCCCGAAGCGGTGGTCATCGCCACCGTGGCCGATCCTGTTGCCACGCGCATCAACGCCGCAAACAGCCAGCCCATCATCAGCGGCGACAGATGAAATTCGTGAGCGAGGCCAACGATCTGATCGGTCACACCGGCATCGACCAGAATCCGGTTCAAGCCACCGCCTGCACCGACCAGCAAGGTGATACTGGCCGTCGGCGCCAAACATTCATTGGTGAACTTGAGGATCGATTCGCGGTTGAAACCCTGGGCGATGCCCAACGTCCAGAAACTCAGCAAGGTCGCCAGCAGCAGCGCAATCACCGAGTTGCCGATAAACAACAGGAACTGATTGAAGCCGCTGCCCGGTGTGGAAATCAGGTTGGCCCAACCGCCGATCAGCATCAGCACCACCGGCAACAGGATGGTCGCCAGGGTAATGCCGAACCCTGGCAGGTTGTCGCGCGGTTCGCGGTCGAGGAATTGTTTTTCCAGCGGGTTATCCGCCGGTAATTGAATGCGCGGCACGATGAATTTGGCGTAGAGCGGCCCTGCGATGATTGCCGTCGGTATGCCGATCGCAATCGCATACAGCAGCGTCTGCCCGACCGACGCTTGATAGGCCTGCACCGCCAGCATCGCTGCCGGGTGCGGCGGTACCAGCGCGTGCACAACCGACAGGCCGGCGACCATTGGCAGGCCGACCATCAAAATCGACACACCGACGCGCCGCGCCACGGTGAACGCAATTGGCACCAGCAAGACAAAACCGACCTCAAAGAACAGCGGTAAGCCGACCAGAAACGCGATGCACACCATGGCCCAGTGCGCGTTCTTTTCACCAAATTTGTCGATCAACGTGCGCGCCATCTGCTCGGCGCCCCCGGACTCGGCCATCATTTTGCCGAGCATCGTCCCCAACGCCACCACCAGCGCAATATGCCCCAGCGTCTTGCCCACCCCGGCCTCATACGCGCCCACCACGCCGGACGGCGGCATACCCGCGACCAGCGCCAGGCCGATGGAAATCAGGGTGATGACAATGAACGGGTTGAGCCGGTAACGGGCGATCAGCACGATCAGAGCAATGATGGCGACGACGGCGTAGACCAGCAGCCAATAGCCGAAGGAAGGCGTCATGCGGTACTCCTCGAAAGGGTCACGTTCGAATGGGTTGTGAAACTCATAAATCATTTCGAGATCGAGTTTTCAAACGCCATGAAAGTTATTTTCGTGGAGAGGTAAGACCTGTCGCGGATGAACAGGCCGTGTCGCGATTATTGAAAATCGCGGGGTGGGATTTACATCGTTACGGGGTTAACACAAAACCCTGTGGGAGTGGGCTTGCTCACGAAGGCGGTGTGTCAGGCGACAGCAACGGTGGGGGCCGGGCTTGCTTGTCGCGCACCCCATTCAGCCTTTGAAATCGGCGCTGGCGTAGGCGGCGAGTTTGCTCTGGATGAAGTCGAGAAAGCACTGAATGCGCAGCGCCAGTTGCGAGTTACGGTAATACACGGCGTTGATCGGCTGGCGATAACCGCTGTTGAACTCGGCCAGCACCACGTTCAGGCGCCCGGCGCGAATGTCATCGATGGTCATGAAGTGCGACAGGCACGCGATGCCCTGCCCTTCCAGCGCCAGTTGCCGCACGGTCTCGCCACTGGAGGCGCTGATCGCCGGGGTGATCGGCCAGCGGTCGCCGTGCACATAACGCAACGGCCACTGATTGAGGCCCTCGTTCTGAGTAAAACCGAGCAAGGTGTGTTCGCTCAGATCGGCCACTTGCAGCGGCGTGCCGTGCTTTTCGAGATAGGCGGGACTGGCGACGATCAACAGCGGACTGCATCCGAGCGAACGCGCATGCAGCGTCGAGTCGGCAAGGGTGCCGATGCGGATGGCGATGTCGGTGCTCTGTTCCAGCAGGTCAATGATCAGGTCATTGCTGTTGAGTTCGAGCTGGATGTCGGGGTAGAGCCGGCGGAATTCGTCGATGTACGGTACGACGGCGTGGAGCATGAACGGCGACGCGGCGTTGATCCGCAGGCGTCCGGACGGCGTTTGCTGGCGAGAGGACAGACGTTCTTCGAGCGCGTCCATCTGATCGAGAATCAGCTTGGCGTGCTCGAAGAAATACTTGCCCTCTTCGGTCAGGTCCATGCGCCGCGTGGTGCGGTTGATCAGCGTGGTGTCGAGCTTGGCTTCCAGCCGCGACAGGGTGCGGCTGACCGCCGACGGCGTTTGCCCGACCTGCTCGGCGGCGGCGGAAATCGAGCCGCATTCGATCACGCAGACGAAAATCTGCAACTCATCGGATCTGGCTTTCACGGGTGTCCTCGGATCGATTGGCCTGCACCGCAGGTTCAGGCCTTCGATAGTAGCCGAGCATCAAGCCTTGAGGCCAAACACCTCGGTCAAATGCTGCTCATAACGCGCCACATCGTTTTCGATGTTCGGGCGTTTCATCACGTCAACGCAGAGGAAGGTCGGCAGGCCGGTCATGCCCAAAAACTCGTTGGCCTTGTGGAACGGGAAGTACACCGCGTCCACGCCTTTGGCTTCAAAGAAGTCGTTCGGATCATCGAAGGCTTGCTGTGGCGCGTTCCAGGTCAGCGACAACATGTATTGCTTGCCCTGAATCAGCCCACCGCTGCCGTACTTCTGCGACGCGTCGGAACGGGTGCGGCCATCACTGGCGTACAGGCTGCCGTGGCCTTCGGTGAAGACTTCGTCGAGGTACTTTTTCACCGTCCACGGCGCGCCCATCCACCAACCCGGCATCTGATAAATGATCACGTCGGCCCAAAGGAATTTGGCCACTTCTGCGGCAACGTCGTAACCCTCGTCGATGAAGGTGGTTTTGACATCCATACCGCCACGATCCAGCACGCACAGCGCTGTTTCATGCAGGGTGGTGTTGTAGCGACCGTCAGAGTGGGCGAATTTTTTACCGCCATTGAGCAACAGAACTTTTTTCATGAGAAAGCCTCGGCGCAGCCATTGGGCTGGATGGAGAAGGAAAATTGAATGGCGGCAGATTAACCATCCCTCTTGCGCGGAATAAGCCGGGATGGCGCAAAATACATTTGAGTAAAACGCATGAATCGATATCTGATTGTTGCCGTAGCATTCACAGCCATCTGAATTGGAGGAGTCGTTTCTGATGAGTGAACGCCGGGGTTTCATCCTGCACGCCAAGACCCGCCCAGAGAAAGCCGAGGCTTTCGAAACGCTGTTTCGCGCCTACGTCGAGCCAAGCCGCGCTGAGCCGGGCTGCATCGAATACCACATGCTGCGCGACAAAGAAGATCCGACGCTGTTCATCTTTTACGAGGTCTGGGAGTCCCAGGCGCATCTCGATGTGCATTCGACGCTGCCGCACATGAAGACGTTTTACGCCGAGCGCATGGACTATCTGGAGCGCGATTTCGATATCCGTCTGATCGACATGCTCAGCGAAGCATCGGCTAACCGCTGATCAGCAAGTGGGCGCGGCGCCGCTTGATGGTGCGCGCCCGGGAGTTCAGCGCCCGGCCCAATTACGCCAACGCCTTGCTGCGCGCCTTGACTCTCCCCTAAGGGGCAGACTTCATCCTTGGCTTTTTCATCAGCAAGGACGATGACGATGGGCAAACGTATTCTGTTGATTCTCGGGCATCCTTCGGCGAACAGCTTGTGCGCCGCACTCGCCGAAAGTTATGCACAATCGGCACTCGATGCCGGACACGAAGTTCGCCAGTTGCGACTTGGTGAAATGAACTTCGATCCGGTGTTACGCCAGGGCTATCAACAGATTCAAGCGCTGGAAGATGACTTGAGTGCGGCACAGTCCGACATCCTCTGGGCCGAGCATCTGACGCTGGTTTACCCGATCTGGTGGGGCGGCATACCGGCGCTGCTCAAAGGTTTTTTTGATCGGGTGTTGTTGCCGGGTTTCGCCTTCAAATACCGCAAAGGCAAAGCGTTCCCAGACAAATTGCTGAAAGGCCGCACCGCGGATTTGCTGGTGACCATGGACACGCCGCCCTGGTATTACCGCTGGGTCTATCGCATGCCCGCCTTGCATGAAGTACGCAAGAGCACCCTAGCGTTCTGCGGAATAAAACCACTGCGCACGCTCACGTTCGGCCCGGTGCTGGGCTCAAGCGCTCAGCAGCGACAGGCGTGGTTGCTACAGGCGCAGGCTATCGTCAGTCGTTGACTCTGGCGATAATCACTGAGGCAAAGCCAAGGTAAAAAGGACTGTTCATGTACATCAGCGAAGCCGCTCAACGCGCCAGCTCCACGGTCAAAACCATCCGCCATTACGAGGCTATTGGATTGCTGCCCCCTCCTCGACGACAGGGCAAATATCGCGTCTACGATCAGCAAAGCGTCGAACTGCTGGGTTTTATAAAGTGTGCGAAGGAGATGGGCTTCAAACTTATGGAGCTGCAGAAAATTTTCGCAGGCCATCACGGTGAGTCGATGCCTTGGGCTTTGGCACAGCAGGCCATCGAAGACAAAAAACGCGAGATCAGCGACCAGATCGCCAAACTTTCTCGACAGCACGCGCAGTTGGTGGCATTTGACGCAAACCTGCAACAGGCCCGAGAGCAATGCCCGCTGGAAAATCTGTAAGTGTTGGCGCGTTTCTGAGCAGCTCGATGTCGAGCACAGACAACTGAGCGGCGAGCCGGCGCTATAGGGTGCGACTTCATTCCTCATGTCCACCGCCCGGAGTCCTCATGACCGCGACCGCCCCTATCACCGTTCTGCGCGACACCCACCCGCTGCCGGTACTCGACGCCTGCAAATGGGAAAAACTCGAAGGCGACCCGCACACCGTCAACCTCAATGCTTACACCAGCGAAGACGGCAGCAAGATCATGGGCACCTGGATCTGCACGCCGGGCAAGTGGCGCGTTGAATACGTGAAGTGGGAGTACTGCCATTTTCAGGAAGGCTACTGCGTGATCACCCCGGACGGCATGGCGCCGATTCATCTGCGCGCCGGCGATATTTTCGTGGTTGAACCGGGCATGAAAGGCACTTGGGAAGTGGTCGAGACCGTGCGCAAATATTTCGTGTTCGCCTGATGAAAAAAAACCGGGAAATCACCCGACGTGATTTCCCGGCAACACTGACTGCACGTTGATTGCCCCTACATCGGCGGCGATTGCTATTGCGGTTTGCGATAGCTGTTGATGATCGCCGAGAAGTCTTTCCCGCCGTCCCCCCGCTGGCTCATCGCTTGATACAACTGCTGCGCCACCGCGCCGAGCACCACCGGTTGGTGTGCCTGACGCGCCGCTTCAGTCGCCAGCCCCAGATCCTTGAGCATCAGTTCGGCACCGAAGCCGCCGGTATAACCGCGCGAGGCCGGTGCCGTTTCGACGATGCCAGGCCACGGGTTATACATTTCCGAACTCCAGCAGCGACCGGTCGAACTGTTGATGATCCCGGCCAGCACCGAGGTGTCGATCCCCAGCGCATCGCCCAATGCCATGGCTTCACTGACGCCAACCATCGAGATCGCCAGCAGCAGGTTGTTGCAGATCTTGGCGATCTGCCCGGTGCCGACTTCACCGCAATGCACGATGTTGCGGCCCATCTGCGCCAGCACCGGTTGCAAAGTCGCAAACAGTTCCGGCGTTGCACCGACCATGAAAGTCAACGTCCCGGCGGTGGCGCCGCCCGTGCCGCCGGAAACCGGTGCGTCAGCCATGGCCACACCTTGCTTGGCAGCGGCCGCCGCCACATCGCGAGCGGTCTGCGGATCGATGGTGCTGCAATCCACTGCCGGCACGCCTTTGCCGATACCGGCCAACACGCCGTCCTCTCCCAACCAGACACTGCGCACATGCACTGCCGCCGGGAGCATGGTGATCACCAGTTCTGCATCTTCAGCGGCTTCGCGCGCCGAGGCACGAATGGTGCCGCCCAGTTGTTCCAGTTCTGCCAGCACGGTTTTGTTCAGATCGACCAGACTCAGTGAATGGCCGGCCTTGATCAGGTTGCGCGCCATCGGTGCGCCCATGTTGCCCAGACCGATAAATGCGATTTTCATGGCTCGTTCCTCAGCGCAGGTTGATGGTGGTGTTCACGCCGTCATTGACGCTGTCGTCATCGAACCAACGCGCCGTGACCGTTTTGGTCTGCGTGTAGAACTGCACCACTTGCTTGCCATACGGGCCGAGGTCGCCGAGTTTCGAACCACGGGAACCGGTGAAGCTGAAGAACGGCACCGGCACCGGAATCGGGATGTTGATGCCGACCTGACCGACGTCGATTTCCGTCTGGAACTTGCGCGCCGCCGCACCACTCTGGGTGAACAGGCCCGTGCCGTTGCCGAACGGGTTGGCGTTGACCAGCGCGATGGCCTGGTCGAGGGTATCGACTTCCAGCACCACCAGCACCGGGCCGAAGATTTCCTGGGTGTAGATCTGCATGTCGGTGGTCACCCCGGAGAACAGGGTCGGGCCGACGAAGTTGCCTTGCTCGTAACCCGGCACGCTGATGTCGCGACCGTCCAGCTCAAGCTTGGCGCCCTCCTTGATGCCGCTTTCGATCAGGTCGAGGATCCGCGCCTTGGCTTTCTTCGAGATCACCGGGCCGACATCGGTGCCCGGCTCGCTGCCGGCGTTGACCTTGAGCTTCTGCGCCAGGGCTTTGAGATCCGGCAGCCATTGTTTGGCCGCACCCACCAGCACGACCACCGAAGTCGCCATGCAACGTTGCCCGGCCGCGCCAAAACCGGCGCCGACCAGTGCATTGAGCGCCTGCTCGCGATTCGCATCGGGCAACACCACGGCGTGGTTCTTCGCGCCCATCATCGACTGCACGCGTTTGCCATGTTTGCCGGCCAAGTCGTAAACGTGAGTACCAACAGCGGTCGAACCGACGAAGGACACGGCTTTGATGTCTTTGTGCGTGCACAGGCCATCAACCACGTCTTTACCGCCATGCACCACGTTGAGCACGCCTGCCGGGACACCGGCCTCAATCGCCAATTCCACCAGCAGCAGGGTCGACAGCGGATCCTGCTCCGAAGGCTTGAGCACGAAGGTGTTGCCGCAGGCGATGGCCATCGGGAACATCCACAACGGAATCATCGCCGGAAAGTTGAACGGCGTGATGCCGGCGCAAACGCCGATCGGCTGACGCAGGGTGTAAGTATCAACGCCACCGGCAACGTTCTCGGCGAATTCGCCCATTTGCAGCGTGCCGATTGAGCAAGCGTGCTCGACCACTTCCAGGCCACGGAAAATATCGCCCTCGGCGTCGGCAATGGTTTTGCCCTGCTCGGCGCTCAGCACCAAGGCAATGCGCTTGGAATGCTCGCGGATCAGCGCTTGCAGCTTGAGCATGATGCGCATACGCGCGCCGATCGGGGTCAGCTTCCAGGTCTGGAAGGCGCGTTGCGCGGCGCTGACAGCGGCGTCGACTTCAGCGGCGGTGGCGAACGGAACTTTGGCCAGCACTTGCTGGGTCGCCGGATTGACGATGTCGTGCCATTCGGTGGACTGCGACTCGACCCACTCGCCGTCAATCAGCAGCTTGACCTTCTGCAGCGTGGTGTCGTTGGGCGTAAGCGATGCGTTCATGCTGGTCTCCAGAACTTGTTCTTATCGTAGGAGCCAAGGCGAAGGGTTCGCCTTGAGATGAGGCGTGTGTCACGAATTGGTTGTCGGACGGTTTTTGGAGTATAGATGTGCAAACTTCTAATAAGAACGCACATATAAGCCCGTCCATCATGCAAAAAAACATCACCTCACTAGGTTCACTGAACTGGGACGACCTCAAGTTTTTCCTCGAAGTCGCCCGCACCCGCAAGGCCAGCACCGCCGCCAAACGGCTCGCCGTCGACTACACCACGGTGTCGCGGCGGATCAGTTCGCTGGAGGCGGCGCTCGGTACGCTGCTGTTCGAAAAGTCACGCACCAGCGGCTTTGTCCTGACCACCGAAGGCCAGCGTTTGCTCGGCTATGCCGAGTCGATTGAAAGCACATTGCACATGGCCTGCGAGCAGGTGTCAGGCTCCGGCGTGGCGCTGTCCGGGCATGTGCGGATGGGCTGCACCGAAGGGTTTGGCAGCTTTTTCATCACGCCGCAGTTGAGCCACTTCGTCGACGCCTACCCGGCGATCTCGGTGGACATCCTGCCCCTGCCGCACTTCATCAGCCTGTCCAAACGCGAAGCCGACATTGTCATTGCCCTGGAACGCCCGGAACACGGGCCATACGTGTGCTGCAAACTCTGCGACTACCGCTTGCAGTTGTACGCAACACAGGACTATCTGGACCAACACCCACCCATCCGCCGCTCGGCCGATCTGAGCAAGCATCAATTCATCAGTTATGTGGATGATCTGGCGTTCAGCTCGGAGCTGTTGTACCTGGCGAACGTGCTGCCAGGCGCCAGCGCAAACCTGCGCAGCACCAGCGTGATCGCGCAATACGTCGCAGCGCAGCAGGGGCGCTCACTGGCAATTCTGCCGTGCTTCCTCGCCGCACAGGACCCGCGCCTGCTGCCAGTGTTGCCGGAGGAAATCGACATCACCCGACAGTTCTGGATGTACTGCCGGGAGGATCTGCGCAAGCTCAAGCGGATCACCCTGTTGTGGGATTACATCCGTGAGGTGACTGAGCTAAACCGCCCATTATTACTGGGCGAAACGAGAGACCTTCGGTTTACAGACTGAGCGTCTACAAGGAGTAAGGGAGACCTATCGTAACGAGGTTAGGCATGCCACCGCAACGACTTGTGACAGGGTTTATGACAGGACTTGTGACATCTCGCAGGCCCTGAACGGTTGTCTCAAAGCCCTCATCCAGAGGCGCGCACGGGCACGCGATAAGGACCCGCGCAGGCGCGATAAGGCTCAGGCGAGGGCACCCACGGGGGGATGCGCGCGCACGCTCGTAGTGAGGTGGTCATTCAGATTTTTCTGTCAGATTCTCAAAGGGTAGAGGTGCGCTTTTCTTGGAGCCCTACCAACATGACCATTGCGGAGGCCGTTAAGTGAAGCCCATAAGCAACTACTTCAGGCTCTACATTCCGAGCGTTTTCGCCCCGTCCGTGGCCGCCGTTCTTGTTCCGTAGGGTAGGAATCCCGCTTGTGAGTACACTTGTTAAAGAGTTCAAGTGCGCCTCGTTGTATGAGGGAATCAAATCAGCGTTTTTACATGCCAAGATCAGCTTAGACGCAGTATCTCCCGGCTCGTAGGTTTTTCCATTTAGCACCAGAAGAACCTTTAAAGTGCTTTCGAATGCTTTCGCGGCACATACCAACGAATCTTCATGGTTGCCATGGCGATAATGCTCATACGCGGCGAAAAACTCCTCACGGGGGCCCTCAAAGTGAGTCCCGTTGAGAAAGCTAATGGCTGGCTTCACCACTTCTGCGTGAAGGAATTGCGAGTCGATGCGGATTATGCTTCCGTCTATAAACTCGTAGCCGCAGCCGGCCTCCTTAAACCTCCCGTTTAACTCAACGATGCAATCATCCACGTATGCGTCCGGGTTTCTACGCGAGATATAAGATGGCGAACGGGCGACGTCATCCCCCACGCGGAAACATAGCTCGATGACATCCAGACACCGCTCGACATCAGGCTCGGAGAGCAAGAAATTGCTTATCTCGTCCACAGGAGTGTTCTGGAGGTGACTTCCTGGGCCAACGTACAAGGCCCGCTGCCCATACTCTTTTTTCAAGATATTAACGATTGTGTCGTACACGCCTCTCGACTTCGAGCCGTACGCCGAGTAGTGGCTATTGTCTCCGAGAAGCTCTTTGACCATGTACACAAGCTGCATTCGAAACGTGTCAGGAAAGGAGTCATATATATAGACATCGTTCGTCTCACCACGCAGACGCTTTTGACGCTTGGAGTACAAATCGAATATCGCCATGCCTGCCTCGTGTAACTCATGTCCAAATGGCATCATAAGCCGAACGGGGCATACTTCGACAAGCTTCATTTACTACGAGATGCGCGCAAAACGACATCACTCAGCACAGCCACCGAGTAGAACGCAGACGACATTCCCAAAGGCTTCTCCCAGAGGCCCACCTTGGCTAACTCCAAAAGCGACAAGGAGTAGACCGAGAAATCGGTAGGTGACACGGTGGGTAGCCAGAGTGCGGATCACTGCTGCAAAGGGTGTCCACCGAGTAGTCATCGCTAAGTCCTCCTTTAGGTGAGGTGGTTACTGGTCAATTGATATTCATCACCACAGAGGACGCCAGTGAAAGACCTTAAAGAGGAGGGCTCCTTCAGAAACTTTAAGTCCCCCTCTGCTTATAGTGGGTGTTTTTAAATGAGTGCTGGCAGTGAACAGACATGTCTGTCCAGTCACACCCCATACAAGCGCAGGTAGAGGACGTGGTAGCCACGGTGGCTCCCTACCCTCCCCTCAGTGTTCTACTGTGAATACGTTCAACGGGATTTTCCGCAGCTCCCACTGTTCAAGATTAGGACTTTTCCTACAGACCTGCCCTCCCGTTTCCAGTAGCCTCCCTGCGCCAGCTTAAAGACTGGTTTTGTTTATGGACGAAAGACGCAAGGACGATGCTCAATGATTTTTTCTGCTCGACTGGGCGACAAACACGTCTGCCCTTTACCCGGACACGGGACTACCCCAATTGCTTCAGCCAGCGGTGATGTCAATATCAACTTCATGGGCTCCGCCCGCGTTGGTGATACCTGTGGGTGTGGTGCGGTAATCACTACAGGCTTTCCTTCTATACAAGTGAACGGCCGTCCTATGGCCCACTTAGGGAGCCCAACCAGTCACGGCGGGACAGTCATCACGGGGTCAGGTGATGTCGGCGGTGGCTTCGTCATGGGTGACGCTGGTGGGGCAACCATTATTAACTTCATGGCGCTGGGAGCCTTCCGGCCAGACGGTTCCATAGACGATGTGAAGATGGCGACCTTGTTGGCCGACCCGAAGCTCAAGGAGAAAGCCTTAGCAGCGAACGCTTTGGTAGATCCTAAGGCAGCCGGTAAGCCCCCAGAGAAGAAGCCAGAGGCAAAAGAAGAACCTGTCGTTTGCAAAGACCCTGACACGATGGAGGACGTGGCGGAATACATTGCGGACGAGATGAATCGCAATATTCATCACCCTTCCGTCTTGAAGATGAAAGAACTGCTCAGTTATGACGTTGCCACAGAGACCCGCAAGCAAATGGATCTGCCTTGGTATGCTCAAGTTGGCGCGACGAGCCCTCAAGCAATCGGGGCTGCAAACGGCGCGGCTGCAATGGCGATTTGGACTGAGCGTGTTGGACAAAATCGGGATTGGGACCACAAGCCTAAAATCTATGCGAGGTTCGGTAGCTATTACCAAAAGCAGGGTGAATACGACTATTTCTATGATATCTGGTCAAATATCCACTACGGGTACGTAGGGCGAGCTGGCGGCCTTTCTGAAAGCGTGTTGGCTGATGGTGCCGGAGTTGAGCAGATTGCCTCGGACTCTATCCGAAAGGTATTCGATTGGAATAAACGTCGCGGGCCTCACGCAACCCCAGGTGTCGATGGGATGAAGGCTTATGACGATGTACCGGATCGGATATCGATTGGCATAGGGATCAAACTATTCGCTGAGCATCCTGACGGAGGCATCACCGCCAAAATGATCATGGAGAAGGTTCTTGCAGTTAAACCAGAGGATTGGGGCGATGGCGTTATTGTCCACGTTTGCAAGCAAGCTGAGTAAGGGAAAAGTGGTACTGCTCTGCATGCTCACCTTGCTTGTATTTTGGTATGTAACGCTGCCCAGAGTAGTCGTAAATTACCCCAAGGATGGGAAGGAGGAGCTGCGCTATATCTGGAATACACAGCATCGTATCGACAAAGGAGGAATGCTCCCCGGTGAAGGGACGGCAGATGTCGGCCACATTTTTCCTGATAAGGATTTCTTCATGATGTTCGACTGGTGGTCCGGTAAGAAGCTCAGAAGGTGTATCGACATAACGCCAAAATGGGGGACAACGACAGAAATCAACCTTGATGTAACAGGGAAGATCGACACCGCGAAAACCTCTTCAGATGTCATTACGCGTTTAAAACCTTGCAAAGGAGAACTTGACCCTTTCCGGCCCTAAAGGTCATATCGGGAACCGCGCTCAAGCCCCCGGCCTTAGCCACTCAATAGCACTGAGGTGTCCCCTAAACCCTTCAAACAAGGGACCATCTTGAAAAACCCCGAGCGAATTTATGGCCAACGAGAATCGATAGCTGACGCGAGCGGATCCGGTGGGGGAAACACGCGGGGATATCCTGACGGAAGTGAGTCATTCAGATTTCATAGGCGGTGCGCTCTGTTCAGTGCTGGAGGGGTAATCCAATCTTGGAGACCATCAAGCGGCAAGCGTACTCCTTAGGTCCCCATTTCGCAGCGAAGGTCTCTGATACTTCGTACCAGTTCCCTGCTGGGTGGCCAGACCCATGATTAGCACCCATGCAGGAACACTCGCAGTGTAACCCCTGAGCATTCCAACAAGCTGACGCGCAGACCTGTTGTTCGCGATGGAGCTGAATTACATAAGCTTTCTTGAACCGCCCAATAATCCGCTTCACCGTATCCTCAAACCAAGCCGTGGGTACATCCCATGCTTTGAACTGGGCGCTCCATTCTGGCTTATTCCGTTTGCCGTTGCGCAACCAGTCAAAGTTATCTTTGGCATACGGAAGCCGTATCAAAACAGAGGCTTTTTCCCTCTTGAGAACGACTGGAATGCCTCCTTGCTGCCAAGCGTCGTGAATTCTCGTGTCGTATGTCGTCATGGGCCCCTGCCAATGATTCGATTTGTCGGGCTCATACCCTTTTTCTTAACGTACCCTCTGGGATGGCTTTACGCCACCAAAACGGCCGCATTATTAGCACAGCGTTCAAGTAGATCGCAGGCGATATTCCCAAGGAGTTTGCTCAAAGGAAGACCTATGCTAAATCCAAAAGCGGCTTCCAAGCTGTTCCTACCGGCTTAATGTTTAATCGACCGCTCAATCTTTTGGAGCCCACTGAAAGATACTGAATGACGGGGCCAACGCTGCTGCCAACCTAACAGGTATGTCGCAACTCGGTGGTGGCGCCCTCTTTACGCACAGTTTCACAGCGAAGCAATTAAACATATGGCTTTCGGCCCCCCGCCTGATTAACATCTGGATACCTCGCCTGCTTGCTGGTGCAGCCGCCTCACAGCACTGAACCAAGTTTGACAGACGCCAGCCATCTCTCTTGGGAGGTTGCTGTCCGGGTCGCGACCAAGATCGCCGTAAAGGCTTCGCGGTCTCCCGAAGGTATAGAGCGCCACTCAACTGCTGCGTCAATAACCGTAACTCTGTCTACACGTTGGGGTCACCAGACGGTTAGCAGCTTTATTTTCAGGGTGGGGTTCGATGTTCAGCCGCATGGCGCGCGCTTGACCGAGAAGTCCAAAAAGGTACGATTTGTGCCCCGACTGAGCCTTTGAGAGAAAGCATGCATCCATGCAAAAACTTGCCAACTTGGCGCACTGCGCGGGATTAACCACAACGCTGAAAAAGCTACGATTTATCGTGTTTTGACGGAACTCTTGGGGGAAATCATGCGCTCATGCAAAAACGTGCCATTCTGGTTGGAGCCGCATCACGGCATGTCGTGACTGCGCTCAGCCTCGCCTGCTTGCTGGTGCAGCCGCCTCACAGCACTGAACCAAGTTTGACAGACGCCAGCCATCTCTCTTGGGAGGTTGCTGTCCGGGTCGCGACCAAGATCGCCGTAAAGGCTTCGCGGTCTCCCGAAGGCTGAAGGTCCCCTGTAGCAGTTGGGTGAGAGTTCGCTGGTGTCTCCCGACAAACAAGGAGTTTTTGTGGCCTCGCCGCTATATCGTCGAATCTACAGCATGGAGTCGCTGCATTCAGCCTGGAGAAAGGTTAAAGCCAGCGCCTACTCCTCCTCGTCAGAATCTATCCGAAACGAGGCCAAGGACTTCGAGAGCCGACTTCCCAAGTCGCTTTCCGATATCCAGCGCGCACTATCCAAAAAGACGTTCACATTCCAACGGCAGACCGGCGTGGCTAAGATTAAGGCCAACGGAAGTTCCCGCCCAATTGTGCTTTCACCTATTCCCAACCGGATCGTTCAACGAGCTCTACTCGACGTCCTGCAATCCCGCATCAAATTTGTAAAGGAGGCTCTGGCTACCCCTACAAGCTATGGGGGCATCCAAAACAAACGGGTCGCAATGGCAGCAACCGATGCCAAAGAAGCCATCTCCAAAGGGGCCGCCTTTCATATCAGGTCGGACATCGCAGAGTTTTTCACGAGAATCGACAAGGCCCGCGTTATGGAACTTGTAGCTCCTCACATCAAATGCCCCGATACAGTTGCTTTGTTCCAAGCAGCAATCACCACGGATCTCGCGAACATTGATGCGCTTCGGCTGAAGGGACTCGATGATATGTTCCCCCTCGGGGTGGAAGGGGTAGCTCAAGGGTCTCCCTTATCACCACTCATAGCCAATTTGTACCTGCATAACTTTGACAAAACCATGAACGATGGTGAGGTCGTCTGTCTTCGCTACATCGACGACTTTCTGATCCTCGGAAAAGACATAGGCTGTGTAGACCGTGCCTTCAACAAAGCGCAGAAGGAGCTCAAAAAGCTCTCACTTCATGCGTACCAACCTTCGGCCACAAGCGACAAAGCTTCAAGGGGGCCGACAGCTGACGGATTCGATTTCTTGGGCTGCTTCGTCTCGGCTGGCTTGCTCCAACCCTCTAAAGCCACGAGAGAGCGTTTCAAAAAAAGAATAAAATCCGATTTAGAAGCATCGATCCGCGTCATGAAGTACAGCGTTGAAGCCGGAAACATTTCGCCAAAGGGGAGCTACTCGGGCGCACTACAAAATCTCGACCGAGTGATCTTGGGATGGGGCAAGGCCTTTTCCTTTTGCAGCAACGGCCAATGGATAAAGGGGTTGGATGATTACATCACAGGCGCGCTTGCGCAGTATGAATTAGAGAAGAGGAATCTCTTTCAAAAATCAAACGGCACGGATCAGCGCAGGATGCTGGGGGTAAGGCTACTTGCAGCGGCTCACTCGGAGCGCTCCGAGCCAGCTTGAAGCTGTCGGAGTTATCTACACGTCCGGCACGCCTGTGTCCGGCTTGTCGTAAGGCTGGTGGTGAAGCGAGTTGGCGATTCATCGTGAGTGCCTCGTTCGATCAAGTAGAAGGAATGGCCACCTCACAAGGCATTCGAGCACATGATATCTTCAGATTAGAGTTGCTATCGCCTTACCCCTCACTCCTTACAAAGGACAATCTGAGATGGAAATCAGCTCGTTTAATGAGTTCTATGATGCTTTCTCCGAGTACCGTAAGGACAATCGTTGGATGTTCCGAGGTCAAGCAGATGCATCTTGGCCAGTCGTGCCAAAGGCGGGCAGAAGCCCCTATAAAGAGCGGGATGATCTGGAGTATTTGGCGTCTTGGAAAAGAAAGGCCTGCGAGTATATTCCAAAAACGCCTACAACAGATTGGGAGTGGATGGCTATCGCACAGCATCATGGCCTGCCAACTCGACTACTCGATTGGAGCTACAATCCGTTGGTGGCAGCATTCTTTGCTTGCCTATCTCACCCAGATACGGATGCTGCGATATATTGCTTGAAGCCGAAGCTTTATATCACTTCCGAAATGTCCGGCCCGCGCCGTTTGCGAAACATTGCAAAGTACAAACCTAATACGGTCGCAGCTCGTATTGGTCGGCAGAGTGGTTTGTTCACAGCCCACCCTGATCCCGATGTTGACCTTTCAGATGCGTTGCAGAAAGAAGATGAATTGGTTCGTCATACCATCAGGGCTGGATACAAGCGGCAGATGATGTTTGACTTGAATCACTATGGAATAAATCGCCTATCCCTCATGGGCGATCTTGATGGGCTTTCCGCACACATGTGCTGGGCGCTGGAGAATAGTCGCTATTGGTCAGACCATGATGAATTCATTTCAGAACTCGTCGGCCAACCGGCATTCAAGTAATTAGCCCAATGCGTGCTGTGAAACAAATCAACCTGTAGAACCCGGTCGCTCCATCTTCTCATACGTTGGAGGCCCCGACTGGCGCACGGCTTGGCTTTTGTGATGCTACCAAGCTTTGGCCCTGAGCATATCCCCCTGCCCCCGCTGAAACGATGTTCAAGGCATTAGCGATATTGTTGACCTTGTACTTGTTGCCACCGAGGCCCCGAACAGCCGCCTTGGCGTTCTCAGAGCTGCCTACGCGATTCGCGAAGATGGCTTGATAGTCGCGTGTGTAGTTGTCGGTGATGTTCATCCGTTGGGCACTGGCATCGTTGGACACCGAGTTCCTCAGGCGGTCGATGGAATTACCGGACAGACCAGACTCACCGATGGCTGCGTTTATGGTCCCTTCGTTGCGGATGGTCTGTAGGTTCACCTCAGTGAGCTGGCGGCGGGCCTCATCCTGTTTGTCCACGGTGGCAAGCTTTTGGTCGTTCTCTGCGAAGTTGGCTTGCTTGACCACTTCGTTCTGTTGTTTACGTTCGTTGTCGGTCATTTGACCTTTGGCTTTGGCGCCTTCCGATGCGCTCATAGCGGCTGAAGAGGCAGCAAGACCGGCCATTGCGATGGATATGGATACTGGTTCACACATACTGAGTCCTCCTTAAAATGAAAATTGCTTGAGCAGCAAGCCCGAGGGCGACTTGAAAAGCCCGTCACTCAGAACGGCTCCGAGCTTTATCAGCAAGCGAACGTGCGCATGGTTTTGCACCGCTACGTAATTCGTCAGAGTCACGTTACCGGGCACCTGGCTTTTGATCTGGGCTAAGTGAGCTTTGAGAATCCGATAGAACTTCAAGCGCTCTGCTATGGACAACTCAGCGACATGCGTTGTGGTGATTAGCCAGATTCCTCCTCCCGAATGCCCTCCAGCGGCCAAGACCTGCCCTTCTCCAGACTTAATGACATGAGTGGTTTCGTCGAGGGCCTTCGTGAAGACTTCAGCAGGGTTTCGACCTGCCTGCATGCCGTTGAAGTCCGCGAGGTCGCTCGGGGAAAGGTATTCCGATGCCTCTAAAAGATCAGCAAGAGTTGCTTTGGTTTTTTGCATATTGATTTACCTCCTTTCAGATGAGTGAAGGCAGGACCCTTGTTGGCATCCTGCTTTTAGTGGGTGGTTTTAGCGAGGGCTTAGCGAATCTCGACGCCTTGCGATTCCATAATCATGAGCAAGAGCTTCTGGCTAACAGGGTCGTTTGGAACGAGCCCGCGCAGGCCGTTGAAAACACCTGTCATGTATTCCTGATCGGCTCTACGGGAGTCAGTACCTGAGGCAGCGAAGGCGTTGTAGCCAACTTGCCCAACACTCGCGAGGACCCCATAAGCGGGAACCTGTTCGGCAACCCGCCCAAGGACCCCAGTGATTCGGTCGTCTTTAGTCGCGCTGTACTTCATTGCGCCGGGGTCACGCTGTTCCTTAGGGCCCCGTGGGAGAATCGAGGAACGGACCATTGCGGCCTGATCGAACCCCAGAGGTGCCGCGACGATGTTCGCCAGACCCAGCGGAGCCCCGATATGGGAACTTCGGGACAGAGCGGCGTAGGTCAACATCTTCGGATCAAGTGCTTGCTGTAGGAATTTCTCTCGCTGGTCTTTAGGCATCCCAGAGGCTTGGCTGTACTTCATCGCCATGTATGCACTGAGGGCCAACCCAGTCGAAAGAACCGCCTGCATGGTCTGGTCGATAGCCCTGCCGTTCTTCGTGGAATCATGGAAACCACGGATGAGCCGAGAGTTAACCGAACGCATGGTGAAGTTCTTGAATTGCATGGCTGTCTTGATGCCCGCGCCGTATGCCACGGTGTCAGCCGAAGAGAGCTTGTGCGGACGCAAGATAGTCTCATCAGCGATCTTGTCGCCCATGCGCCATAGGTCCATCGTCCGAGGGTCCCGCTGAAATGCCGCCCGGTCCGTGAGCTTGTAGGAACCGTCCTTCTGTCGCTTCACGTAAGTCTTGATGAGGTCCTTCATTCCCTCGAACTGCTCCGGGAGGATGGACATCGACTTGAGGCGTTGCGGAGAGAACAGGCCCGACTCACGCCCTGCTATGGCATGGTCTACGAAGTCCGACAGGACTCCTTGACGGCCTGCATCTGCGATGTAGTTGGATGACTCGGTAAGGAGCCATGTGAATGGGTTCCACCGTGTAGACAGTTCTTGAGTGGCGTATTTGACCGACCCCATTATGTTGGCTGCCATCGGGCTTGCCCCGGCTTGGTCTCTAAGACGCTCCACGATGTCCGAACGAGTCGGTCGAATGTGGTTGTCCAGCTCCCGACCGAACACCATTGAATGCATGTCTGACAGGTCCTTGGCGCTGATCTTGGAACCCCACTGGCTCATTTCCCTCAGGAGCGGAACGCCTTTGAGGAGCATGTGGGTGTGTCCCTTGGTCACCATTCCGGCAACCTCGGTGATGGACTGCACGCCCATGTAGGCATTCTTTGCGAAGAAGCTTAGGTCCGCCAGAGAGCGCGCAGCAGTCGCAAGGGTCCCGTCAACGTCACGCCGCGCACGGCCTGTCAGGATCTTTACGGCATCTTCAAGGGCAGCACGTTCGGCCTTGCTGTTTACCTTGACGCGTCCGATGTCGTTCACGAGTTCCGCTGTGCTTCGGCCAGTGGCCCCCATGATTCCAATGTCACCGTTAACCCGCCGGTCGTAGCTTGGAGTGATTCGGGACAGGTTGAATTCACGCAGGTCGTTCACCGCGAAGGTGCTGCCATCGGAAAGAGGCACGGCCATGTCGGAGTCGAATAGATGACGGCCCTCAAGAAAGTTGTTCACCCCAAGCCCAGCGCTGTCAGGAATGCTGCCTTGAGCGTCGAGGTTCAGCAGCGTGGACCCAGCATGGTCGTCGGTCTTGGCGATACCGAAAGCTTTGCGCTGTGCGTAGTCTTCCACCTGTTCCCTCAGGATTTCCTCACGCATTGCCTTCGTGTCCACGGTAGGCGCTGGCTGTTTCCCTTTGGGCTTCGCCAGACTCTTCACACGTTCGGCCAGGAGTTCATCAACCTTGTCCTTCAGCAGATTATCCACACGGGTTTTCACCGCTGGACGGGCCGCATAACTGGCAAGCCACGACTCCATAATTGCATGCTGCAAGCCTTCCTCACCGCCCAAGCGTTGCACTTGAAGAAGCTTCGCGGCGGTGCTGTAGACGTTGGGGATGTAAGAGCCAGCGTGCCGAGTCTCAGGAAGAACAGGGCGAGCATTACGGTTGCCAAACTGAGCCGGGGCAGCCAACAAGTCAGCCTTCCGGTCGTAGTGCCTGCGCACCGTGTCCATCAGCTTTCTTTCGCTATCGGTGAGTTGACTCAGCTTGTTGCCTGACTGGTCCTCAATGGCTTCCGCCACGCGTCTGAATGCCCGGTCAATGTGAACCTCACGGCCGCCACCAGTCAGTGCGTAGGACGGGTCTTTGATTGCCTCAAGGACCTGCTCTGACATGGTGTTGTAGGTAACGTGGTCCTGACCCTGAATTCGCTCAATGATGTCCGAGGCGGTTGCTCCGAACTTGCCATTGGAGCCGCTGACGGTTCCTGTAGGAGAGCGGAATAGCTGACTTCCGATTGCGAGGACCTCAGGGTTCTCCGAGCGATTCAGCGTATAGCCGATCTCGGTGAAGCCTCCCATGGTGACCCCTTTAGCGGCCCGGTCAGGTACGACCTCAGCGGCCTCAGTGATGAGCTTCGGGTTCAGCGGGTTGGTCGCCGACAGAATCGAACCGTCACGCAGGCGCACCGCACCGGGTTCGCTCGGATGGTCCACATAGTCCACACCGGCAGCGTTTTTAGGCTCCTCACCTTCACGCCATTGGTAGCGTGTCGGATCTTCCTCACCAAGCTGACGGGCAGTTTCACGGGCTTCCAAACGGATGCTTGGAGCTGCGAACTCATTGGCTGCGTCGTCCTCCCAGTGCAGGTCATAAAGGTTCTTTTCGGAAGCCTCACCGTGTCGGGCAAGGATCGCTTCAAGCTGATCGTCTGGAAGATCCACACGTTCAACCTTCGGAGCCGCTCGCAGAGCCTTGTCGAAGAGAGCCGTTGCACCTGCGCCGAACAAGGCACCACCGACCAGCGCTGTGCCGTAATGACCTTCGATGCCTGTGATGTTTTCACGAAGCCCCTCAGATGCCACAGCGGCAGCGCCTGAGTACAGCGCGCCCTGAGCCACTCGGGATACCAAGCGAAGTCCGGTAGTGCCCGGAATCGGCGTATAGGTCAGCGGGTCCAACCCAGCGCCTGCGAAGCCCCCAACGATTTGTGCACCAGTCCCCGTACCGTTGATCTTGCGTTGGTACTCTTGGTTTTCCTTCGCCATCGCTATGGCGTTCGGTAGGTTCGACCGGTTGCCCTTTGCGAAGTCCTGCACGAACGAGAAGAACTGAGGGTCCACGCCTTCGCGGCGGATCATGTCGTAATCTTCAGCGGTCCAGTTCGAAGTATCGTTTGGCTTTACCCATTCGAGCGGGTCGGCATCCTCCATGGTTCCATAGCGCAGTAGCGTGCCCACAGGGGAGGTCGCGAGGTTGGCTGCAACGGAATCCCCGAGACCCTCAAAGGTGTCTTTGTCCTTTGAGCCGATGACATTGGAAAGGGTCTGGAAGTCCTGTTGAGTTTGCGGGGCGGTGCCACCGGGCAGGTCTAATTGACCCAGTACCGGCAGCTCACGACCGACATTGTTTTGGGCCGTCACACCACGAGTGGCATTCTCGAACTGGACGGCCTCAGCCTTTGGGTGAATGCCCGGATTGGTCACCTCCTGTGCATCGAAGAATCGGCGGCTGGCCGACTCACCGGATACGTCCAGCAGCTTGCGCATGTAGTTCTGACCTTCAGGGCTGATCTTGGTGAAGTCGCCTTGATCCAATGCGGCCAACTGAGGGGAACCCAAGCGGCCTTGTCCTTGGTTGTACGCCAGAGCGGCCTTGAGATAGCCACCTTTGTAGGTTGTGCTGAGTTCCTTCAGAGCCTGAGCGACGGCGGGGATGGCCTTCTGAGGATTCAACCGGTCCTCTGGGGTCATCAAACCGTAGGCTTTACCGGTCATCTCGGTGAACTGCCCGAGGCCCAAGGGGCCTGTCGGCGATTTAGCGGCGGGGTTAAAACTGGACTCGTTGTAAATCAGCTTGTGCATGAAGTCGTAGGGGATGCCTTGGCGGTCAGCTTCCTGACGAATAAGAGCGTCGTAAGGTGTGCCCGCTGCTTTTACGGCTGCGTAGTGTTGAAAGTTTTCCATTGAGTGTTTTCCTTTTTGTCTGACTTCCCGCCGACTTCCAAGACCAGTTCAAAGCGCCCACACTCAGGGCACCGGCTTGGTTCGGAAAGTCAGACAGAAAGAAGCTTTGAATTAATTCTCGTGGCAGGAGGTCGGCCCTGTCAGGAGGTCTTTATGAGTTAGCGCGATGCAATTCATTGTAGGAAAGGGATTTTCTAACTGTTTTAAACCGTACCTTTCTGAGCCTTCGTAATTTTTAAGCGAGCCTTTTTCCTTTGTTCTGCGATGTGCCGGCGACAGGAATCATTGATTTCTTTGGCTCTTGCTTCGAGCCAAACAAGGCCTTTAGCAGTAACTCGAAAACCATCGAAATTCCCATAGTTCGTGGAACAGCGCTTGAAGAATCCATAAGAAAAACCTGATGATTTCGGCTCAATGACACTACGGGATTCAGTTGGATGCTCTTTGTATACGAAGCGCCCCTTATAGACGAGATAAGTCTTGGCAAGTCCTGTGTTGATAATCCCAGCAGTGCGACAAGCCTCAGCCCACGACAAGCCTATAGTGCTTGCTTTGTGCATTAGCGTGTCTGCTTTAGGCATATTGGCGCTCAAAAGCTTGTCCTTTTCAACAAGGGCCAATGACGCCATGCGCGCAGATAAAACAGCATCTTTCCGCATAGCTACAAACGCATCAACAACCATTACATAGAAATCCAACGAACATGCCATTGCATAAGCAATCGTCGCTCGCTCAGTCGCCCAAGTACCGCCCTGATCCCCGTGAACGACATGCAAATCTGCACATCGCTCGAAATACTCACGTTCTCGTCCACGCCATTGCGCTGGTGGCTTAGTAAGCTTTGGAAGCACCTTGTTGATATTGGTCAACGACCACAATGAGCCCTTTGATTCAAAAGTGTGACCTTCGATAGTGATAGGACATGTTGGGCTTTCATTCTGTAGCTCCATTTTGGCACCCTCCCTGTTTTGTATTGACGTAGATTCATCTTTCCGCAAGGGGCGCTTGAGACCGCCTCCGCTTGGGTAGCGCCGGTCTGCCCGCAAGCATTTTGACTCAGCCAGGTTCGCTTAGATTTAAGCTGGCTACCCGAGAAACCTTTGAAAGGGATCGCTCAGCTTTATAGTGGGTACTTTTGGTTGGTAGCTCTACGAAGCTTTGCCGACGACCCACAAGAAAGCACGTATCACTTTGCGTTTTTAGTGAGGGGTTTTGACTTTCGGCACGTCCCAGACCTTTCAGATGTCCAACAGTGACCTACTTGCGGGGCGGATCAGAGGCCGGAGCGTGGTCGCAAAGGAGCATCAGGTAACCCCATGGGGCTCATCCATCAGTAATGAGTTCGACTTAATCATTATTCCCTGTGTATGGCGATTATTTAGAGACGTAACCTGTACAGCCTTACCCTCCTGCAAGGGAAGGGAACCTTAGTAGGGCAACCGAGTTCTTTAAGCCAACCGCATGGGCCATCTTTGTCGCTATAAAAAAGTTAGTGTTCTGGGGGTAGTTTAGCTCGCTGCGGGATGGTAAAACATCAACACGCAACTCTCTTACTTGTAGCTCAAACCAAGGTAAAAATGGAAAACAACTGGATAGAATCTCTAAGAAAAATATTCTTTACTCCCAACGTTGCAGAGCTGGACATCAATGGGGCTATAGAGCTAAAGAAAAACCATATACCACACAGACTTTTCAAGTACAGAAAAACCAATGAATTCTCAAAGGAAAACCTAAAAAACAGCTCTTTATATTGCACATTTGCCTCTACATTTAACGACCCATACGATTCAACCTTAGTCTTCGACCCAAACTTCGGAGAAAGTTACGCAAGCGGCTTAGCCAAACAGCTCATTAAAAAGACCGACATCACACCCGGCGAATTAGATTTTTTAGATCGAGCAGAAGACCCATTAGCAGCCCTCCTACTATTTTATTTTAATAGGTCCAATGACGCTAACCTCGCAACCAGTGAAAGCATAACGAAACTCGCAGAACATTTGCTCGCAAGAAAAGAAGAAATAAACTTAAAAATCCTATCAGAATTCAATCTTAAAATTCAAAACACTTACAAAATATGCTCACTCAGCGAACGAATTGATTCACTTCTAATGTGGGGCCATTATGGGAATGACCATAAAGGATTTGCAATGGAATATGACTTTAACTCACTCCCTCTGAATGACCTCATGGGACGCAGCCTATGGCCTGTTATTTACAGCGAGCATATATATAACGCCTCTGAAATAATGAATAGAGCCAACGATCCCGAAAAATCTTTTAACAACATGTTTGCAATCATTGCTGCATTACACAAAGCCAAGGACTGGGAGTATGAGAAAGAGTGGAGAATTATCCTCCCAGATGGTCCCACCTCCCCTCCCAACAACTTTCGCGCGCCACTAAAAGCCGTTTACTTAGGGTCTAAGATAAGTGACGCAGATGCTTCTGAAATCTATTCATTAGCGACTGCAAAGGGATTACCCGTATTCAAAATGCAGCTCTCCCAGCATGAATTCAAAATGATTTCATTACCTTTTTCTCTTTGATTTAGAGAAAAGTCACACAAATAGAGGCGAACTGAAATTTAGCCATGTCCCTGCTCGCCTCTTGTCATAGTAATCTTGGCTATTATGCTGTGCGAATGGCCTCAATGATTGCCGCACGGTCTCCTGCATGCCTCGCTCGTAAAACAACTCCCAATGCTGCATCACGGGTCAACTGAGTAAAAACAAACTGACGCTTGAACGTATCTTCGTAAAAAGCTTCCTGAGCGACCACGTTACCATCTACAAAACCCCAAGTGGTCAAACCCTCAGGCCCTTCTACAGCTTCGAATAGACCTAATTCAACGAACTCATTAAGAGCAGCGGTTAGACTCACTTTGAGGTCAACATGGCGCCGTTTAGGTGTGGCTTTGGCGATGGTGAGACTGTCGGTTACAAAACGTGGAGCGGGCATAAATCGTTCCTTCAAAGGCATGAATGCGCCCAAGGTATACGATCTATACTCACATACGTTATTAGTTTTTATCGGAACAAGCTGGTGCCGGTGCTATTCGATCCGAACCGCAACGTACTTTGGCTCCTCGTCAGCTTGAGATACTGCATACCTAACGTTGCTCTCTTTAGGTTCTCGTGTGAGAGCCCTAATCATGCTCTGCACGTTCTCGACCTCTGCTCCCTCAGCCGTTTGAGGAACCTCAAGAATTTCCGTTCGGGTCGCCCCTCCGTGAGTCCAGGAGCGTTTAGCTACCCATTTCCATGAACCTTTGCCGTGGTAATCATCATAGTCGTCGCTGTATTCAATCGAGACGTGAATAGCGGGTTCAGCGGTTCCCGAGTAGGCACCTATTAGGGCCTTGATGGCAGGACGCATTGGTTGGTTGGGCATATCTTGAGTATTCATGATGCAAGCGAACTCCCACTAAAGATTTGTGAGCAGTACTCGCTCACCGGTAGGGCGCACTTTACGGCTGCCGCTCAGCCAAGTCAACGAACAATACTCACACACCTCGGGGGGGGGGGGGGGGGGGGGGGGGGGGGGGGGGGGGGGGGGGGGGGGGGGGGGGGGGGGGGGGGGGGGGGGGGGG
>NZ_CAXAPL010000006.1:0-185506 GCF_963970845.1 Pseudomonas sp. RA_105y_Pfl2_P56
GGCTCAGCAATCGTTGGTTACATCTTTGATTTCTCGCGGAGTAACTTGTGATGCTGATAATCTTGTTGACTATCAGTCTGACTCCACAAGCACCCACACGAATTGCTTGATTCAGTTGTTAAAGAGCAGTTGGTTAAGATCCTTCGTCTCAACCGAGGCGCGCATTCTACAGCAGCCTCATTTGCTGTCAAGTGATTATTTTCAGAAGCTTTCGAAGAATTCTTCAACAACTTCAACCACTTGCGCCTTCGATCTCTCGTTAGCGGGAGGCGAATTCTACAGCGTTACACGCTGCTGTCAACACCTCTTTTTCTCCGCTTTCGACCGAGAAGATCGACCCGTTAAAAGCGCCAAACACGAAATCAAAAGTCCAGGTTCGAAACCGCCAAAGCATTACTCTCGATGAAGTCACGGCGAGGTTCGACCGCATCACCCATCAGGGTGTTGAAGATCTGGTCTGCGCCAATGGCGTCTTCGATGGTAACTTTGAGCATGCGACGCACGCTTGGGTCCATGGTGGTTTCCCACAGCTGATCCGGGTTCATTTCGCCCAAACCTTTGTATCGCTGAATGGTGTGGCGCTTGGTGCTTTCAGCCATCAGCCAGTCCAAAGCTTCCTTGAACTCGGTAACCGCTTTCTTGCGCTCGCCACGCTGGATATAAGCGCCTTCGTCGAGCAGAGTGCTGAGCTGAGCGCCGAGGGTGACGACGGTTTTGTAGTCATTGCTGCCGAAGAAATCGCGGTTGAATGTGACGTAGTTCGACAGGCCGTGGGAAATCAGTTCGACTTCTGGCAGCCAAACGCCGCGTTCACGATCTTCACGCAGGCTGGCCTTGTAGACCAGGCCGGACTTCTCATTGGTGCGCAGGCGGACTTCGTACTGGGCCAGCCACTCTTGCATCGCGGCGTGGTCGCCGAGCGTTTCCAGGCTCACGGCCGGCAGGTAGATGAAGTGCTCGGTCAGTTCCTGTGGGTACAGGCGCGACAGACGCTTGAGGGTCTTCATTACCATGCGGAAGTCATTGACCAGACGCTCCAGCGCTCCGCCAGAAATGCCCGGGGCATCTTCGTTCAGGTGCAGGCTCGCGTCTTCCAGGGCCGACTGCGTCATGTACTCTTCCATGGCGTCGTCGTCTTTGATGTATTGCTCTTGCTTACCCTTCTTGACTTTGTACAGCGGCGGTTGGGCGATGTAGATATAGCCGCGTTCAATCAGTTCTGGCAACTGACGGAAGAAGAAGGTCAGCAGCAGGGTACGAATGTGTGAACCGTCGACGTCAGCATCGGTCATGATGATGATGTTGTGATAGCGCAACTTGTCGATGTTGTACTCTTCGCGACCAATACCGCAGCCCAGCGCGGTGATTAAGGTGCCCACTTCCTGGGAAGAGATCATCTTGTCGAAACGTGCTTTCTCGACGTTGAGGATCTTGCCCTTCAACGGCAGGATGGCTTGAGTCTTGCGGTTACGTCCCTGCTTGGCAGAGCCGCCCGCAGAGTCACCTTCCACAAGGTACAGTTCGGACAGCGCCGGGTCTTTTTCCTGGCAGTCCGCGAGTTTGCCTGGCAAACCGGCGATGTCCAGCGCGCCTTTGCGGCGGGTCATCTCACGGGCCTTGCGCGCGGCTTCACGAGCACGGGCGGCGTCGATCATCTTGCCGACGACAAGCTTGGCTTCGTTCGGGTTTTCTAGCAGGAAGTCGGAGAAGTACTTGCCCATTTCCTGTTCGACCGCGGTCTTCACTTCCGAAGAAACCAGCTTGTCTTTGGTCTGGGAGCTGAACTTGGGATCCGGCACCTTCACCGAGATGATCGCGGTCAGGCCTTCACGGGCATCGTCACCGGTGGTGGCGACTTTGTGCTTCTTCGCCAGGCCTTCCTGCTCGATGTAGTTGTTCAGGTTACGCGTCAGTGCGGAACGGAAACCCACCAGGTGAGTACCACCGTCGCGTTGCGGAATGTTGTTTGTGAAGCACAACAGGTTCTCGTTGAAGCTGTCGTTCCACTGCAGGGCGATTTCCACGCCAATGCCGTCTTCACGCTGAATGTTGAAGTGGAACACCTGGTTGACCGCAGTCTTGTTGGTGTTCAGGTATTCAACGAACGCACGCAGTCCGCCTTCGTACTTGAACAGTTCTTCCTTGCCGCTGCGCTCGTCCTTGAGGACGATGCCGACACCGGAGTTGAGGAAAGACAGTTCGCGAATCCGCTTGGCCAGGATGTCCCAGCTGAAGTGAATGTTTTTGAAGGTTTCACTGGAAGCCTTGAAGTGGATCTGGGTGCCGGTGGTCTCGCTGTCGCCTACGATGGCCATCGGTGCCTGAGGTACGCCGTGGACGTAGGTCTGTTCCCAGATCTTGCCGCTGCGACGCACAGTCAGCACCAGCTCCTCGGACAGCGCGTTCACTACCGAAACACCTACACCGTGCAGACCGCCGGATACTTTGTAGGAGTTGTCGTCGAACTTACCGCCAGCATGGAGGACGGTCATGATGACCTCTGCGGCGGAAACGCCCTCCTCTTTGTGCACGTCGACCGGGATGCCACGACCGTTATCTTTAACGGTGATGGACTCATCCGGGTGGATGATGATGCTGATGTCATCGCAGTGGCCGGCGAGGGCTTCGTCGATCGAGTTGTCGACCACTTCGAACACCATATGGTGCAGACCGCTACCATCGTCGGTGTCACCAATGTACATACCGGGACGTTTGCGTACGGCATCCAGGCCTTTCAGCACTTTAATGCTCGTTGAGTCGTACGTATTTTCTTCGCTCAATGCCTTCACTCCCGATGGTCGTGGGTCTGGGTGATACGGCCCTGTTCCACGTGGAACAGGGCGACTGGCGTTTCCGTCTGCCAGCCTTCCCTCAATAATTCATGATCTACACAGGTGATAAAAACCTGGCAGCGTAAGTCTTCCAGCAAACGGCACAACGCGCGACGGTGGTTCTCGTCCAATTCGGACGGCAAGTCATCCACCAGATAAATACATTGGCCGCGGCGGGCCTGGCTAACCAAGTGCCCCTGGGCAATCCGCAATGCACAGACCACCAACTTCTGCTGACCCCGGGACAAAATGTCCGCGGCGTTGTGTGCGCCCAATCTAAGACGCAAATCAGCCCGTTGTGGTCCAGCCTGGGTATGACCCATTTGCTGATCCCGTTGCAGGGATCCGGCAAGTACGGCACTCAGCTCCCGGTCTTTGTCCCAGCCTCGGTAATAGCTGAGCGTCAAACCCTCGAGTTCAACCAGTTCACTCAAGGTTTGTTCAAAGACTGGTTTCAAGGCTTTGATGTAAGCGCGGCGGTATTCATCTATTTCAGCGCTGGCCTGGCACAGCTCCCTGTCCCAAACCGCTTGCGAAACGGCGTCAAGTGTACCATGCCGCAGCCAAGAGTTTCTCTGGCGCAGGGCCTTCTGCAAGCGCTGCCAGGTGGCCATGAAGCGCGGCTCGACGTGGAACACGCCCCAATCGAGAAACTGCCGGCGAATCTTGGGCGCGCCTTCGAGCAGGCGAAAGCTGTCCGGGTTAATCAACTGGAGCGGCAGTATTTCTGCAAGTTGCGCGGCACTACGGGCGTTCTGGCCGTCGATGCGGATCTGAAACTCGCCCTGACGGTCGCGGGATATCCCCAGAGCACTGTGCCCACCTTCGGCCAGTTCCACCTGACCGAACACGGTGCAAGCGAGTTGTTCGTACTGGATGACCGGCAGCAGCCTCGTGCTACGAAACGAACGGGCAAGCCCCAGCAGATGAATGGCTTCCAGAACACTGGTTTTGCCGCTGCCGTTGGCGCCGTAAAGGATATTGATGCGGGGGGACGGGGAGAAGGTCACCGGGTGTAGATTGCGCACCGCGGTGACCGAAACACGACTTAAGGACATCCAGAGTCAGCTGATTACAGGCGCATCGGCATGACAACGTAAGCCGAATCGTCGTTGTCAGACTCTTGCACCAGCGCACTGCTGTTGGAGTCGGACAGGATCAGACGAACCTGCTCGGTAGTCATTACGCCCAACACGTCGAGCAGATAGCTCACGTTGAAGCCAATTTCCAGGGAGCCGCCGTTGTACTCAACGCCCACTTCTTCTTCCGCTTCTTCCTGCTCCGGGTTGTTGGCCTGGATCTTCAACTGACCACTGGCCAGTTGCAGACGGATACCACGGTACTTCTCGTTGGACAGAATCGCAGTACGGCTGAACGCTTCACGCAGCGCCTGACGATCGCCCAACACTAGCTTGTCGCCGCCCTTGGGCAGAACACGCTCGTAGTCCGGGAACTTACCGTCGACCAGTTTCGAGGTGAAGGTGAATTCACCGGTAGTGGCTCTGATGTGGTGCTGACCAAGAACGATGCTGACGTTGCCGTCCGGCTCGGTGAGCAGACGCGCCAGTTCGAGAATACCTTTGCGCGGCACGATCACCTGGTGGCGATCCGGCTGACCGATATCGGCCTGCATCGAGCACATTGCCAGACGGTGACCGTCGGTAGCCACCGCGCGGATCACGCCGGCCGAGACTTCAAGCAACATACCGTTGAGGTAGTAGCGTACATCCTGCTGGGCCATGGCGAAGCTGGTGCGTTCGATCAGACGACGCAGTTTGCTTTGCTCAAGGCTGCAGGTCAGCGAACCCGGCCCCTCTTCAACCGTCGGGAAATCGTTGGCTGGCAGGGTCGACAGGGTGAAGCGGCTGCGACCGGCCTTCACCACCAGCTTCTGCTCGTCGAGCTTGATGTCGATCAACGCGTCGTTAGGCAGGCTTTTGCAAATGTCCATCAGCTTGCGCGCAGGCACGGTGATGGAGCCTGTCTCGGCCGGTTCTTCAAGTTGCACGCGACCAACCAGCTCGACCTCCAGATCGGTACCGGTCAGCGACAGTTGCTGGCCTTCGACAACCAGCAGCACGTTGGAGAGTACCGGCAAGGTCTGTCGGCGCTCGACGACGCCTGCGACCAGTTGCAGGGGTTTCAACAGGGCTTCGCGTTGAATGGTGAAATGCATGGTCTAGTCCCTTGCCTTAATAAGCTGCGCTGGTGTTCATCAAGTGGTCAGTGTACGCAGCAGGTTCTTGTAGTCCTCGCGGATGTCCGCGTCGGATTCCTTAAGTTCGTTGATCTTGCGGCAGGCGTGCAAAACTGTCGTGTGGTCGCGACCGCCAAACACATCGCCGATTTCCGGCAAGCTGTGGTTGGTCAGTTCCTTGGACAATGCCATGGCCACCTGACGCGGACGAGCCACCGAGCGCGAACGGCGCTTGGACAGCAGGTCGGAGATCTTGATCTTGTAGTATTCGGCGACAGTGCGCTGAATGTTATCCACAGAGACCAGTTTGTCCTGCAACGCCAACAGGTCTTTCAGGGATTCGCGAATCAGCTCGATGGTGATGTCGCGGCCCATGAAGTGCGAGTGGGCGATTACGCGTTTCAGCGCACCTTCCAGCTCGCGGACGTTGGAGCGAATTCGCTGGGCGATGAAGAACGCTGCGTCGTGAGGCAACTCGACTTTGGCCTGGTCGGCCTTTTTCATCAAGATCGCTACACGGGTTTCCAGTTCCGGCGGCTCGACGGCAACCGTCAGCCCCCACCCGAATCGGGATTTGAGGCGTTCTTCAAGGCCTTCGATTTCTTTCGGGTAGCGGTCACTGGTGAGAATGACCTGTTGGCCACCTTCAAGCAGGGCGTTGAAAGTGTGGAAAAACTCTTCCTGCGAGCGCTCTTTGCGGGCGAAAAACTGAATATCGTCGATCAGCAAAGCGTCCACCGAACGGTAGAAACGCTTGAATTCGTTGATCGCGTTCAGTTGCAGTGCCTTGACCATGTCGGCCACGAAACGCTCTGAATGCAGGTACACGACCTTGGCATTCGGATTCTTCTTTAATAGATGGTTACCCACCGCGTGCATCAAGTGGGTTTTACCCAGACCCACTCCACCATAAAGGAACAGCGGGTTGTAGCCATGCTTGGGGTTGTCTGCCACTTGCCAGGCTGCCGCTCGGGCGAGTTGGTTGGACTTGCCTTCGACGAAGTTCTCGAAGGTGAACGTGCGGTTCAGATAACTGGTGTGCTTGAGCGCACCCTCGACCTGCACGGTGCGCTGTTCGGCGCGAACCGGGGCTTGCTGCGACGCGGCACCGGCCATCGGATCGAAGCTGTCGCGGGACGGCTCTTCACTGACTTCGGCGGTTTTCTGCGTAGAACGCTTGGCCGCCGCTGGCGTCGGGGCGGGCGCTGGCGTGCTGGCAGGCGCGGCATTTGCCTGGGCCTGGGAAGCTTGCGCGGCGGCCAACGGAGCATTGGGTGCTGCACGAGGTGCCGAACTGCGTTTGCTGCCTATTAATAAGGACAACGCTGGCGCCATGCCGTTGCCGTGCTCATCGAGCAGTTCAAGGACGCGCCCCAGGTACTTTTCGTTGACCCAGTCCAGGACAAAACGGTTCGGTGCGTAAACGCGCAACTCGTCGCCTTCGGCTTCGACCTGTAGTGGACGGATCCAGGTGTTGAATTGTTGGGCCGGCAGCTCCTCGCGCAAAAGCTCCACGCACTGCTGCCAAAGTTCCACTGACACGGATATCCCCTAAGTTGAAAGCCGGTGAGGCAAAAACAAGCGGCCATTGTAGCGGCGAGCCGTTTACTTATCCACATGCAGGTTGCCCGGTGAACATGATTTATCAATGCGTTAACTGGAAAAAAGGCGACCAACGGTGTGTGAATAAGCTCTGTGGATAACCGCCTCTAAGGTCACTGGACAAGTGGGGGTTGAACTCGGTGGATAACCAGGCTGTGGATAACTACCCATTCCACACACAGCTTATCCGACAGCGCAACACAGGCTGAACACCGTTTTCCACTGTAGTTGTCATTGGCTGTACACGAAGCAAAACAAGGGCTGAAAGCAGTTATCCACAGTCAGGGCCGGGTCTAGCTTTTATAAGCTTTACAGAAAAGCTTTAAATAATTCCCTTCTTTATTTTTATGTATGGCGAACAGGGTGTCGGCCAAAGACGCCTCGTGATCTATTTATAAGGAAACGTTGGTTGGAAATTGACCTGAAGGCTTGCTTTCTCTAGAATCCCCGGTCTCTTAAAACGGGGGCCATTCCGGCCCGTTGTGGACGAACCAGGTAACACGACATGAAACGTACTTTCCAACCAAGCACTATCAAACGCGCTCGTACCCACGGTTTCCGTGCTCGCATGGCTACCAAAAACGGTCGTGCCGTCCTGTCGCGTCGTCGCGCCAAAGGTCGTGCGCGTCTGGCAGTTTGATAATCCGGCACTGGAGGTGAGTCAGGACTTCAGTCGGGAAAAGCGTCTGCTTACCGCCCGGCATTTCAAGGCAGTCTTTGACTCCCCTACCGGCAAGGTTCCGGGGAAAAATCTCCTGCTCCTTGCACGCAACAACGATCTTGATCACCCCCGTCTAGGGCTGGTTATCGGGAAAAAGAGCGTAAAGCTCTCCGTTGAGCGCAATCGCCTCAAACGTTTGATGCGCGAATCGTTCCGTCTTCACCAGGATTCACTGGTTGGTTGGGATATCGTTATCGTCGCGCGCAAAGGTTTAGGTGATGTAGAAAACCCCGAATTGATTCAGCATTTCGGCAAACTCTGGAAGCGTTTGGCACGTAACAAGCCAGTTCCAGCAGTCAAAACCGAAACTGTAGGGGTAGACAGTTCAGATGCGTAAACTGGCCCTCGTTCCGATCCAGTTTTATCGCTATGCCATTAGTCCTCTGATGGCCAGTCACTGTCGCTTCTACCCCAGTTGTTCCTGCTACGCGTATGAAGCCATTGAAAATCATGGCCTTCTGCGCGGTGGCTGGCTGACCTTTCGTCGTTTAGGTCGCTGTCATCCGTGGAATCCCGGTGGTTATGACCCGGTTCCACCTATCCCTACCTCCCGTTCTTCTTCGATGGCCGAGTAATCATGGATATCAAACGCACGATCCTGATCGTCGCCCTGGCAATCGTGGCCTACGTTATGGTTCTTAAATGGAACCAGGACTATGGCCAAGCTGCCCTGCCGACTCAGAATGTTGCTTCCAGTACGACTACATCCGGTTTGCCGGACACCGCCACTGGCAATAATGCTGAAGCCAGTGACGATATTCCGCGTGCCGCAAGCGATACCAGCGCACCTGCCGAAACACCGGTAGCCGCCAGCAAGGATCTGATCCAGATCAAAACCGACGTGCTCGATCTTGCGATCGATCCACAAGGTGGTGACGTTGCTCAACTGACCTTGCCTCTGTATCCACGTCGTCAGGATCGTCCGGACGTTCCTTTCCAGCTGTTCGATAACGGCGGCGAGCGTGTTTATCTGGCGCAAAGCGGTCTGATCGGCACCAACGGTCCGGACGCCAATCCGGCAGGTCGCCCGGTCTACTCCTCGGAGAAGAAGACTTATCAACTGGCTGACGGTCAGGACCAACTGGTCGTAGACCTGAAGTTCAGCAAGGACGGCGTCAATTACATCAAGCGTTTCACCTTGAAACGTGGCCTGTATGACGTAGCCGTTTCCTACATTGTGGATAACCAGAGCGCTCAGCCCTGGAACGGCGCGATGTTCGCCCAGTTGAAGCGCGATAACAGCGCCGATCCTTCGTCCACTACTGCCACCGGTACCGCGACTTACCTGGGCGCCGCCCTGTGGACAAGTTCGGAGCCGTACAAGAAAGTGTCCATGAAGGACATGGACAAGGGCCAACTCAAAGAAACTGTCACCGGTGGTTGGGTAGCCTGGCTGCAACACTACTTCGTGACTGCATGGATTCCGGCCAAGGGCGAAAACAACATCGTCCAGACCCGTAAAGACAGCAAAGGCAACTACATCATCGGTTACACCGGTCCTACACTGACCGCTGCCCCGGGTGCCAAAGTTGAAACCAGTGCTGTTCTGTACGCAGGTCCGAAAAGCCAGGCAGTGCTTAAACAGTTGTCCCCAGGCCTGGAACTGACCGTCGACTATGGCATCCTCTGGTTCATTGCCCAGCCAATCTTCTGGCTGCTGCAACATATCCACGCGATTGTGGGTAACTGGGGCTGGTCGATCATCTTCCTGACCATGCTGATCAAAGGGCTTTTCTTCCCTCTGTCGGCTGCCAGCTACAAATCGATGGCGCGCATGCGTGCCGTTGCGCCGAAACTGGCTGCACTGAAAGAACAACATGGCGATGACCGGCAGAAAATGTCGCAAGCCATGATGGAGCTGTACAAGAAAGAGAAGATCAATCCACTGGGCGGCTGCTTGCCGATCCTTGTGCAGATGCCGGTTTTCCTTTCGCTGTACTGGGTTCTGCTGGAAAGCGTGGAAATGCGCCAAGCGCCATTCATGCTGTGGATCACTGACCTGTCGATCAAGGATCCGTTTTTCATTCTGCCGATCATCATGGGTGCAACCATGTTCATCCAGCAGCAGTTGAACCCGACTCCTCCGGATCCGATGCAGGCGAAGGTCATGAAAATGATGCCAATCATCTTCACCTTCTTCTTCCTGTGGTTCCCGGCTGGTCTGGTGCTGTACTGGGTTGTGAACAACTGCCTGTCGATTACCCAGCAGTGGTACATCACGCGTAAGATCGAAGCGGCGACGAAAAAAGCCGAGGCGTAACTTGCTCTGTGGATAACACCACTCAAAACGCCCCCTAGTGGGGCGTTTTGCTATCTGTCACTTTTGTCTGGATTCCGGTTTATGAGCACACCTCGTGAAACCATTGCAGCCGTTGCCACCGCTCAAGGTCGTGGCGGTGTGGGCATCGTCCGTATTTCCGGGCCGTTGGCCAGTGTTGCAGCCAAAGCCATCAGCGGCCGAGAACTGAAACCGCGTTACGCCCATTACGGACCGTTTTACAGCGACGATCAGCAGGTGTTGGACGAAGGCCTGGCGTTGTACTTCCCTGGGCCTAACTCGTTCACCGGTGAAGACGTACTGGAATTGCAGGGCCATGGCGGCCCGATCGTACTCGATATGCTGCTCAAACGATGTCTCGAACTGGGTTGCCGTTTGGCTCGCCCGGGGGAATTCAGTGAGCGAGCGTTCCTCAATGACAAACTCGACCTGGCCCAGGCCGAGGCCATCGCGGACCTGATCGAAGCCAGTTCTGCACAGGCAGCGCGTAACGCGCTGCGTTCCTTGCAGGGTGCGTTTTCCCAACGTGTGCATAACCTCACCGAACAGTTGATCGGTCTACGCATCTACGTCGAAGCTGCCATCGACTTCCCGGAAGAAGAAATCGACTTCCTCGCCGATGGCCATGTGCTGAGCATGCTCGACAAGGTGCGTGACGAATTATCCACAGTGCTGCGCGAAGCCGGCCAGGGTGCCTTGCTGCGTGACGGCATGACGGTGGTGATCGCTGGACGGCCGAATGCCGGCAAGTCGAGCCTGCTGAATGCATTGGCCGGGCGCGAAGCCGCGATCGTGACCGAGATTGCCGGTACCACCCGAGACATCTTGCGCGAACACATCCACATCGATGGCATGCCGCTGCACGTTGTGGATACCGCCGGTCTGCGTGATACCGACGACCAGGTGGAGAAAATCGGAGTCGAGCGCGCTTTGAAAGCTATTGGTGAAGCCGATCGTGTGCTGCTGGTAGTCGATGCGACAGCTCCAGAAGCGCTGGATCCATTCGCCTTGTGGCCCGAATTCCTCGAAATCCGTCCCGATCCCGCCAAAGTTACCCTGATCCGTAACAAGGCAGACCTGACCGGTGAAGCGATTGTTCTGGAAGTCAGCGATGACGGCCATGTGACTATCAGCCTGAGCGCCAAATCGGCGGGCGAAGGCCTGGAATTGCTGCGCGAACATCTCAAGGCCTGCATGGGTTACGAACAAACCTCGGAAAGCAGTTTCAGTGCCCGCCGGCGACACCTGGAAGCGTTACGCCATGCCAGTGCGGCCCTTGAACACGGTCGTGCGCAATTAACCTTGGCTGGCGCTGGCGAGCTGTTGGCTGAAGATTTACGTCAGGCCCAGCACTCGCTGGGTGAAATCACTGGAGCATTCAGCTCCGATGATCTGCTCGGACGGATATTTTCCAGCTTCTGCATCGGAAAATAGTCCTCCTGCTGTTCACAGACAGGCCCAATCGCGGCCTGTCTGACTCCCTCTTTTTATAAATCCTTCCTTGAGTGCCGGGCAGATGTGTTCTTCCTGAGCGGACTCCCTGTACCCGACTCGCACTCATTCAACAGATTTCTGTGGATTAAGCCCTGTGAATAACTGCCTCTGAGGTCAGTTGATAACAGGGCCAAAAAACTGGATATAACCCACCCTGTGGATAACAACCCCTTTCATCCACAGGCTTACACCGGTTATCCAAGGACCTCATTGGTACATGGGCACAGGGTTTTGAATCTCTGTACACATTGAATATAAAGGGCTGTAGAGATTTATCCACAGAAAGGCGGGTCAGTAAGAATAAACATAAAAACAAAGGTTTTATAAATTTCTTTCTTTTTTATTCTTTTAACCTCGAGTTCTCCACAGCTGGTTAAATTTTGTGCAAAGGGTTCTTTAGGAAGGGCGAAGTCCCTATACTTGCCGACCAGGTCCAAAAACCTGATCTCAAATTTTTCCTGAATGACCTACTTAAGCAGGCACGAGGTGCGTGGTGGATTTCCCTTCCCGTTTTGAAGTGATCGTCATCGGCGGCGGTCATGCCGGTACCGAGGCAGCACTGGCCTCAGCACGTATGGGGGCAAAAACCCTGTTGCTGACGCATAACGTGGAAACCCTCGGCGCCATGAGTTGCAACCCGGCTATCGGTGGCATTGGCAAAAGCCATCTGGTCAAGGAAATCGACGCCCTCGGCGGTGCGATGGCCATGGCTACCGATAAAGGCGGCATCCAGTTTCGCGTTTTGAACAGCCGTAAAGGCCCGGCCGTACGTGCAACCCGTGCACAAGCGGACCGCATTCTTTACAAAGCCGCTGTCCGCGAAATTCTGGAAAACCAGCCGAACCTGTGGATATTTCAACAGGCTGCCGACGACCTGATCGTTGAGCAGGAACAAGTGCGCGGTGTTGTTACGCAAATGGGTCTGCGTTTCTTCGCAGACTCCGTGGTGTTGACCACCGGAACATTCCTCGGCGGACTTATCCACATCGGTTTGCAGAATTTTTCCGGCGGCCGTGCCGGTGATCCACCGTCCATCGCGCTGGCTCACCGTCTGCGTGAACTGCCACTGCGTGTCGGTCGTTTGAAAACCGGTACGCCACCGCGTATCGACGGCAAGTCTGTGGATTTCTCGGTGATGACCGAGCAGCCAGGGGATACGCCGATCCCTGTGATGTCGTTCATGGGCAACAAAGAACAGCATCCACGCCAAGTGAGCTGCTGGATTACTCACACTAACGCCCGCACCCACGAAATCATTGCCGCGAACCTCGACCGTTCGCCGATGTATTCCGCTGCCGGTGAAATCGAAGGCATCGGCCCGCGTTATTGCCCGTCGATCGAAGACAAGATCCACCGCTTTGCCGACAAGGAAAGCCATCAGGTGTTTATCGAACCGGAAGGTTTGACCACCCATGAACTGTATCCGAACGGGATATCCACAAGCTTGCCGTTCGACGTGCAATTGCAGATCGTGCAATCGATCCGCGGCATGGAAAACGCGCACATCGTGCGTCCGGGTTATGCGATCGAGTACGACTACTTCGACCCGCGGGATCTGAAGTACAGCCTGGAAACCAAAGTCATCGGCGGTCTGTTCTTCGCCGGGCAAATCAACGGCACGACCGGTTACGAAGAAGCCGGTGCGCAAGGTTTGCTTGCCGGTGCCAACGCCGCTTTGCGTGCCAAAGGCAAAGAACCCTGGTGCCCGCGCCGTGATGAAGCGTACATCGGCGTGTTGGTCGACGACCTGATCACCCTCGGCACACAAGAGCCGTACCGCATGTTCACTTCCCGGGCCGAGTACCGCCTGATCCTGCGCGAGGACAATGCCGACCTGCGTCTGACCGAAAAAGGTCGCGAGCTGGGTCTGGTCGATGACGCGCGTTGGGCGGCCTTCTGCAAGAAACGCGAAAGCATCGAACTCGAAGAGCAGCGCCTGAAAAGCACCTGGGTTCGCCCGGGTACACCGCAAGGCGATGCGATTGCGGAAAAATTCGGCACACCGCTGACCCACGAATACAACTTGCTCAACCTCTTGAGTCGTCCGGAAATCGACTACGCTGGTCTGGTCGAAGTGACCGGCAACGGTGCCGAAGACCCCCAGGTTGCCGAACAGGTTGAAATCAAGACCAAATACGCCGGTTACATCGATCGTCAACAGGACGAAATCGCCCGTCTGCGCGCCAGTGAAGACACGAAGCTGCCTGTGGATATCGATTACACCAACATTTCCGGTCTCTCCAAGGAGATCCAGAGCAAGCTCGGCGCGACTCGTCCAGAGACGCTTGGGCAGGCTTCACGTATCCCTGGCGTGACCCCGGCAGCGATTTCGCTGTTGATGATTCATTTGAAAAAACGCGGCGCGGGCCGTCAGTTGGAGCAAAGCGCTTGAGTTCTAAGGTCACTTCGCAACACGCTGAAGAGTTATCCACAGGAGCCCGCGAGCTCGGTGTCAATCTCAGTGAAACCCAGCATGAATTGCTGCTGGGTTATCTGGCCCTGTTGATCAAGTGGAACCAGGCCTACAACCTCACGGCTGTTCGCGATCCTGACGAAATGGTTTCTCGCCACCTGCTCGATAGTCTGAGTGTGATGTCGTTCATCGAAAACGGCCGCTGGCTCGATGTTGGCAGTGGTGGCGGCATGCCGGGCATCCCGTTGGCGATCCTGTATCCAGACTCGCAAGTGACCTGTCTGGACAGCAACGGCAAGAAAACCCGCTTCCTGACCCAGGTCAAACTCGAATTGAAACTGGATAACCTCCAAGTTATCCACAGTCGCGTCGAAGCTCTGCAGCCAGCACAACCCTTCAACGGGATTATTTCCCGGGCGTTCAGCAGCATGGAGAACTTCACCAACTGGACTCGCCATCTGGGCGACGCGGATACACGCTGGCTGGCAATGAAGGGCGTTCATCCGGCCGATGAGCTGGTAGCATTGCCGGCAGACTTCAAACTCGATAGCGAACACGCCTTGGCCGTACCCGGTTGCCAAGGCCAACGCCATCTGCTGATACTGCGCCGCACGGCATGATTGGGAACACAAGCAAGAATGGCTAAGGTATTCGCGATAGCGAACCAGAAGGGTGGTGTGGGCAAGACCACCACCTGCATCAACCTCGCAGCATCCCTGGTCGCAACCAAGCGCCGGGTGCTGTTGATCGATCTCGATCCACAGGGCAACGCCACCATGGGTAGCGGTGTGGATAAACATGGCCTGGAAAACTCGGTCTATGACCTGCTGATCGGCGAATGCGATCTGACTCAGGCCATGCACTACTCCGAGCATGGCGGTTATCAACTGCTGCCGGCCAACCGCGACCTGACCGCGGCTGAAGTGGTTCTGCTGGAAATGCAGATGAAGGAAAGCCGCCTGCGCAGCGCGCTGGCGCCGATCCGTGAAAACTACGATTACATTCTGATCGACTGCCCGCCGTCCCTGTCGATGCTCACACTGAACGCATTGGTGGCTGCTGATGGCGTGATTATCCCCATGCAGTGCGAGTACTTTGCGCTGGAAGGTTTGAGCGACCTTGTGGATAACATCAAGCGCATCGCTGAACTGCTCAATCCCAACCTGAAAGTCGAAGGCCTGCTGCGGACCATGTACGACCCGCGCCTGAGCCTGATGAACGACGTTTCGGCGCAGCTCAAAGAGCACTTCGGCGATCAACTCTACGACACGGTGATCCCGCGTAACATTCGTCTGGCTGAAGCGCCAAGTTACGGCATGCCGGCGCTGGCCTACGACAAGCAATCGCGCGGCGCATTGGCTTATCTGGCATTGGCGGGCGAAATGGTTCGCCGTCAGCGCAAAAATTCACGTATCGCCGCTGCTCAGGCAACTTAAGGAATCCCCATGGCCGTCAAGAAACGAGGTCTCGGACGTGGACTGGATGCACTGCTGAGTGGTCCGACTGTCGGTGCGCTGGAAGAACAAGCGGCGCAAGCGGATACCCGTGAACTGCAGCACCTGCCACTGGACCTGCTGCAGCGTGGCAAGTATCAGCCACGCCGGGATATGGACCCGCAGGCGCTCGAAGAGTTGGCACAGTCGATCAAGGCACAGGGCGTGATGCAGCCGATCGTGGTTCGTCCGATTGGTGGCGGCCGCTTTGAAATCATCGCCGGTGAACGCCGCTGGCGCGCCAGTCAGCAGGCCGGGCAGGAAACCATCCCGGCGATGGTTCGCGACGTTCCGGATGAAACCGCGATCGCCATAGCGCTGATCGAGAACATTCAGCGTGAAGATCTCAATCCGATCGAGGAAGCGGTCGCGTTGCAACGGTTGCAGCAGGAATTCCAGCTGACTCAGCAGCAAGTCGCCGAGGCTGTGGGTAAGTCTCGCGTCACTGTGGCTAACCTGTTGCGACTTATTGCACTGCCGGAAGTCATCAAGACCATGTTGTCCCACGGTGACCTGGAAATGGGTCATGCCCGTGCTTTGCTCGGTCTGCCGGACAATCAGCAGGTGGAGGGGGCGCGACATGTTGTCGCACGCGGCCTCACCGTGCGCCAAACCGAGGCGCTGGTTCGCCAATGGTTGAGTGGTAAACCGGAGCCTGTGGAAGCCAGCAAACCCGACCCGGATATCGCCCGCCTCGAACAGCGTCTGGCCGAGCGCCTAGGCTCTGCGGTGCAGATTCGCCACGGCAAGAAGGGGAAAGGGCAGTTGGTGATTGGTTACAACTCCCTCGATGAGCTTCAAGGTGTGCTCGCACACATCCGCTGAAACATTTCCTCATGTAGCGAGCAGTCGGAAATCACTACCTGACAGTTGAATAGGGGCAGAACCGCCCCTATACTCTGCGCGCATTTTGTCGGCACAAATTATGCCAAGTTATTGAATTTCGGCAGCCGACCATTGGAGAGCAATCGTGATGGAAACCCGCAAGCCAAACCGCCTGCCGTTCCATCGCCTGGCGGTTTTTCCGGTGTTGATGGCTCAATTTGTCATTTTGCTCGTTGGCGCTTTGGCGCTCTGGCAATGGCACGGAGTCGTTGCCGGATACTCGGGACTTTGCGGAGGCCTGATAGCCTTGCTGCCCAATGTTTATTTCGCTCACAAGGCATTTCGGTTTTCCGGCGCCCGAGCAGCCCAGTCCATCGTCCGGTCTTTTTATGCCGGCGAGGCAGGCAAACTTATTTTGACGGCAGTGCTCTTTGCACTGGTGTTTGCAGGTGTGAAGCCACTGGCGCCGGTAGCAGTATTCGGCGTGTTCGTGCTGACTCAGTCGGTCAGCTGGTTCGCTCCCCTGCTGATGAGAACAAGACTTTCGAGACCTTAGGGCGTTTGAGGCAACCATGGCAGAGACAACCGCTTCGGGCTATATCCAGCACCACTTGCAGAACCTGACCTTCGGTCAGCTACCCAACGGCGGCTGGGGCTTTGCTCACACCGCAGCAGAAGCCAAAGAAATGGGCTTTTGGGCTTTCCACGTCGATACCCTCGGCTGGTCGGTCGCGCTGGGTCTGATCTTCGTTCTTCTTTTCCGCATGGCGGCAAAGAAGGCGACTTCGGGTCAGCCAGGTGCTTTGCAGAACTTCGTTGAAGTATTGGTCGAATTCGTCGATGGCAGCGTGAAAGACAGCTTCCATGGCCGTAGCCCGGTGATTGCACCGCTGGCACTGACCATCTTCGTCTGGGTGTTCCTGATGAACGCCGTCGACCTGGTACCGGTCGACTGGATTCCTCAGTTGGCCATCCTGATCACCGGCGACCACCACATCCCGTTCCGTGCCGTGTCGACGACCGACCCGAACGCGACGCTGGGCATGGCGTTCTCGGTGTTCGCACTGATCATTTTCTACAGCATCAAGATCAAGGGCTTCGGCGGCTTCATCGGCGAACTCACCTTGCACCCGTTCGGTAGCAAGAACATCTTCGTTCAGGCGCTGCTGATTCCGGTGAACTTCCTGCTGGAGTTCGTGACCCTTATCGCCAAACCGATCTCTCTGGCTCTGCGTCTGTTCGGCAACATGTATGCCGGTGAGCTGGTGTTCATTCTGATCGCTGTGATGTTCGGCAGCGGCCTGCTCTGGCTGAGCGGCCTGGGCGTTGTTCTGCAGTGGGCGTGGGCGGTGTTCCACATCCTGATCATCACCCTGCAGGCGTTCATCTTCATGATGCTGACCATCGTCTACCTGTCGATGGCGCACGAAGAAAACCATTAAGGCCAGTCTCGACTAGTCTGATGTCCTTCCCGGTAATACGGGAAGGGGCTCTTCACAGGGCACCTGAAACGATTTGTTTTACCGCTTTAATCTAAAAAACCTAAACCATACGACGTAAAAGTCGGGAGGAAAGATGGAAACTGTAGTTGGTCTAACCGCTATCGCTGTTGCACTGTTGATCGGCCTGGGCGCACTGGGTACCGCAATTGGTTTCGGCCTGCTGGGCGGCAAGTTCCTGGAAGGCGCAGCGCGTCAGCCAGAAATGGTTCCAATGCTGCAAGTTAAAATGTTCATCGTTGCCGGTCTGCTCGACGCCGTAACCATGATCGGTGTTGGTATCGCTCTGTTCTTCACCTTTGCGAACCCGTTCGTTGGTCAGATCGCTGGCTAATTACCCGGATTCTTCCGAGTAATTTGATGTGATGGACAACGTAACTGCGAGGTGTTGGCGTGAACATTAATGCGACCCTGATTGGCCAGTCCGTTGCGTTCCTGATTTTTGTACTGTTCTGCATGAAGTTTGTATGGCCTCCGGTCATTACGGCACTGCACGAACGTCAAAAGAAGATCGCTGATGGCCTGGACGCTGCCAGCCGAGCAGCTCGCGACCTGGAGTTGGCCCAAGAAAAAGCGGGTCAGCAACTGCGCGAAGCGAAAGCTCAGGCAGCTGAAATCATCGAGCAAGCCAAGAAACGCGGTAACCAGATTGTCGAAGAGGCCGTTGAAAAGGCCCGTGTCGACGCTGACCGTGTGAAGGTTCAGGCTCAAGCCGAGATCGAACAGGAACTGAACAGTGTCAAAGACAAACTGCGCGCCCAAGTGGGCATGCTGGCTGTCGGCGGCGCCGAGAAGATCCTGGGTGCCACAATCGATCAAAACGCGCACGCAGAGCTGGTTAACCAACTGGCTGCTGAAATCTAAGCGAGGGCGATCATGGCAGAACTGACCACGTTGGCCCGACCTTACGCTAAGGCGGCCTTCGAGCACGCTCAGGCCCACCAGCAACTGGCCAATTGGTCAGCCATGCTCGGCCTGGCTGCAGCGGTGTCACAAGACGACACCATGCAGCGCGTGCTCAAGGCCCCGCGACTGACGAGCGCAGAAAAGGCCGCCACGTTTATTGACGTGTGCGGCGACAAGTTTGATGCCAAGGCACAGAACTTCATCAATGTCGTTGCCGAAAACGACCGTCTCCCGCTTCTGCCGGAGATCGCCGCTCTTTTCGACCTGTACAAGGCTGAACAAGAGAAATCGGTAGACGTTGAAGTGACCAGTGCTTTTGCATTGAACCAAGAACAGCAAGACAAACTCGCCAAGGTTCTCAGTGCACGACTCAACCGGGAAGTGCGCCTGCAAGTTGCGGAGGATGCCGCCCTAATAGGTGGTGTCGTTATCCGCGCCGGCGACCTGGTTATCGATGGCTCGATTCGCGGCAAAATCGCGAAACTTGCCGAAGCATTGAAATCTTGAGTTTGAAGGGGCAGCAGAGCAATGCAGCAACTCAATCCTTCCGAAATAAGTGAAATTATCAAGGGCCGCATCGACAAGCTCGATGTGACCTCCCAAGCCCGTAACGAAGGCACTGTCGTCAGCGTATCTGACGGCATCGTGCGGATTCACGGTCTGGCCGACGTCATGTACGGCGAGATGATCGAGTTTCCGGGCGGCGTCTACGGTATGGCCCTCAACCTGGAGCAAGACTCCGTAGGTGCCGTTGTTTTGGGTGCTTACCAGTCTCTGGCTGAAGGCATGAGCGCCAAGTGCACAGGCCGCATCCTCGAAGTTCCGGTTGGTAAGGAACTGCTGGGTCGCGTAGTCGACGCACTGGGTAACCCTGTTGACGGCAAAGGTCCACTGGGCAACACCGAGACCGACGCGGTCGAGAAAGTTGCTCCGGGCGTGATCTGGCGTAAGTCGGTAGACCAGCCTGTACAGACTGGCTACAAGGCTGTCGATGCCATGATCCCTGTCGGCCGTGGCCAGCGTGAGCTGATCATCGGTGACCGTCAGATCGGTAAAACCGCTCTGGCGATCGACGCGATCATCAACCAGAAAGACAGCGGCATTTTCTGCGTCTACGTTGCTATCGGTCAGAAACAATCGACCATCGCCAACGTGGTTCGCAAGCTGGAAGAAAACGGCGCCCTGGCCAACACGATCATCGTGGCTGCCAGTGCTTCGGAATCTCCTGCGCTGCAATTCCTGGCACCGTACTCCGGTTGCACCATGGGTGAATTCTTCCGCGACCGCGGTGAAGACGCGCTGATCGTTTATGACGATCTGTCCAAGCAGGCAGTGGCTTACCGCCAGATTTCCCTGCTGCTGCGCCGTCCACCAGGCCGTGAAGCTTACCCAGGCGACGTGTTCTATCTCCACTCCCGCCTGCTGGAGCGCGCATCCCGCGTTTCGGAAGAATACGTAGAGAAGTTCACCAACGGCGCAGTGACCGGCAAAACCGGTTCCCTGACCGCACTGCCGATCATCGAAACCCAGGCTGGCGACGTTTCCGCGTTCGTTCCGACCAACGTGATTTCCATCACCGACGGTCAGATCTTCCTGGAATCGGCCATGTTCAACTCGGGCATCCGCCCTGCAGTGAACGCCGGTGTTTCGGTATCCCGTGTGGGTGGTGCTGCTCAGACCAAGATCATCAAGAAGCTGTCCGGTGGTATCCGTACCGCTCTGGCTCAGTACCGTGAACTGGCGGCATTCGCCCAGTTCGCTTCTGACCTGGACGAAGCGACCCGTAAGCAACTTGAGCATGGTCAGCGCGTTACCGAGCTGATGAAGCAGAAGCAATACGCACCAATGTCGATCGCTGACATGGCGCTGTCGCTGTATGCCGCTGAGCGTGGGTTCCTGACTGACATTGAAATCGCCAAGATCGGCAGCTTCGAACAAGCGCTGATTGCTTTCTTCAACCGCGATCACGCCGATTTGATGGCCAAGATCAACGTTAAAGGTGACTTCAATGACGAAATCGACGCTGGCATGAAAGCCGGTATCGAGAAGTTCAAGGCCACCCAAACCTGGTAAGCCGCAGCGGGAGCCGCGAGGCTCCCGCTTGCTAACCTGATAGGTGTTACATGGCAGGCGCAAAAGAGATTCGCAGTAAGATTGCGAGCATCAAAAGCACGCAAAAGATTACCAGCGCCATGGAAAAAGTGGCGGTCAGCAAAATGCGCAAGGCACAAATGCGCATGGCTGCTAGCCGTCCTTATGCGGAGCGTATCCGCCAGGTAATTGGGCATCTGGCCAACGCCAACCCGGAATACCGCCACCCGTTCATGATCGACCGCGAAATCAAGCGTGTCGGTTATGTCGTCGTGAGCAGTGACCGTGGTTTGTGCGGTGGCTTGAACACCAACCTGTTCAAGGCCCTGGTCAAGGACATGGCGGTAAACCGCGAAAACGGCGTCGAGATTGATCTGTGTGTTGTTGGTAGCAAGGGTGCGGCCTTTTTCCGCAACTTCGGCGGTAACGTCGTTGCAGCTATCAGCCACCTGGGTGAAGAGCCGTCGATCAATGATCTGATCGGCAGCGTCAAGGTGATGCTGGATGCCTACCTGGACGGCCGTATTGACCGCCTGTCCGTGGTGTCCAACAAGTTCATCAACACCATGACGCAACAGCCTACCGTGGAGCAGTTGATTCCACTGGTGGCCACCCCGGATCAGGATCTCAAGCACCACTGGGACTATCTCTACGAACCGGATGCCAAAGAGCTGCTTGATGGCTTGATGGTCCGCTACGTTGAGTCGCAGGTCTACCAGGCGGTGGTCGAGAACAACGCGGCTGAACAAGCTGCGCGGATGATCGCGATGAAGAACGCTACCGACAACGCCGGTGATTTGATCAGCGATTTGCAGCTGATCTACAACAAGGCGCGTCAGGCTGCGATCACCCAAGAGATCTCGGAAATCGTCGGCGGCGCTGCCGCGGTTTAACGGTTCAAATATTCAGAGGATCCAGCTATGAGTAGCGGACGTATCGTTCAAATCATCGGCGCCGTTATCGACGTGGAATTTCCACGCGACAGCGTACCGAGCATCTACAACGCGCTGACAGTTCAAAGCGCGGCCGGAACCACTCTGGAAGTTCAGCAGCAGCTGGGCGACGGCGTGGTTCGTACCATTGCGATGGGTTCCACCGAGGGCTTGAAGCGCGGTCTGGAAGTTACCGACTCTGGCGCAGCCATCTCCGTACCGGTCGGTAAAGCGACCCTGGGCCGGATCATGGACGTGCTCGGTAACCCGATCGACGAAGCTGGCCCGATCGACACCGAAGAACGTTGGGGCATTCACCGTCCAGCGCCTTCGTTCGCTGAACAGGCAGGCGGCAACGACCTGCTGGAAACCGGCATCAAGGTTATCGACCTGGTTTGCCCGTTTGCCAAAGGCGGTAAAGTCGGTCTGTTCGGTGGTGCCGGTGTAGGCAAAACCGTAAACATGATGGAACTGATCCGTAACATCGCCATCGAGCACAGCGGTTATTCCGTGTTCGCCGGTGTGGGTGAGCGTACTCGTGAGGGTAACGACTTCTACCACGAGATGAAGGACTCCAACGTTCTGGACAAAGTGGCACTGGTTTACGGTCAGATGAACGAGCCGCCGGGTAACCGTCTGCGCGTAGCACTGACTGGCCTGACCATGGCCGAGAAGTTCCGTGACGAAGGTAACGACGTTCTGCTGTTCGTCGACAACATCTATCGTTACACCCTGGCCGGTACTGAAGTATCCGCACTGCTGGGCCGTATGCCTTCGGCAGTAGGTTACCAGCCGACCCTGGCTGAAGAGATGGGCGTTCTGCAAGAACGTATCACGTCGACCAAGGAAGGTTCGATCACTTCGATCCAAGCGGTATACGTACCTGCGGATGACTTGACCGACCCGTCGCCTGCGACCACCTTCGCCCACTTGGACGCCACCGTCGTTCTGTCCCGTGACATCGCATCCCTGGGTATCTACCCGGCGGTAGATCCACTGGATTCGACTTCGCGCCAGCTGGACCCGAACGTAATCGGTCAGGATCACTACGACACCGCTCGCGGCGTTCAGTACGTTCTGCAACGTTACAAAGAGCTGAAAGACATCATCGCGATCCTGGGTATGGACGAGCTTTCGGAAGCCGACAAACAGTTGGTTAACCGTGCTCGTAAGATCCAGCGCTTCTTGTCGCAGCCGTTCTTCGTGGCTGAAGTCTTCACCGGTGCTTCGGGTAAATACGTTTCCCTGAAAGACACCATTGCTGGCTTCAAAGGCATCCTCAACGGTGACTACGACCACCTGCCAGAACAAGCGTTCTACATGGTTGGCGGCATCGAAGAAGCGATCGAGAAAGCCAAGAAACTGTAATCCCGGCGCCCGGCAACGGGCGCTAATTTAGGTTGAGGCAATCAGATGGCTATGACAGTCCATTGCGATATCGTCAGCGCGGAAGGGGAAATCTTTTCCGGCCTGGTCGAGATGGTGATTGCGCACGGTGCACTGGGTGATCTTGGTATCGCTCTGGGTCACGCGCCGCTGATCACTAATCTCAAGCCGGGTCCAATCCGCCTGATCAAGCAAGGCGGGGAAGCCGAGGTGTTTTACATCTCCGGTGGTTTCCTCGAGGTTCAGCCGAACATGGTCAAGGTGCTTGCCGACACTGTGCAACGTGCTGCCGACCTGGATGAAGCCTCCGCTCAGCAAGCCGTCCAGGCTGCCGAGAAGGCGTTGCATGAACGTGGCGCGGAGTTCGACTACGGCGCCGCTGCTACACGTCTGGCCGAGGCTGCAGCTCAGCTGCGCACCGTCCAGCAGATCCGCAAGAAGTTTGGCGGTTAATCCGTCAGTCACTTGTTGTGCGATTGATAAAAAAGGGTAGCCTCGGCTACCCTTTTTTCTTTTCCGATTTTTACAACCCGGTCGCAGTTGCTGACCACCCAGGATTGGTAGCCAGTCATGTCTCTCGAAATTGTTATCCTCGCGGCCGGTCAAGGCACTCGTATGCGTTCGGCGTTGCCGAAGGTCTTGCACCCGATTGCCGGCAACTCCATGTTGGGCCATGTTATCCACAGTGCCCGGCAACTTGATCCACAACGTATCCATGTAGTCATTGGCCACGGTGCCGATGTGGTACGTGAACGTCTGGCCGCTGATGATCTGAATTTCGTGCTGCAGGACAAGCAACTGGGCACCGGCCATGCGACCGCCCAGGCAGTGCCTTTCGTTACTGCCGACACCGTGCTGATTCTTTACGGTGATGTGCCGCTGATTGAAGTCGAGACCTTGCAACGCCTGCTCAAGCACGTCGTTCCAGGCCAGATGGGTTTGCTGACCGTCGAGCTGGACGATCCGACGGGCTATGGCCGCATCGTGCGCGACGCCGATGGCAAAGTCGCCGCCATCGTCGAGCACAAAGATGCCAGTCAAGCCCAACGTGCAATCACCGAAGGCAACACCGGCATTCTCGCCGTGCCAGCCAATCGTCTGGCCGACTGGATGAGCCGCCTGTCGAACAACAACGCGCAGGGCGAGTATTACCTGACGGACGTGATCGAAATGGCGGTCAACGACGGTCTGGTGGTGGCCACGGAACAGCCGCACGATCCGATGGAAGTGCAGGGCGCCAACGACCGCAAGCAACTGTCCGAACTGGAGCGTCATTACCAGTTGCGCGCCGGTCGCCGCCTGATGGCGCAGGGCGTTACCCTACGTGACCCGGCACGTTTTGATGTGCGCGGCGAGGTGACCGTCGGTCGCGACGTACTGATCGATATCAACGTGATTCTCGAAGGCAACGTCGTTATTGAAGATGACGTGATGATTGGCCCGAATTGCGTGATCAAGGACAGTACGCTGCGCAAAGGCGTGATCGTCAAAGCCAACAGCCACATCGAAGGCGCGGTTCTCGGTGAAGGCAGCGATGCCGGCCCGTTTGCTCGCCTGCGTCCAGGCACTGTGCTGGAGGCCCGTGCCCATGTGGGTAACTTCGTTGAACTGAAAAACGCCCGTATGGGTGAGGGCGCCAAGGCTGGACATCTGACCTACCTGGGCGACGCCGAAATCGGTGCTCGCACCAACATAGGTGCCGGCACGATTACCTGTAACTACGATGGCGCCAACAAGTGGAAAACCGTGTTGGGCGAAGATGTGTTCATTGGTTCGAACAACTCATTGGTCGCACCTGTGGATATCTCCAGCGGTGCAACCACAGCGGCCGGTTCGACCATTACTCAAAATGTGGATAACGCGCAGTTGGCTGTTGGCCGTGCGCGGCAAAAGAACATCGATGGCTGGAAACGGCCGGAGAAGATCAAGAAGAGCTGAGTTATCCACAATGTTGTTCCATATGGGAGCGGGCTTGCTCGCGAACGCGGTGCATCAGGCACACAATCAGTGACTGATACGCCGCGTTCGCGAGCAAGCCCGCTCCCATTTTGGTTTGTGGCGCTCTCAAAAAAGTCGGCCCGCCGCTTGACGACCTTTCGGCAATAGGTTTTGATTGGTTCCGTTATCTTTCGAAACGAAACATTAAATCACCATGTCGAAACGCAACACACCCCAACGCCGCCACAACATACTGGCCTTGCTCAACGAGCAGGGCGAAGTGAGTGTGGATGAACTGGCCAAGCGCTTCGAAACTTCCGAAGTTACGATTCGCAAGGATCTCGCCGCGCTGGAAAGTCACGGTCTGTTGCTGCGTCGCTACGGCGGGGCGATCACCATGCCCCAGGAACTGGTCGCGGAAACTGCTCAGAGCGTTTCCAGATACAAGCAGGCGATTGCGCGTGCAGCGGTAAAACGAATCCGTGAACACGCACGCATCATCATCGACAGTGGCAGCACCACCGCCGCTATGATTCCCGAACTCGGCCAACAGCCGGGTCTGGTGGTGATGACCAACTCGCTGCACGTCGCCAGTGCTTTGAGTGAACTCGAACACGAGCCCGTGCTGCTGATGACCGGCGGCACCTGGGATCCGCATTCGGAATCCTTTCAGGGCCAGGTGGCCGAGCAGGTACTACGCTCTTACGACTTCGATCAGTTGTTCATTGGTGCCGACGGCATCGACCTGGTGCGCGGCACCACCACGTTCAATGAGCTGCTGGGTTTGAGCCGGGTGATGGCTGAAGTCGCGCGCGAAGTGATCGTGATGGTCGAGGCCGACAAGATCGGCCGAAAGATTCCCAACCTGGAGCTGCCATGGAGCAGTGTCCATACCCTCATTACCGATGATCGCCTGCCCCATGAGGCCCGCGATCAGATTCAGGCCCGCGGCATCACTTTGATTTGCGCGGCTGTCAGTCAGGAGAAATAAGCATGTGTGGAATTGTCGGCGCAGTGGCTGAACGTAATATCACCGCCATCCTGCTCGAAGGCCTCAAGCGCCTCGAATACCGTGGCTATGACAGCGCAGGTGTAGCGGTCTACACCAACGACGAAACCCTGGAGCGCATGCGTCGCCCGGGCAAAGTCAGCGAACTCGAAACCGCGTTGGCTGAGCATCCACTGATCGGCCGTCTCGGAATTGCCCACACCCGTTGGGCAACCCACGGCGCACCGTGTGAACGCAACGCCCACCCGCATTTCTCCGGTGACATCGCGGTGGTGCACAACGGCATCATCGAAAACCACGAAGCTCTGCGTGAACAACTCAAAGCGCTGGGTTACGTGTTTACTTCGGACACCGACACTGAAGTCATTGCCCACCTGCTCAGCGAAAAGCTCAAGGAGCAACCTGACCTGACCGTCGCCCTCAAAGCCACTGTTAAAGAACTGCACGGTGCTTACGGTCTGGCAGTGATCAATGCCAAGCAACCGGATTGTCTGGTCGCCGCCCGCAGTGGCAGTCCACTGGTGATCGGCCTGGGGCTGGGCGAGAACTTCCTCGCTTCCGATCAACTGGCGTTGCGCCAGGTCACAGACCGCTTCATGTACCTGGAAGAGGGCGATATCGCCGAAATTCGTCGTGATAACGTGCAGATCTGGGATGTTCAGGGCAACGCCGTCGAGCGCCAGACCGTGCAGTACAGCGACGGTGCCGAAGCAGCGGACAAGGGTGAGTTCCGTCACTACATGCTCAAGGAAATCCACGAGCAGCCGACCGTTGTTCAGCGCACCCTCGAAGGTCGTCTGAGCAATGATCAAGTGCTGGTACAGGCATTCGGCCCGCAAGCGGCCGAACTGTTCGCCAAAGTACGCAATGTGCAGATCGTGGCCTGCGGCACCAGTTATCACGCTGGTATGGTTGCGCGTTACTGGCTCGAAGAACTGGCTGGTATCCCTTGCCAGGTCGAAGTCGCCAGCGAGTTCCGCTACCGCAAAGTGGTGGTGCAGCCAGATACTTTGTTTGTCACGATCTCGCAGTCCGGCGAAACCGCCGACACCCTGGCCGCGCTGCGCAACGCCAAAGAGCTGGGCTTTCTCGCCAGCCTGGCGATCTGCAACGTCGGCATCAGTTCGCTGGTACGCGAATCCGACCTGACCCTGCTGACCCAGGCCGGGCGCGAAATCGGTGTCGCCTCGACCAAAGCCTTCACCACGCAATTGGTCGGTCTGTTGCTGCTGACCCTTTCGCTGGGCCAAGTGCGCGGCACGCTGGCCAAAGGCATTGAAGCCACGCTGGTGGAAGAACTGCGTCGCCTGCCAACCCGCCTGGGCGAAGCCCTGGCGATGGACAGCACGGTCGAGAAAGTCGCCGAACTGTTCGCCGAGAAGAACCATACCTTGTTCCTCGGTCGCGGTGCGCAATTCCCGGTCGCGATGGAAGGCGCCTTGAAACTCAAGGAGATCTCCTACATCCACGCCGAAGCCTATCCAGCCGGAGAGCTGAAGCACGGCCCGCTCGCGCTTGTGGATAACGACATGCCGGTGGTCACCGTAGCGCCGAACAACGAACTGCTGGAGAAGCTTAAGTCCAACCTGCAGGAAGTGCGTGCGCGTGGTGGCGAACTGGTCGTGTTCGCCGACGAAAAAGCCGGGATGACCAACGGCGAAGGCACCCACGTCGTGCAGATGCCGCACATCCACGACATCCTGTCGCCAATCCTCTACACCATTCCGCTACAACTGCTGTCGTACTACGTTGCTGTGCTCAAGGGCACGGACGTGGATCAGCCGCGTAACCTGGCGAAGTCGGTAACGGTGGAATAAGTTATCCACAGCTGAGTTCGACCCAAAAAAATCGCAGCTTCGGCTGCGATTTTTGTATCTGATTCGAGGGTATCCATGGATCGCTTCCAGGAAATGCAAGTCTTTGCCGCCGTCGCCAAGGAGCAAGGCTTTGCCGCCGCCGCACGGCATCTGGGCCTGTCCGCCGCCAGCGTCACCCGTGCTGTGGCCGCACTGGAGCAGCGCATCGGTACGCAATTGCTGATTCGAACCACGCGCAGCGTGCATTTGAGCGAGGCGGGGCAACGTTATCTGGAGGACTGTCGCAGAATTCTCGCCGAGGTGCAGGAAGCCGAGGATTCGGCTGCCGGCAGTCACGCCCAGCCCCGTGGGCAATTGACGGTGACGGCGCCGGTGTTGTTTGGCGAGTTGTTTGTCACGCCGGTGATGGCCGGTTATCTGGCGCAGTATCCGGAGGTTTCGATCAATGCCCTGTTGCTCGATCGGGTGGTGAGCATGGTTGAGGAGGGTATCGATGTCGCGGTGCGCATCGGTGACCTGGCGGACAGCAATCAGCATGCGATTCGCGTGGGCGAGGTTCGGCGGGTGGTTTGCGGTTCGCCGCAATACCTGGCCGATCACGGCCGCCCCACGCATCCTCAGGCGTTGGCCGGTTTGCCCGTGGTGGCGACTTCGGCCACCGGCCAGATACGCACCTGGCCGTTTCTCGAACAGGGCGAACCATTGATCGTGCGCCCGGAGCCGCGTCTGGTAGTCACCGCCAATCAGGCTGCGATCACGGCCGCGTGTCTGGGACTGGGGCTGACCCGGGTGCTTTCCTATCAAGTGGCGAACAAGGTCGCGGCCGGCGAACTGGAAATCGTCCTCGCTGACTTCGAACTGCCGCCGCTGCCGATTCATGTGGTGTATCAGGGCGGGCGCAAGGCGCCGGCGCGGGTGCGCAGTTTTGTTGATTTCACGGTAAATGCTCTGCGTGAGCATCCGGGGCTGAAAAATGCCGCTTTATTGCATGAGAAGAAATAATCGATTGCAAATGCTGGTGATTCTGTTGCTTCAAGGATAGGTAGAAGATGGCCTCCATCAGCGCTGCCACCCTTGGGCGGTGCGATCATCCAGCGGAGTCGACCATGCAACCGATCAAACTCTACAACTTCCCTCGTTCCGGCCACGCCCACCGGGTTGAGCTGATGCTATCGCTGTTGCAACTGCCGACCGAACTGATCTTCGTCGATCTGGCCAAAGGCGAGCACAAACAGCCGGCGTATCTGGCGATCAACAGTTTCGGTCAGGTACCGGCCATTGATGACAATGGCGTGGTGTTGGCTGATTCCAACGCGATTCTGGTGTATCTGGCGCAGAAATATGGCAATGGCCGCTGGCTGCCAAGCGATCCGCTGGGCGCCGCACGGGTGCAGCGCTGGTTGTCGGCAGCCGCCGGGCCAATCGCCTTTGGCCCGGCGGCAGCACGGTTGATCACGGTGTTCGGGGCGAAACTCAATGCTGAAGAAGTGATTACCCGTGCGCACAACCTGCTCAAGGTGATGGAAGTCGAACTGGGCAACACACCGTATCTGGCGGGCAGCGAGCCGACCATCGCCGACGTGTCGGCCTACAGCTACATCGCCCACGCGCCGGAAGGCAACGTGTCGCTGGATGACTATGGCAACGTGCGCGCCTGGCTGGCTCGGGTCGAAGCACTGCCCGGTTTTGTCGGCATGCCGCGCACCGTCGCCGGTCTGCAAACCGCAGTCTGATGCTCATCATCCACACTGCGCCGCAGGGGCAGAGGAGAGGTCGTGATGGAACGTTCACCTTGGCACGCGGGCGAGCGGCAACTGCAAGAGCATGTGGGGGTGGCCGAGCGCATGGAAGCATTCGGGCGTAAGGTCATTCGTACCTGGATGCCGGACCAGCACCGTGAGTTCTATCAGCAATTGCCGTTCATGTTGTACGGCGCAGTGGATGCCGAGGGGCGTCCTTGGGCCAGCGTGCTGGAAGGTGCGCCGGGGTTCGCCCATTCGCCCGATCCGCAGCGCCTGCAATTTGCCAGCCTGCCCGCCGATGATGATCCGGCGCCGATTCGTCATGGAGAGCCGGTCGGTTTGCTCGGCATCGAGTTGCACACCCGTCGGCGCAACCGGCTCAATGGTCATGTCACTAATCTTGAGGCGAGCGGTTTCGACGTGACGGTGGATCAGGCCTTCGGCAACTGCCCGCAGTACATTCAGTTGCGCCAGTTTCAGCGGGTGCCGCTGACTGATCCCGCGTCGCGGCCGGCGCGGCATCTGGATGCGCTGGACGACGCGGGTGCCGCGTTGATCGCCAGCGCCGACACGTTCTTTATCGCCAGTTACGTCGATGTCGATGGCCAGCGATCAGTGGACGTTTCCCACCGTGGCGGTCAGGCCGGTTTCGTACGCGTAGAAGGCAATCGTCTGACCATCCCGGATTTTGCCGGCAACCTGCACTTCAACACCCTCGGCAATCTGCTGCTCAACCCCAAGGCTGGCTTGCTGTTCATCGACTTTTCCACAGGCGATTTGCTGCACCTGAGCGGCCGTACGGAAATCGTCCTCGATGGGCCACAGATCGAGGCTTTCCAGGGGGCCGAACGGCTGTGGACATTTGATGTGGAAAAACTGGTGCGGCGCCCGGCAGCGCTGGCCTTGCGCTGGCGCTTCGATGGCATGTCGCCCACCAGTCTGCTGACCGGCAACTGGGCCGAGGCCGATGCCCGTTTGCAGGCACAGGCGTTGGGTAACCGTTGGCGGCCGCTGCGGGTGGCGAAGATCGAGGCAGAAAGTCGCAACATCCGCTCCATTTACCTGGAGCCGGACGATGGCGCCGGTTTGCCGGTGTTTCTCGCGGGTCAGCATCTACCGCTGCGTTTTACACTCGATGGCGAGGTGCACATCCGCACTTACAGCCTGTCGAGTGCGCCATCGGATGGTTTTTACCGGATCAGTGTGAAGCGCGAAGGCCGCGTGTCGAGCCATTTGCATGAGCAGATCCAGGTGGGTGACGTGTTGGAGGCGCGAGCGCCGCAAGGGCATTTCACCGTGGCGCCGCTGGAACGCCGGCCGCTGGTGCTGTTGGCGGCCGGGGTCGGCATTACGCCGCTGCTGTCGATGCTGCGCGAAGTGGTTTATCAAGGTTTGCGCACGCGCAGGATTCGTCCGACGTGGTTGCTGCAGAGTTCGCGCAGCCTGGCCGATCAACCGTTTCGCAAGGAACTGGACCGTTTGTTGGACAGTGCGGGCGATGCGGTGCGGGTTCTGCGTTTGCTCAGTCAGCCGGAAGAAGATGCACACGAAGGTGAAGATTTTGACCTGCACGGGCGCATCGATGACGCGGTGCTGAGGAATCTGCTGGCGGTCGAGGATTACGATCAGATCGACTTTGTTCTGTGTGGCCCCGGCGCTTTCACCCAAGGTCTGTACGACAGCTTGCGCGAACTGGACGTGCGCGATGCACAGATCCACGCCGAGACTTTCGGCCCTTCGACCCTGAAGCGGCGTGCCGATGCGGACGCCATCACGATTGAGCAGCCCCCGGCCGCCACCACCTCCGTGCCCGTGGTGTTCGAACGCTCGGCCAAGGAGGCCCGTTGGCAACCGGACGGTGGCAGTTTGCTGGAGCTGGCGGAAAGTCGCGGATTGCGTCCGGAATTCAGTTGCCGTGGTGGTTCGTGCGGTACCTGCAAGACCCGGTTGGTCAGCGGTGCGGTGAATTATCCACAGCCCCCCGCCGATATCCCGGAAGAGGGACAGGTGCTGATTTGCTGTGCGGTGCCGGCGCAGAGCGAGCAACCGCTGGTGCTGGATCTTTAAACCCGATCCTCCATTCGCCACCGAGGAGACATGTTTCAAGCGAAAGTCAGGCGTAGGACAGCGATTTTTCTTCCAGCAGTTCCTGATAAAGCGCTGTCCACTTGCGGCCCATTTCATCGGCTGTGAATAACTGCCGGTAACGGGCCTGCGCCTTCACTCCCATCTCTGCAGCGCGCAGCGGGTTTTCCCACAGGGTGCGCATCGCCTCGCGAAATGCCTGTGGATGACTTGGCGGCACCACCAGTCCCGTCTCGTTGTGGATATTGATGTAGCTGGTGCCGGTGCCGATCTCGCTGGAGATCATCGGTTTTCCGTACATCGCGCCTTCCAGCAGCGAGATGCCGAACGCTTCGGAGCGCAGGTGCGACGGGAAGACAATCGCGTAGCTCAATTGCAGCAGTGCGACCTTGTCCTCATCCCCAAGGCGTCCGAGGAAATGAATGTTACGCAGCCCCAGCGCTGCTGCCTGGGCGTGCAGTGCCTGCTCCAGCGGCCCGGCGCCGACGATGACCACCGGATAGTCCACATCTTTCATGGCGTCGAGCAGGATGTGCAGGCCTTTGTAATAGCGCATCACCCCGACGAACAGGAAAAACTTATCCCCAAGCTTTTGCCGCCAGTGGTTCATCCGCTCACTGTCCGCCTGTGGATAACCTGCTTTGTTCAAGCCGTAGGGAATCACCCGGGTCTTGTCCTGAAACTGCTGCAGGACATCGCTGGTGTGCAGGTAATTGGGCGAGGCCGCGACAATACGGTCGGCACTGGCGAGGAAGCGGTTCATCAGTGGCCGGTAGAGTTTGAGCAGGTGTTTTTGACGAATGATGTCCGAGTGGTAGGTGACCACGCTGGGTTTCTTGATGGCGCTGGCGAAATGCACCAGGTCCATGAACGGCCACGGGAAGTGGTAATTGACCACGTCCGCCTCGGCGGCCATTTCGCGAAACTGCTTGAACACGCTCCAGGAAAACCCGGTTGAGGCGAACTGGATGTCGAGTTTGGCGCGGTGCACTTCGTGCTGACCCAGTTGCACCACCGGCGGATTCGGGTCGGCGCTGAGCGTCAGCACCTGGCCGTCGACACCGTGTTGGGCACCACTTTCGCACAGCTGGAAGATCACTTGCTCGATGCCGCCGACCGAATCAGGCAGGTACGTCTTGAAAAAATGAAGAACTCGCATTCAACCTCCCATGGCCTGGCGGTAGGCACCGGCCGTAGCCTGTGCACAACGTTCCCAGGAAAAAAGCCGTGACTGCTGTAATCCGGCTTCTCGGCATGCCTGCCAATGTGCTTGATCGTCGATCAGTCGGCTCATCACGTCACGCAAGCCGTCTGCATCGTCAGCTTCAATATAGTTGCCGGCAGCGCCCGCCACTTCCGGCATCGCCGAAGCGCGGGTGACCACCACCGGCGTGCCGCTGGCCATCGCTTCCAGCACAGGAAGGCCGAAGCCTTCGTACCGCGACGGAAAAATCAGCGCCCGGGCGCCGGCCAACAATTGCGCGACTTGTTCATCGGGCAGATAACCGAGCAGGCACACATGCCCGCTGGCCAGTGCCTGACGCAGTTCGTCGCTGAACTGTTCACGCTGCCAGCCGGCCATGCCGACGATCAGCAGCGGAAAACGTTCACGCACGGCGTTCGGCAGCAGGGCATGGGCGCGCAGAGCCAGGCTCAGGTTTTTGCGCGGCTCCAGAGTGCCGACACACAGGAAGTATTCACGCACCTCGACCGCATGGGCCTTGAGCACGGCGTCGAGGGTGTGCGCCTCACGCGGATGGAAACGCTCGCAGACACCCAGCGGCGCCACGATAAAACGCTCGGCCGGCAGCCCGAAATGTTCCTGGGCTTCGTCGGCAATGGCCTGCGAGTCGGTCAGAATCAGCCGCGCTTGCTGTACGCCAGCCGCCAGTCGCCGTTCGATTTCCTTGAGTCGCGCGGGCGGCTGAGTGTCGGGAAAATTCAGGTGCGTCAGGTCGTGTAGCGTGATCACGGTCGGACCGTCGAAGGCCAGGGGCCACAGGCTCGGCTCGTGATACAGGTCGATGCCTTGGGTGCGGCCCTGATCGAAGCGTTTTTGTTCCAGCCAGCGGCGCGCCTGATAAGCCCCGGGAATCTGCCGCAGCAGTGGCGTCAACCGCGAATAGCCGGGCATGGCCGCTTCCGGCAGCGCTGAACTCCAGCCCCAGCCGTGAAACAACGTCACTTCAACATCGGGTTCGTTGCGCAAGGCGTTGACCAGTTCGGCGACGTAATGGCCGATACCGGTGCGCGGCGCCTGGAGAATCCGTGCGTTAAGGGCAATGCGCATGTCGCCTCGCTTGCGCCGCTGGCGCCTGCTGCACATTGCGCACGCTGCGTTCGGCCAGTTGCGCGCTGGCTTCGCGCCAACCGATCCATTGCCAATCGGCCACGTCGCGGGCGGCGGGGAACTGTCCGCTGCGCTGGAAGGTGTTGATCAGGTCGGCGAGGCTTTGCGGTTCCTGCAGATCGAAGTACGCCATGAACTCGCCGCCTATTTCGCGGAACACCGCAATGTCACTGCCCATCGCAGGCAAGCCGCGCTGCATGGCTTCCACCAGTGGCAGGCCGAAGCCTTCAACGAACGAGGGGAACACCAATGCACTGGCGTGGGCGTAAGCGTGTTCCAGGCTGGTGTCGTTCAGGTCGTTGAACATGAACAGTCGCCGGTTCAACTCGGGATGATTGCGCACCCGGGCGAGCAGGGCGTCGCACTTCCAGCCAATGCGCCCGGCAATGCACAGCCGCGCGGTCGAGCCGGTGGCCCAGGCGCGGTCGAAGGCGTCGAGCAGGTATTCGTGGTTTTTGCGCGGTTCGATGGTGCTGACCATCAAAAACACCGGCTCAGGATTGGCGAACAGCCGTTGCAGGGACGCGGCCACGGTGGCCTTGGCGCTGTGCAGATCCAGTTCGGAACCGAGGTGGAAGTAATCGAACCAGTGTTTGTCGGTGCGTTCTGCACCGATCCGGCGCTGTAGTTCTTCGCGCACTTGATCGCGCACGGTGGCGGAAATTGCCATGTAGCCGTCGGCGGTTCGGGTGATCCAGTCGAACCACTCACTGAAAACCCGCACCAGCCGCGTGTCGTAGAACTGCGGATGGGTCAGGGGGATCAGGTCGTAGATCACCGCAATGATCCCGACGCCCTCGCATTTGAGCCGTTCTACAGCCATGAAAAAATCCGAATGCCAGGACGAATCCAGTAGCACCAGTTGGTCGCCGGTCTGATGCTGCAAGGGTGAACAGCGTTTTGGCAGTTGGGTCCGATTGATCGCCCCGATAAAACGTAACGGCAGGCCAAATACACCGAAGGCCGTCAAGCGATACGAGACATACAGTGAGCGTCGCGCCAGTTTTGCTGTGCACTGGGCGTCGAGTCGTTGATGCCATTGCCCGAACCGATGGGCCATGCGTTCCAGGCGTTCGCCGAAACTGGCCAAGGCGTTGAACAGCGGGGTGTCCAGAGGTGCCAGGTGCTGTACGCGATAGAGTTGGCCGCGCAGCACAATGACTGGCACGCATTCGACGCCCTCGGCACTCGAAGGCAATTGCTTGATGACGTTGCGCACCACCCGCTGGATGCCCGAGTTGACCTTCGGGTGTTTGAACACATGGGTGCATTCCACCAGCAAGCGGGTCATGGCGCGCGCTCGGCAAGTCTGGCTTCGGTATGACGGGTAATCGTGGTTTGGGCGTTGAGCCACGAACAGCCGACGAAATCTTCCTGACGATTGTTGATGACGTGAAATACCAGGCCGTAGTCCCGCCATTCGAAGTTGCGATCCAGATGAGAGTCCAGACGCGACAGGCTCAGCGACACCGAATAGTTGCCCTTGCCCAGGCCCATGATGAACGCAAAGCGGTAGGTGAAGCGTTCGCCGGCACGCAGATCGGTCAGTGCCTTGTCCTGGCGATGGGTGTTGATGCCGTACATCATCTGGCCCAGACGATCCTTGAGGATGAAGCCCAGCACCAACCGCTCAATGTCCTTGCGCACCTCAACCTGGACTTCCAGCACCACCGGTTGACCGACTTCGGCGGCGTCGATGCTGTGATCCTGTTCATTCAGTAAACGCACGCCAAGAATGGCGGCCTCACCGGTACCCGACACGGTCTGCACTTCGCCGCCGGCGAGCATTTCCTGACGCACGACCTGGCCTTCGCGTTCGGCCATCAACGCGTTGTAATAATCGAGCACCACTTCCGGTTTGTCGTACATGGCCATGCGGCCATCCTTGAGCAGGATCGCCGAGTCGCAGATCGATTGAATGGCTGAGCGATCGTGAGACACGATCAACAGGGTGGTGCCGGCCTTGCGAAAGCTGCGAATGCGCTCGAAGCTCTTGTGCTGGAAGTAGGCGTCACCCACTGACAGCGCTTCGTCGACGATCAGGATGTCCGGTCGGCGGGCGGTGGCGACGCTGAACGCCAGGCGCATCTGCATGCCGCTGGAGTAGGTACGCACCGGGTGGTCGATGGCCTCGCCAATCTCGGCGAAGTACTCGATTTCAGGCATCAGCGCTTCGATTTCTTCAAGCTGCATGCCCAGCAACTGCCCCGCCATGATCGCGTTCTGGCGACCGGTAAAGTCGGCGTGAAAGCCCATGCCCAGTTCCAGCAATGCCGCCACCCGGCCTTCGATTTCGATCTTGCCCCCGGTGGGTTGCGTGGTGCCGGTGATCATCTTCAACAAGGTACTTTTGCCGGCACCGTTGGCGCCGACAATGCCCACCGCTTCGCCGGGTGCGATCTCGAATTCGACATCTCGCAGCACCCAGTGCTGATGATGGCGCAGAGGCGAGAACGGAATCAGCCACTCGGCCAGGCGCGCCCAGCGGTTGGGGTATTGCTTGTAGGCCTTGCTCAGGCCGGTCACACGGATATGCCCCATCAGAGTTCATCCACCATTTCGCCGACGCGCTGGCGGAACAGCCGCAGGCCGATGACACATAGCAACGCGCCCGCGACGAAGATCGGCAGCAGCGAACTCCAGACCGGCCACTGCCCGTAAAGGAACAGATTCTGATAGCTGGCAATCAGGTTGGTCAGCGGGTTGAGCTGCAACAGACGCTGAACCCATTCCGGAAGGATGCTGATCGGGTACACGATCGGTGTGAGCCAGAACCAGAATTGCAGGCAGATCGCGAAGAGCTGGCCGACATCACGAAAGAACACGTTGAGTACGCCAAGCACCATTCCCAGGCCGGCACAGAACATCATTTGCAGGAGGATCAGCGGCAACAGCGCCAGCAAGGCCATGCCCGGCCAGCGCCCGGAGACCAGCAGAAAGCCCAGAAACAGACCGATGATGATCGCGAAGTTGATCCCGGCATTGATCAGCACGATCACTGGCAGGCAGATCCGCGGGAAGCTGATTTTCTTCAGCAGGTTGGCGTTGTCCAGAAACATGGTCTGGCTGCGCAGGGTGATTTCCGAAAACAGTCCCCACGCCAGCAGCCCGGCGCAGAGGTAGACGCTGTAGGCCATGCTGTCGTCCACACCCGGCAGTCGCGCGCGCATGATGTGGGAAAAGATCACGGTGTAGACGACGATCATCGACAACGGGTTGAAGATCGGCCACAACGCACCGAACAGCGAATTGCGATAGCGCGCTTGAAACTCTCGCTTGACGCTACCGAGGATGAATCCGCGGTAGCTGTGCAGCAAGCGGTACAGGGAAAACAGCATTCAAACCGTCCTGCCGTAGTGGTCTTCGAAGCGAACGATGTCGTCCTCTCCCAGGTATTCGCCGCTTTGCACTTCGATGATCACCAGGTCGATCACCCCGGGATTTTCCAGGCGATGGCGGTGGCCGGCGGCAATGAACGTCGATTCGTTCTTGGCCACCAGCGTCGTGCCGGAGCCATTATTGGTGACCTTGGCCATGCCTTCGACCACCACCCAGTGCTCGTTGCGGTGATGGTGCATTTGCAGGGACAGCTTGCCGCCGGGTTTGACCACGATGCGTTTGATCTTGAAGCGCGGGCCTTCCTCAAGGACGGTGTAGGTGCCCCACGGACGGCTGACCGTACGGTGCAGGCGATAGGCTTCGTGGGATTTGTCCTTGAGCTGCTTGGCGACGCGCCGCACATCCTGTGCACGGTCGGCGTGGGCGATCAGCACGGCATCGGCGGTGTCGACCACAATAAGGTTATCCACCCCCACGGCGGCGACCAGTCGGCCCTCGCTCTGGACGAAGTTGTTGTGGCTGTCGATGAAGATTGCTTCGCCGCTGGCGCGGTTGTTGTCGGCATCGGCCGGGACCAGCGCCGCGACGGCGCCCCACGAACCGATGTCGCTCCAGTCGAAACCGGCAGGCACGACCACGACTTTTTCCGAGCGCTCCATCAACGCGTAGTCGATGGAGATGTCGGTGATTTCAGCGAACAGCGCAGGCGACAGTTCCTGTTGCAGGCAGCCGACGGTCTCCACCGGGACGCTGGCGGCCATGCAGGCGCGGGTCTGCTCCAGCAGTTGCGGCGCGTGCAGTTGCAGCTCGGCGATCACCGCAGCGGTGGTGAAGCAGAACATGCCGGAGTTCCACAGGAAGTTGCCGCTCTCCAGGTAATGCGTAGCGGTTTGCAGGTCGGGTTTTTCCACGAAGCGCTGCACTTTGGCCGCGCCTTTGGCGTCCAGTGGCGCACCGGTTTCGATATAGCCGAAGCCGGTTTCCGGTGCGGTCGGCAGCACGCCGAAGGTCACCAGGTAATCGTCCTTCGCCAGATTCACCGCGTGCTCGACGGCCGTCTTGAGCGCGTCCTGATTGACGATCAAATGGTCGGCCGGCATTACCACCATGATCGCCTCGTCGCCATGCAACGCTTGCAGCGACAGGGCGGCGGCTGCGATGGCCGGGGCCGTGTTGCGCCCGGTCGGCTCCAGCAGAAAGTGCCCGCGATGGCGCGACACGTGGGCGGCGCCATAGTGGTCTTTGCTCTGGAAGTAGTACTCGCGGTTGGTCACCGTGACGATGTCACCCCAGCCGTCCAGCAACGCCGCTGCACGCTGATAGGTCTTGCCCAGCAGCGACTGGCCGTCGGGCAGGGTCATGAACGGCTTGGGATGGCCCTCGCGGGACACCGGCCACAAACGGGTACCGGCACCGCCGGACAGAATCACGGGGATCAGCATGGCCTACTCCTTGGCGACGCGTTTCATGTCCGCATCCATCATCATGCGGATCAGGGTGTCCAGATCGGTTTTCGGCTTCCAGCCCAGCACGCGCTGAGCCTTGGCCGGGTTGCCGAGCAGCACTTCGACTTCGGCCGGGCGGAAAAACGCCGGGTCGATCTTCACGTAATCGCGGTAGTTGAGGCCGACGTGATCGAAGGCGATGCGGCACATTTCACGCACCGTGGTGGTGACACCGGTGGCGACCACGAAATCGTCAGGCTTGTCCTGTTGCAGCATCAGCCACATGGCCTCGACGTAGTCGCCGGCAAACCCCCAGTCGCGTTTGGCGTCGATGTTGCCCAGCGCCAGCGCCTGCTGTTTGCCCTGCTTGATGCGGGCGGCAGCGTCAGTGACCTTGCGGGTAACAAACTCGATGCCGCGCAGCGGTGATTCGTGGTTGAAGAGGATGCCGCTGCTGGCGTGCAGATTGAAACTTTCGCGGTAGTTGACGGTGATCCAGTGGCCATACAGTTTGGCCACGCCGTAAGGACTGCGCGGGTAGAACGGCGTGTTCTCGTCCTGCTGTTCAGCCTGGATCAGCCCGAACATTTCGCTGGTCGATGCCTGATAGAAGCGGGTGTGCGGGCTGAACTGGCGGATCGCTTCGAGCAGATGCGTGACGCCGAGGCCATCGACAATGCCGGTGGTCACCGGTTGATCCCAGGAGGCCGCGACAAAACTCTGTGCGGCGAGGTTGTAGATTTCGTCTGGCGCCGATTTGATAACCGCACGCTGCACCGAGCAGGCATCGGCCATGTCACCGTCCAGATAGACGATGTCGGCTTCGACGCCCATCTCGCGCAAGCGCCAGCGCGAATCGCTGCTGCGGCGCGCCACGAAGCCGTAAACCTTGTAGCCCTTGTCGAGCAGCAACTTGGCCAGATACGCGCCGTCCTGTCCGGTGATCCCTGTGATCAATGCACTTTTTGTCATTCTTGTCGTACTCGCGTCTCCCAGTCGGACAGGATCGCCCGCAGGGATTGTTGTGTTGTGATGACTGGCGACCATCCGGTGGTTTTGGCCAGTTTTGCGTGGCTGCCGCAAACGCGGCGCTGATCGGCGCGACGCATGCGCGCCGGGTCCTGAACCAGTTGCATCTGGACTTCGGCCAGATCGCCCAACTGTTCGATGAGGCTGCGAATGCTTTGCTCGCGCCCTGAGCAGATGTTGTAAACCTGCCCCGGCTGGCCTTTTTCCAGCAGGGCGAAATAGGCCGATACGACGTCGCCGACATCAAGGAAATCACGCGTCACGTCGATATCGCCGACTTCCAGTTGCGGGGCTTGCAGGCCTTGTTTGATGCGATTGATCTGGCGTGCAGCGCTGGCGATGACGAAGCTGTCTTTCTGCCCGGTGCCGATGTGGTTGAACGGGCGCGCCACCAGCACCGGCCAGTGTTCGCTCAAGCCCCATTGCAGGCTGAGGAACTCCGCCGAGAGTTTGCTCACGGCGTAAGGGTTGCGCGGGCAGGGGGGGGGTTGCTCGGTAATCGGCAGATCGCTTTCGCCCACCTGGCCGTAGACGTCGCCGGAACTGACATACAGAAAAGTGCCTGCGAAGCCACGAGCCTTGAGCGCCTGCAGCAGGTTGAGGGTGCCGAAAACATTGATTTCGAGGGTGCGGGCCGGATCGCGAAACGCTTCGGGGACGAAGGTCTGGCCGGCCAGATGAATCACCGCATCGGGCATTTGCGGCCACAGGTCGACAAGGCTGTTCGCATTCGTGAGGTCGTAGGGCGATGCGGCAGGCAGCAGCTCCCACGATGAATCGGGCAAAGCCAGACGTGACTGAATATGTTGTCCCACGAATCCACTGAGACCCGTGATGAACAGACGCTTTTTCAAACAGCGGCCCCTTGGTCTTGAACTTGCGCCACTTTCCTACAGGCTTTGTTGGAAGGTCTGTCAGACCGGAGGAAAAACCGGCAAGACGACAGGCGAAGTCTGTTGTTGTAGTTGTTTGGCACCAATCTGTGCCAATTGAGCAGCAATTTCAACTGGCCAAACCGTGACCGGTCAGTTCTCGTTAGCGTAGCTGGATTTATTCTCGCCGGGCGGTTCCCGGACCCGCGATGGATGTGTTTAGAATGCCCCTCGTCGCCATCTCCCAAGGTTCGCCAGAGGGGTGTGCAACTGAGTGAAACCGACCACTAAAACAAGAACGAAGACGTGCTGGATGACGAAGGACAAGTCTCGGTGATGCCGACTTGATCCAACGCCTGGTCGTCATAGCATGAAGCGGCCAGGACGGCAGTTTCATCGTGGGATGCCATGAATTTCATTCTCTACTCGGACGTCAACGACAGCTCCATCAGCCAGAGCCTCGGGCGTCCTGAATACAGCTACTACTTCGTGCTCAAGGCTTATCGCCCGGTGCTGGAAAGCCTTGGGCGCGTGCATGTGGTGTCGTCCACTGCCGACGTCGATGCGCTTTATCGGCAACGGCTCGCCGCCGGCGAAGACAGCGTTTTCCTGTCATTCACCCCGCCACAGAAAACCCCGGTCGACCTGCAATGCCCGACGATTTGCGTGGTCGCGTGGGAGTTCGATTCGATCCCCGATGAGTCGTGGGACAACGATCCGCGACAGGACTGGACGCAGATGCTCGCTCGTCAGGGGCGGGTCATCACCCTGTCGAGCCATACTGCCCGGGCCATTCGCCGGGCCATGGGCGAAAACTTTCCGGTGTTGGTGTTGCCGACACCGCTGTGGGAGCAGTACGCGCAGGTTCGTCAGCAGCATGTCCCTGTGCCAGTCAATCCGGGTGCAACGCTGGCGATCAAGGGCTGCATTTTCGATACGCGCACACTCGAACTGTCTGCCGATGCGTTGATCCCCAAACCACTGACGCCTGAGGAGCAAGCCGCGCTTGAAGCCGCCCGCCCGCCACCGCTGACCTTCAAGCGGCGCTTGGTCATCGCCCGGCATTACCTGCGCCTGTGGGCGCTAGACCAGGGGCGCGAGCAAGCAGAGCCGGTGCCTCGGGTGAAGTTTCTGCACAACTGGTATTGGGAAGGCATTCGCGACCTGGTCTCGGACAACCTTCACGGCTGGCTCGAACAGCGCTTTGCGGTGGTCTGCGGCCCGCAAGCGGTGCCCGTGGATGAACCGCTGCCGGTGGATTTGCCGGACACCACATCAGTGGTCCAGACCCATGTCGACGGTGTGGTCTACGTCAGCGTGTTCAACCCCAAGGATGGTCGCAAGAACTGGCATCATCTGGTCACCGCGTTCTGCTGGGCCTTTCGCCAAACGAGCGACGCGACACTGGTGTTGAAGATCACCCAGAACGATCTGGCGTCCTACTACAACGAGTTGATGACGTTGCTCGCCCAGCTCACGCCGTTCGCCTGCCGGGTGGTGGTGATGCACGGCTATCTGGACGATGCGCAGTACGCCGGGCTCTACAAGGCTGCCAGTTTTTACGTCAACGCCTCACGCTGCGAAGGCTTGTGCCTGCCATTGATGGAGTTCATGTCCAGCGGCAAACCGGTGATCGCACCGGATCATACGGCCATGGAAGACTACATCGATGACGCGGTAGCGTTTGTGGTCAAGTCCAGCGAAGAGCTGACCATCTGGCCACAGGACACGCGCATCATTTACCGCACTCTGCGTTACCGCCCTGATTGGGGATCGCTGAAAAACGCTTACGAACAGAGCTACCGGATGGCCAAGACACAGCCGCAGGATTATCAGCGCATGTCTGCTGCTGCAGTGCAACGCATGCACGATTACTGTGCCTTCGCCCCGGTGCAAAAACGCATGGCGGATTTTTTCGGGCCGGTAGCGCCAGTCGCCGATGCTGCGACAGTGACGGATAACGCCTCATGCTGATCATCATTCATTCGGAAACCAACCAGCACACCATCGCGCAAAATCTCGGGCGTTCGGAGTACAGCTATTACTTCGTGCTCAAGGAATACCGTCCGGTGCTTGAACGGCTTGGACGGGTGGTGGAGGTTGCCGATCCGCCGCGTGAAGTCGACGCGCTCTATCGCGAGTGCCTGGGCCGTGGCGAACCTTGCGTGTTCCTGTCGTTTTCCCCGCCCCACCGCACGCCGGTGCAACTGGCCTGTCCGACCCTGCCGGTGTTTGCCTGGGAGTTCAGCACCATCCCCAACGAATCGTTTGCCGATGAACCGCGCAACGACTGGCGTACCGTGCTGCACGCCTGCGGGGCGGCGATCACTCACTCCAGTTATACGGTCAACGCAGTGCGCGAGGCGATGGGCGCGGCTTACCCTATCGTCGCGGTGCCGGCGCCAGTCTGGGATCGTTTCGCGGCGCGGGGTGCGCCGTTGCAGCGGCATCCCGAGGGGCAATCGTTTCGCTTGAAGATCAAAGGTCTGGTGGTCGACAGCCGCGTACTTGATCTGAATGCGTTCGGCCCCAAACCTTTGCGCCGCGGCAAAGGCATCGATTTTGCCGCGCCGGTTACCGAGCAGGAGCTGGTGCTCGACGGTGTGGTGTATACCTCGGTGTTCAATCCGGGCGATGGCCGCAAGAACTGGGAAGACATGCTCAGCGCATTCTGCGTGAGTTTTCGCGACGTCGACGACGCCACGCTGGTGCTCAAACTCACCCACCACGATGCCAAAGAAGCACTCAGCGACATCCTCCATCACCTGTACAAAAATCAGTCTTATCGCTGCCGCATCGTGCTGATCTACGGTTACCTTGCCGATCCCGACTACGAGCGACTGGTGCAGGCGACCCGCTATGTCGTGAATACCTCCTACGGCGAAGGCCAGTGCCTGCCGCTGATGGAGTTCATGTCGTGTGGCAAACCGGCGGTGGCCCCGCGTACCACGGCGATGATCGATTACCTGAGTGCCGATAATGCGTTCCTGATCGAATCCACCGACGAACTCACGGCCTGGCCTCACGATCCGCGCAAGGCGTTCCGCACGCTGCGTTACGTGACTAACTGGGCGTCACTGTGCCAAGCCTATAAAGCCAGTTATGACGTGGCGAAAAACGATCCGGCACGCTATGCACAGATGTCGGCGCAAGCCGTCAGCAGCCTGCAAGGGTTTTGCAGTCAGGCGGTGGCCGAGCAGCGTTTGCAGGTCTTTCTCGCGCAGTTGTTCGAGCGCTGTGCTGGCGTCGCGCAAGCTCCCGAATCATGAACAGCAAACGGATCATGGACATTGAGGTCCTGCGCGCCATCGCCGTGCTCGGGGTGCTGTTTCATCACTTACAGGGCAGCCTGTTCACTGATCCGGTGCCGTTGCTGGAAAAAATCCATGGCTGGGCGCAACCGTGGTGGGGCGTCGATCTCTTTTTTGCCATCTCCGGATTCGTCATAGCCCGTAGCCTGATTCCGGCGCTGCGGGTCTGCACGACCCGTCAGGAATACTGGGTACAGACACGGAATTTCTGGCTGCGCCGTGCCTTTCGCTTATTGCCTTCAGCCTGGCTGTGGCTGGCACTGATGCTGCTGGCGTGCGTTCTTCTCAATCGCTCGGGGGCGTTCGGTACGCTGTACGCCAACCTGCAAGCGACGCTGGCTGGGGTGCTGCAATACGCCAACCTGCGCTTTGCCGACAGCTTCTTTCATTACGAATACGGCAGCAGTTTCGTCTACTGGAGCCTGTCGCTGGAGGAGCAGTTCTACTTGCTGTTCCCGCTGCTGATTGTGCTCTGTCGTAAACATCTGGTGTGGGCATTGCTGGCGCTGGTCGCCGTGCAGCTTTTCACGCTGCGCACCACGCTGCTGATGGTGGTGCGTACCGACGCCCTGGCCTTGGGCGTCTTGTTGGCGATGTGGAGCGCACAGCCGAGTTATCAGCGCTGGGAACCGACGTTTCTGCGCAGGCCCTGGGCGGGAATTTGCGCGCTGCTGGTAATCAGTTTGTTGCTGAGCTTCATGGCCACCGACCGCTTCACGTTTGCCAATTACCGCATCGGTTCGATCGCTGTGCTCGGCGCGCTGCTGGTGTGGATCGCCTCGTACAACCGTGATTACCTGATGCCTGTCGGGGGCGTGCAGCGCTCTCTGGCATGGGTCGGCAGCCGTTCCTACGGGATCTATCTGATCCATATTCCGGCCTATCAACTGGTGCGTGAGCTGATCTTCCGTTTGCAGAGCGCTGGCCTGCCGAGTCCCGCGGGACACCCGGTCATCACGCTGTTGCTGGCGTTCGGCCTGATCGCGCTGCTCAGTGAACTCAATTACCGTTTCATTGAAATGCCCATGCGCAACCGTGGCGCCGCGTTCGTCAAACGCCTCGGTACCTCGCGAACCGCCGTCTCATCCACTGGAGCCACCTCATGCTGAGCCTTTTCAAGAAACTGACGGCGTCGACGCCTGCACCGCCCCCTGTTGCGGCCGCCGAGAAGACCGACCCGTACATGCTCGGCCTGCACGATGCAATGCTCAGCGGCTGGTTCAATCAGGAAACCGGCGAGCTGTTCAAGGGCTTTGCGGTGACGGCCGATGACACGCTGTTGGACGTCGGTTGTGGTGACGGCGGCAACGTGCATTTCTGTGGCATGCGCGGGGCGAAGATCATCATCGCCGACATTGACGGCGCCAAGGTCGAGGCCACCCGTCAGCGCCTGAGCGACACCCCGGCACGCGACATCGAATGCCACGTCACCGACTGCAACCCGCTACCGATTGCCGACGCTACGGCAACCCGCGTGGTGTCGACTGAAGTCATCGAGCACGTCGACGACCCTGCGCAGTTTCTTGCGGAGCTGGTGCGCGTCGGCAAGCCGGGCGCGCTGTACCTGTTGAGCGTGCCGCACCCAAGCTCCGAAGACCTGCAAAAAGGCATCGCCGCCGCAGAGTATTTCCAGAAGCCCAATCACATCCGCATCATCAGCGAAGCGCAATTCAAGGCGATGGTCAGCGAGGCGGGGCTGGAAGTCATCAGCCACAGCCAGTACGGCTTTTACTGGTCGATGTGGATGTTGTTGTTCTGGGAGGCCAAAGTCGACTTCGGTAACCCGGATCATCCGTTGCTCAACCACTGGGCCGACACCTGGCAAGCGGTGCTGGACTCGCCACGAGGGGCACAAATCAAGCAGGCACTGGATGCGGTGGTGGCCAAAAGTCAGGTGATCATTGCCCGCAAGCCTTGAACCTTTTGACGCAGGGTTTTGTGTAACCTTGCAGCCTTGAGTTGTCAGGGATTGAGCAAGGTATGCGGTTTATTGTGGTTATGGTTGCACTGATCTTGCTGTCCGCTTGCGAACAGCAGGACACGCCGCCGCTCGATCAACAACTCTACGTCTGGCAACGCCAGTGGACGCCGGCCCATGAGGCGGCGTTGCGCGAGAGCCGAGGTGATTTTTCCACCCTGCGGGTGTTGGCGCTGCAAGCGTTCCCGAACGCCGGATGGAGCCGGGCACGTATTGATCCTGCGTTGCTGAAGAGCGATGGGCGCGCGTTGATCGCGGTGATTCGTCTCGACGGCCAACTCAAGGGGCTGGATCAACAGCAGGTTACGGCGCAGATCCTTCAACTGGTCAATGATTGGCAGGCGTTGGGCCTGACCCTCAGTGGCGTGGAGATCGACCACGATGCCGGGAATGCGCGGCTGCCAGCCTACGCGCAATTTCTCAGTCATCTGCGTTCGGCACTGCCGGCGTCTTTACCCCTGAGCATGACCGCGCTGCCGGCGTGGCTCGACAGTGCACAACTGCCGACATTGCTGGCCTCGGTCGACAGCAGCGTATTGCAAGTGCATGCCGTCAGTGACCCGCGCCGCGGTCTGTTCGACGCTGAGCAGGCGCAGCGTTGGGCCCAAGCCTGGGGCAACGTCTCTGAAAAGCCGTTCTATCTGGCGCTGCCGGCCTATGGGGTGGCGCTGTTGCCGGATGCCGGTGGCGCGCCAGTGGTGGAAAGCGAAGTGCCGCTTGAGCGCGGCGGTCAGCGCCGCGAATTGCTTGCCGATCCCGTGCCATTGAGCCGACTCGCCAAGCAATTGCGTGAGGCCCCACCTGCGCATCTGGCTGGGCTGATCTGGTTTCGCTTGCCGCTGGCCAACGACCGCCGCGCCTGGAGCTTGACCACGCTGCGCGCCGTTGCCCGGGGTGGTGCGCTGCACAGCCAACTCAGCTTGAGCCTCAGCGAACAGAATGGCCTTTACGACATCAGCCTCGCCAATGTCGGCAACCTCGACAGCGCCTGGCCCGCCCGCATCACCCTTAAAGCCCGGGACTGCGAAGGCGCCGATGCGCTCGCCGGATACTCGTTGCAACAAAGTCGTGATCTGCTTACCTTCACCCGCTTGCGCGCCGGCCGCTTGCCTGCGGACGGGCAGCGCGCCATCGGTTGGGCGCGTTGCGCAATTATTGATCAAGGAGGTTCGCATGTTGACCCGTAACTGGCCCCGCCATCTGCTCTGCCTGAGCCTCAGCCTGCCGCTGGGTTCGGCGCTGGCCTGCGGCCCGGACTTCCCCATGCGCCTGCTCGACAATCGTGGGCAGACGCTGGCGGAACTGCCTGAAGGCAACTTCAACTTTGAGGTCAGCCGCCTCGGCAAAACCATCGCCGGGCTGAAAAACGTCACCGCCGCCACACACAATCCCAATGATCTGTACGGTGAAGCGAGCGAGCCAAATGAGGCACGCGATAAAGCCGAACAGGCCGGCTTGAGCGCCGAACAGCAAACGCTGGTCAAGCAACTGCGTGGTCTGACCGATGCGCGTCAGGTTGAGGTGCAGGGCGCCAGCCTGCCGGCGGAAGTGCGTTTGTACGTGGCGGGCGCGGTGGCATTTGCCACGGGCGATCATCAACGGGCGGTCGACTATTTTGGCAAGTTGCTGGCGCTGCCGGCCGATCAACGTCCCTTGCGCAGCACGTGGGCCGCGTACTCCTTGGGGCGCACCTGGTTTGCCATGAGCCGCGAGGTGGACGACGCAGATCAGGCGCTTGAGCAATCGCGCCAAGCGTTCCGTCAAACCCGGCAGATGAGCATCGACGGCTTCAGTGACCCGCTGGAACTGGGGGTTGCCAGCCTTGGTGAAGAGGCGCGGGTGTTGCGCACCGCTGGCGATTGGAGTGGCGCCATCGAACTGTACGAAGCGCAAAACCTGCACGGTTCCGCCGTGGGTTACACCTCGCTGAAACAGGTGATGAATGAACTGGCCGAGTTGCCCGAAGCCGAGTTGGCGAAGCTGCTGCAACGCAAAGCGGTGCAACAACTGGTTACGGCGTCGTTGATCAGTCGCGTCGGCTGGTCATTTGATGAGCAACCACCGAACGAGAAAAAACTCATCAAACTGCTGCAGAACAGCACGCGTGGCAGCCTGGAAAACGCCGACCGGCTGGCGGCGCTGAATTATCAACAGGGTGATTACGCCAGCGCCAAGGCCTTCCTCGAGAACGCGGGCGATGGCGGACTGGCCTGGTGGTTACGGGCAAAACTGGCGGTACGTGATGGCGATAAAAACGCTGCCGCCGCGGCCTACGCCAAAGCGGCGCAGGCCTTTCCGCAGAGCGAAGACTGGGGTTATCGACGCACGCCGGACTGGGCGTATGAAAGTGTGCAGCCCAAATGCCGGGTCGAGGGCGAGAGTGCGATTCTGGCGTTGCAACGGGGCGAATACCTGCAAGCCTTTGTGCAGTTGTATCGCAGCAATGACCTCTATTGGTTTGATGCCGCGACGGTCGCTGAGCGTGTGCTGACGGTCGATGAACTCAAACAGTATGTCGATGACAACGTACCGGCCCCGCCGGCGCTGACCCAGCAGGAACGTGACAACTATGTGCCGCTGCCGGTTGCTGCACGCCTGCGCGATCTGCTCGGTCGACGTTTGCTGCGCGAAGGCCATTACGCGCAGGCGGTCGGGTATTTCGACAGTGCCGATCTGCAGAACAAGGCCCGGCTCTACGGCGAGCAACGAATGAAGGCTGATGCCGCGTGGTGGCCGACCCAGCGCGCCAGTGCGCTGTACAACGCGGCGTGGACGGCCCGCGAGTGGGGCATGGATATCCTCGGTTACGAGATGGCCCCGGACTACGCCACGTTCGGTGGCAACTACAGCCTGGAGACGGCCGAACTTACAGTCGGTCCTCTGGTAAGTGACGCCGAATTGCAACGTCAGAAAGCCAGTGAAGCGCAACCGGATCAGCGTTATCACTACCGTTTCGTCGCCACCGAACTGGCCCGCAAAGCCGCCGATAATCTGCCGCACACCAGTCAGGCGTTTGCTGCCGTGCTGTGCAACGCCGCCGGTTGGAACAGCAGCCCGGACGATCTGAGCGCGCTGTATCAGCGTTATGTGAAGGAAGGGCCGTACGTGCCGTGGGCTGTGGATTTCGGCAATCAATGCCCATACCCGGACTTCGAGAACGCCGATAAGCGTTACGTCACCCAGGTGACTGATGCCGTGCGCGACACCTTGCGGCCGTACAAGTGGCCGGTGCAGATCGGTGCGATTGTGTTGGGTGTCGGCGCCGCGTTATTGCTGATCACCCGGCGCCAGCGCAAGGGGCGCAAAGGCTAAGCCTGCTGGATAAACGCCAGGCGCACAGCGAAGCCGATCAACAAACCGCCGAACAGCCATTGCTGCACGCGTTGAGCCGTTGGACTGTGTTGCAGCCAGCGGCCCAGTGCGGCGCCGGTCAGGGCGTAGGCGCTGTCGAACAGCAAGCCTGCGCCGACCAGCATCGCGCCGAGCAGGGCGAATTGGCTCAGTACCGGTGCGCCGTCGGCGACGATGAATTGCGGCAACAACACTGAGCAGAACAGCAACGCCTTGGGGTTGAGCAGATTGGTCAGCAGGCCGCGTCGTATCGCTTCACGCCATTGCCCGCGAGTCTCGGTAATGTCGCTGGGATTCAGGTTCGGCACCAGCGTGCTGCGCAGGCATTGAATGCCGATCCACAACAGATACGCCGCCCCGGCCAGCCGTACCACTTCGAACGTCCATGGCGCAGCCTTGAACAGCGCCGCCAGCCCCAACGCCGCCAACGCCACATGACAGCTTCGGGCAATCGCCAGGCCTATCGCGGTGGCCAGTGCCGCGCCACGTCCCTGACGGGCGCCGGTCTGCAGCAACAGGATCATGTCCGGGCCAGGCAACAAATAGACCACCGCCAATGCCAGGAAAAACAGCCAGAGACTTGCCACGCTACACCCCTTTGATTGGCGATTCGGTGACGCCAGTCTAGGGCCAAAGGGTGGGGCAGGTGCTTGCGTAGTCAGCTTCAAATGCGCTTGGAATTGGCATAACCTGCTGGCTTTCAGCGCCATGACTATCGGAATCTGCCAAACATGAAACTTGACGCCTTTGATCGCAAGATTCTCGCCGCTCTGCAAAGGGACGGACGCCTGAGCAATGTCGAACTGGCGGATGAAATCGGCCTCTCGGCATCGCCGTGCTTGCGTCGGGTGCGGATGCTGGAAGAGGCGGGAGTGATTCGCGGCTATCAGGCCAATCTCGATCGCGATGAGGTGGGGTTGGGGCTGACGGTGTTTGTCGGGGTCAAGGTCGAGCGACACAACGAGGAACAGGCCGAGGCGTTTTACCAGGCGGTCACGGCATTGCCCGAGGTGATTTCGGCGTTTCTGGTGTCAGGCGAGTCGGATTTTCTGCTGCAGGTCGTGGTGCCGGATCTGCGGGCGTATGACCGCTTTCTCACGGGGTGTCTGTTGAAGTTGCCGGGGGTGAGCGACATTCGCAGCAACTTCGCGATTCACACCGTGAAGACGCCGGGGGCGCTGCCGTTGGGGCATCTTGCGCTCTAGACCGAGTGGCTCGTTTGGCGAGCAAACTGTAGGGGTTCAGTTTTTTAAACCACAGATTGCTTAATCGTGCAGTTCTACATGATTGAGGGCCCGCCCCCACAGAGGATTGCATTCCCAGGGTGGGAGCGGGCTTGCTCGCGAAGGCGATGGTCCTGCCAGCGCTTACATCTGCGTCGCCATCCCCTGCACATTCATCGCCGCCTGACGCAGCGCCTCGGACCGGGTCGGGTGCGGGTGGCAGGTCAGGGCAATGTCCTCGGCCGATGCGCTGAACTCCATCGCCACACAAAACTCGCCAATCATTTCACTCACGCTCGGGCCGACCAGATGCACGCCAAGCACTTCATCCGTGCGCTCGTCGGCGAGGACTTTGGCAAAACCGTCGGTCTCGTGATTGATCTTCGCCCGGCTGTTGGCGGTGAACGGGAACTTGCCGACCTTGTAGGCGCGGCCTTCAGCCTTGAGCTGTTCTTCGGTCTTGCCGACGCTGGCCAGTTCCGGTTTGGTGTAGATCACGTTAGGGATCAGATCGTAATTGACCTCACCGGCCTTGCCGTGAATCTGCTCGACGCAGGCCATCGCCTCGTCTTCGGCCTTGTGCGCGAGCATCGGGCCAGAGGTCACGTCGCCGATCACCCACACGCCGGGCGCCTCGGTGCGGTGCTGCTTGTTGGCCAGCATGCCGCGCTTGTCGGTGCTCAAACCGACGTTCTCCAGGCCCAGACCTTGGGTGTAGGGCCGGCGACCAATCGCCACCAGGACGTAATCGGCTTCCAGTAACTCAGCGGTGCCACCGGCCGCAGGCTCGACACTGAGTTGAACACCGTGGGCCGATGAAGTGGCGCTGGTGACTTTCGAACTCAATCTGAACGCGATGCCTTGTTTGCTCAGCGAACGCTGCAGGGTTTTGCCAGCCTCAGCATCGACACCGGGGCAGATGCGGTCGAGGAATTCGACCACGGTGACTTGGGCGCCGAGACGCCGCCACACCGAACCGAGCTCAAGACCGATCACGCCGGCGCCAATTACCACCAGATGCTTGGGCACTTCGCTCAGGGACAACGCACCGGTGGAATCGAGGATGCGTTTGTTATCGATGTCGACACCTGGCAGGGGAGTGGGCTCGGAGCCGGTAGCGATGATGATGTCCTTGGCGGTCAGCTCGATCGTGCTGCCCTGATCGCCTGTCACCGTGACTTTGCCCGGGCCGTCGATGTGGCCCCAGCCTTTGATCCAGTCGACCTTGTTCTTGCGAAACAGAAACTCGATGCCTTTGGTCAGGCCGGTCACGCTTTCGTCTTTCTGCTTCATCATCTGTGCGAGGTTCAGCGTCGGTTTGACCTCGATCCCGAGATTGGCGAACTCCGCGCCCATCGCCGCGTCGTACAGCTCGGAGGCATGCAGCAAGGCTTTGGATGGCATGCAGCCGACGTTCAGGCAGGTGCCGCCGAGGGTCGCCCGGCCTTCAACGCAGGCAGCCTTGAGGCCCAATTGCCCAGCGCGGATGGCCGCGTTATAACCGCCGGGACCGCCGCCCAGAATCACCACGTCATAGTTGCTCATGCGCTTGCTCCTCATTGATGGATGCGGATGGCTAAAGGTAGTTCTCGAATAAAATTACGGACGTAATATGTGCGTTTCCGGGTATTTCGGTCAAGGCTTCAGGCAAGCGACAGGTTGAGCGTTTTTGAATAAACGTGATTGTGTACGAATATTTCACGCTTTTCGTTATATCGTAACGATATGAAGAGTGAACCAGTGATTTCGGGGTGATATGCAAGTCGATCTGGAGATTGATGGCACGCAAGTGACCGGATTGCCACGCTTTCAGCAGGCGGCCATACAAGGTCGACGATTGCGCAGGGTGGCGATCGGTCTCGGTGCCGTGGCCGGGGTGGGTTGGCTTCTGGCGTTTTTTGTCGCGCTGTTTGCGCCGCAATCGGTGTGGCTGCCGCTGTTGGTGAGTCAAAGCGCGGCGTTGCTGGTGCTGGTTGCCGGGCTGCAATCGGCCTGGTGGGTGACGCAATGGCGCGAGCGGGTGATCAATCCGGTGGCGCCAACGGCGCTTGCTGATGAAGTGCCGCCTGGGCCCAATGGCTGGTACGAACGATTGTTGGATCGCCTGAGTCAGCGCGGTTTGCACCTGCTAGGCCAGATCGGCGCAGCGACTTTGTGGCTGGGCGGCTGGGCGCTCTTGGTGATGCTCAGCATCGAGCAGGTGTGGAACCTCGCACTTGCACCGGCGGCGGTTGGATTGTCTGCCACGGTCGGTGCGGCATTGGCGTTGCTGCTGGCGTTCGGTTTGCTGGTGATGGAGCGGCAACTGGCGCAGGAAAATCCTGCCCAATGGCCTGAAGCAGGATCGCTGGCACAACTGACCCGCGTGGCGATCATCAGTCTGGTACTCGGCGCGCTGTGTTTGTTGTTCGCCAGTGAGCAGGCGGTGTGGCCAATTCGTTTGGCAGTTTTGGTGGGTATCTTGCCGGCAATGGTAGCGATCGAGTTGCTATTGCGCGCCGTATTGTCGGTGTTCAGTCCCCGTCGTGAACAGCTTGAGCCGACACTGCTTGCCCGCAGTTTTGTCGCCGACATGCTGCGCTGGCCGCCACAGCCGTTGCTCGCGTTGCAGCATGAATTGCACAACCGTTTCGGTATCGATCTGCGTCAGATCTGGGCGTTCAGTTACATGCGCCGGGCGTTTTTGCCAGTGTTGGCGTTGGTGGTGGCGGTGGGCTGGTTATTGACCGGCCTCCACGAAATTCCACTGCAAGGCCGGGGCATCTACGAGCGTTTCGGTAAACCGGTGCAAGTCTTCGGCCCCGGTTTGCACGCGGGTTTGCCGTGGCCGTTGGGGCGCGTGTTGAGCGTTGAAAACGGTGTGGTACATGAATTGGCAACCAGTGTCGGTGAGAACCCGGCACCGGCTCAACTCGACCCTGCTGAAGGGCCGGCGCCGATGACGGCCAACCGTTTGTGGGACGCCAGCCATGTCAACGACAAGTCCCAGGTCATTGCCAGCCGCCGTGGCGAGCAGCAGAGCTTTCAGATCGTCAACATGGACGTGCGTTTCATCTATCGCATTGGTCTGAGCGATCAGGCAGCGCTCGCCGCCACCTACAACAGCGCCGATGTGCCGACGTTGATTCGCAGCACCGCCAGCCGGATTCTGGTGCACGACTTCGCCTCGCGAACCCTCGACGGTTTGCTCGGAGAGGACAGGGCAGGGCTGGCCGAAGAGATCGGTCGTGCCGTGCAAGGTGACCTGCAGAAACTCGACAGCGGTGTGGAGATTCTCGCCACGGTGGTCGAGGCCATTCATCCGCCGGCCGGTGCCGCCAATGCCTATCACAGCGTGCAGGCCGCGCAGATCGGCGCCCAGGCGCTGATCTCCCGTGAGCGTGGCGCTGCCGCAGAGGCGAGCAATCAGGCGCAGTTGCAGGCCAGCCTTGCTCGCGACCATGCCAGCGCCAATGCGCGTGAAATCAACGCGACGGCGCAGGCGGCGGATCTGAAATTCAGCGCTGAGCAAAAAGCCTTTGCCAGTGCTGGCCAGGCCTTTGTGCTGGAGCAATACCTCAGCCAACTGAGCCTTGGGTTGAGCAAAGCCAAACTGCTTATTCTTGACCATCGTCTGGGTGGCAGCAGCAACGCGCCGACCATCGACTTGCGAACGTTCACGCTGCCGGCTGACCCGACGCCCGCGCGCACCACCGCTCAACCAGGAGTTGCCCATTGAGCCAGTCGCACACTCACGATCATCATGACCACAGCGGCCACGATCACGGCCACGGCGGGCATCACCATCACCATGGACATCACCACCACGGTGATCCGGCTGAAGCAGGGCCCTTTCCATGGCGGCGCATGGGTTGGGCGGTGTTGTTGGTCGCGTTCGCCGTTGCGGCTGCGAGCCTGGTGCAAGTTCGCTCCGGTGAAGCCACGGTGATCACGCGCTTCGGAAACCCATCGCGGGTGTTGCTTGATCCAGGATTGAGCTGGCGCTGGCCGGCGCCGTTCGAAGCGGCGATTCCGGTGGATCTGCGCCTTCGTACCACCTCCAGCGGCTTGCAGGATGTCGGTACCCGCGACGGTTTGCGCATCATTGTTCAGGCTTACGTCGCTTGGCAGGTGCAGGGTGATCCGGACAATGTGCAACGCTTCATGCGTGCGGTGCAGAACCAGCCGGACGAAGCCGCCCGGCAGATCCGCACGTTTGTCGGCTCGGCACTCGAGACCACGGCCAGCAGTTTTGATCTGGCGAGCCTGGTGAACACCGACGCGAGTCAGGTACGCATTGCTGATTTTGAAGCGCAATTGCGTCAGCAGATCGATCAGCAATTGCTCGCCACTTACGGTGTGCGCGTGGTGCAGGTGGGCATCGAACGGCTGACGTTGCCGTCGGTGACGCTCACCGCCACCGTTGATCGGATGCGCGCTGAGCGTGAAACCATCGCCACTGAGCGCACGGCCATCGGCAAGCGTGAAGCGGCGCAGATCCGCTCTGCCGCCGAGCGCGATGCCCGGATTGTTCAGGCAGACGCAACGGTGAAAGCGGCGGACATCGAAGCACAATCGCGCGTCGAAGCTGCGCAAATCTACGGCCGCGCCTATGCCGGTTCTCCGCAGCTTTACAACTTGCTGCGTTCACTCGACACCCTCGGCACCATCGTTACGCCAGGCACCAAACTGATCCTGCGCACCGATGCCGCGCCATTCCGCGTGCTCGTCGATGGCCCTCCCAATCTCGACAGTAAATCCGGATCGCAGCCATGAGTGAAGAAGTTCCACGTGGAACACATTCGCTGAACAGCCCATGGATTCAGGCAGGACGTTTGGCCTTTCTTGCCCTGTATGCGGTGACGGTGTTGGCCGCATTGGCTTGGGCATTTTCCAATGTGCGGCAAATCGACCCGCAGAATCGCGCCGTGGTTTTGCATTTTGGCGCGCTGGATCGCGTTCAGAATGCTGGCCTGTTATTGGCTTGGCCGCAGCCGTTCGAGCAGGTGGTTTTGCTACCGGCGGCGGATCGGGTGATCGAGCGTCGAGTGGAGAATCTTCTGCGCTCGGAGGAGGCGCTGAAGGCTGACCGGGTCGCCTCTTTCGCCACGCCTTTGAGCGATGCGCTGGCCGGATCTGGTTATTTATTGACCGGTGATGCGGGCGTGGTGCAGCTGGATGTGCGGGTGTTTTACAAGGTGACCGATCCGTATGACTTCGTGATTCAGGGGGATCATGTGCTGCCGGCGCTGGATCGTCTGGTCACACGCAGTGCCGTGGCGCTAACCGCCGCGCGCGATCTGGACACCATTCTGGTCGCCCGCCCGGAACTGATCGGCGCCGACAGTCAGGCCGCTGAACGCCGTGAACGGTTGCGCGGTGATCTGGTGCAAGGCATCAACAAACGCTTGGCCGAGTTGAAGGCGAGCGGTCAGGGTATCGGGATTGAAGTGGCGCGGGTCGATGTGCAATCGAGTCTGCCAGGCCCCGCGGTCAGTGCCTTCAATGCGGTTTTGACCGCCAGCCAACAAGCCGATAAAGCCGTGGCCAATGCGCGTACAGACGCCGAAAAACTCACCCAAACCGCCAATGAACAAGCCGATCGCACCTTGCAGGTTGCCCATGCCCAGGCCGGCGAACGCTTGGCCAAAGCATCCGCCGACACCGCCACAGTGCTGAGTCTGGCCAAGGCGCAGCAACAAGGCACCGACCCGCAAATGCTCTTGCGGATTTACCGTGAGCGCATGCCGAAGATTCTCGGTCAGGCCGGATCGGTGACCACGGTCGATCCGAAAGACGATTCCCGCCTGATCATTCAGGGAGCCAGTAAATGAGTGCGACCACTGCTGCACCGAGCCTGTTGTCCTCGGCCGAACAACGCCGCGCCGCGAGGCAATTGACCTTGGCGATGCTCGCGCTGGGTTTGCTTGGCTTGGGCCTGATCTGGCGTTGGCAGGTGCCGGAACAAACCGGCGTCAGTCAGTTGCTGCTCGGTTTTGCTTCTGTGTTGGTGGCCGTGCCGGTCATGCGCTCGGCGTGGTACAGCCTGCGTTATCCGAGCCTGCACGGCATTACCGATCAACTGATTGCCCTAGCGATGATGGGGGCCTGGGCGACGGGCGATCTGCTGACGGCGGCGCTGCTGCCGATCATCATGATTTTTGGTCATGTGCTGGAGGAGCGCAGTGTCATCGGTTCGCAGGAAGCAATTCACGCCCTCGGTCAATTGACCCGCAGCCATGCGCGCAAGATTCAGGCTGACGGTTCGATCATCGAAGTGGACAACGGCACGCTCAAATCCGGCGACACGGTTGAGGTGCGGGCCGGTGATCGCATCCCGGCGGACGGCCGGGTGCTTTTCGGTCAAGCCAGCCTGGACACCGCGTCGATTACCGGTGAGTCCGTACCGGTTGAGGCGGGTGTCGGTATGACCGTGTTCGGTGGCGCGATCAATCTCGACGGTTTGCTGCGCGTCGAAGTGACCCGTACGGGCGATGAGTCGACCCTGGGTAAAGTCATCGCACTGATGCAAAACGCCGAGCGCTCGAAGCCGCCGATCACCCGGTTGCTCGAACGTTATGCCGGCAGCTACATGGTGCTGGTGTTGCTGCTGGCGGCGGTGACCTGGTTTATCACCCACGATGCGCAGGCGATGCTCGCGGTGCTGGTGGCGGCGTGTCCGTGCGCCTTGGTGTTGTCGGCACCGGCCACGGCGATTGTCGGTGTTGCGGTGGCGGCGCGCCACGGGATACTGATCCGCAGTTCGGCGTTCCTCGAAGAGCTGGCCGACCTCACATCCCTGGTGGTCGACAAGACCGGGACCCTGACTTACGGCACTTTACGCTTGCAGTCGATCGACAGTGCTCGCGCGGATTCATCCTCTGTCATGGCGCTGGCTGCCAGTCTTGGCGCGGCGAGCAGTCACCCGGTCAGTCGTGCGCTTGCCGGGCTGGTTACCCAGGAAGAATACTTGTCGCTTAGCGATATTCACGAGCGGCAGGGGCTTGGTGTTGTCGCCACGACCAGGCAGGGCAAGGCGGCACTCGGGCGGCCGGAGTTGTTCGCGCAATTGGCTATCGCCACAACGCCGGTTCCTGAACATGACGGGCCGATTGCCGGCCTGGCGCTGAACGGTGAGTTTCTCGCGTGGTTGTTGTTGGCCGACATGGTTAAACCGGAAGCGCGTTTTGCACTTGGCGAATTACGAGAGCTGGGCCTGGGCCGGCAGTTGTTGCTGACCGGTGATCGGCAAAGCGTCGCCCAGACCTTGGCCAGGGATGTCGGTCTGCAGGAGGTTCAAGCCCAAGCCTTGCCCGAGGACAAGCTCAATCGCGTGCTCAAGGAAATCGACAACGGCTTCCGGCCCATGGTGGTGGGTGACGGCATCAACGACTCGCTCGCGCTCAAGGCTGGCGTGGTTGGCGTCGCGATGGGGGCGGGTGGTGCGGATATCGCGTTGGCCTCGGCGGACATCGTGCTGATCGGCAGTGATCTGCGTCGGCTCGGCACCTGCGTGCGACTAAGCCGTCAGTGCCGCAGGACATTGCAGGTCAACGTGATCATCGGTCTGGGCTGGACGCTGGCCATCGTCGTGTTTGCCGCATTCGGCTGGCTGGGTGCCGCCGGGGCGATGATTGCCGCGTTGCTGCATAACCTCAGTACGCTATTGGTGCTGGGCAACGCCGGGCGTTTGCTGCGTTTTCAGGAACCGTTGCTCAAGCTCAGAGAAGATATTTAAGTTTTTTTTAGGCCTCTGTAACGCCGTCGGGGTAGCGCTCTCTAGTGCTATGTCGGGACTGAACAAACCGTCCAGCCGACATCCCTGACGATTACCGAGGATAAGAAAAATGACTATCAAGACCGCTGCTGCTGGTGCCGCTCTCGCTTTGGCCGCTGCCACTCTGTTTGCCGGTGTCGCCACCAATGCGATGGCCGCTGATGCCAACGTTCACTGCTACGGCGTGACTGCCTGCAAAGGCCAGAACGACTGCAAAACCAAAGACCATGCTTGCAAAAGCCAAGGCTCCTGCAAAGGCCAGGGTTTCAAAGCCATGACTCAAGCGGCTTGCGAAGAAGCAGGTGGCAAGGTCGGCGAATAACTGACCGGCAAGTGCCGCCGCAGTGGCTCACGCCACTGCGGCCACTTTTTAACAGGAGTCTGCACATGTCCGCCTCTGACCCCTTCCTCGGCTATGGCCTGGGATTGCGTAGCGCTTACTACCAGCAGATCCTCGAACAGTCGCCGAACGTGGACTGGTTTGAAGTGGTCTCCGAAAATTTCATGGTGCAAGGCGGTAAAGCCCTGTATTACCTGGACGCCATTGCCGAGCGTTATCCGCTGGTGATGCATGGCGTTTCACTCTCCATCGGCGGGCCACATGCCCTCGATGTGGACTATCTGAAACAACTCAAGCAACTGGCCGAACGGGTCAACCCCGCGTGGATCTCCGATCACTTGTGCTGGAGTCGCGGCAACGCTCATCAGTTGCACGATTTGCTGCCTCTGCCTTACACCGAAGAAAGTCTTGAATACATTGCCGAACGCGTGCGCCACGTTCAGGACGTTTTGCAGCGGCCATTGGTGCTGGAGAACGTCTCCAGTTATGTCCGAGCTGCCTCAGATGATTTCACGGAATGGGAATTTCTTGCTGCCCTGAGTCGGCAGAGCGGTTGTGAGTTACTGCTGGACGTCAACAATGTCTACGTCAGTTCTCGCAATCATGGTTTTGATCCGTGGACGTTCATTCACAGCCTGCCGACCGACAAGGTGCGTCAACTGCATCTGGCGGGACACAGCGACTACGGCGATTACGTCATCGATACCCATGACCAACCGGTGAGCGACCCCGTCTGGGCGTTGTATCAACGTACGTTGGAGCACTTCGGGCCGGTGGCTACTTTGCTGGAACGTGACGATCACTTTCCGCCTTTTGAAGAGTTGCTCGATGAACTGCAAAAGGCGCGGGCGCTGGGTGAAAGGGTTCTGGCCGGGAGACAGCAATGCGCCTGAAAGAATGGCAATTGGCATTCGAGTCGTATTTGCTGGATGAGGCGGCCACAGCCCAACCGCTGCTGGGCGCCAGCCTGATCGGCGGGCCTACGCTGGATGTCGGCACCGGTCTGGCGATCTATCACAACGCTTATCAGGCCCGTCTACTGGAAGTGTTGCGCAACGATTTTCCGGTGATCTGGTACTGGATGGGCGACGAGGCGTTCGACTCGCTCGCCACCGCGTACCTGCGTCAATACCCGTCGGCGCATTACAGCCTGCGTTGGTTGGGTAAAGGTTTCGAGGGGTTTATTCGCGAGCATCTGGTGCCTGAACACAGTGCGCCTTTGGCTGAAATGGCGAGGCTCGAGTGGGCATTCACTTTGGCTTTCGATGCGCCAGCGGGTGAGCCGTTAAATCTGGAAACCATGACGATGCTGTCCGCGCAAGAATGGCCAACGCTGCGGGTCAAACTCGCGCCGTGCGTTCAGTGGCTGGAATGCCGGTTCAACAGCGTCGCCCTGTGGCGTTCCGTTAAGGAACAAACCGATTTCCCGCCCAGCCAGCCACTCCAAACCCCTCAGATCTACCTGATCTGGCGTAACGATCTGATCTGTCATTACCGCAGTCTGGAATCTGCCGAGGCCAAGGCTCTGAATGGTTTGGTAAACGAAGGCTGGAGTTTCGCCGAACTGTGCGCCGAGTTAGCAGTCATCTATGAAGAGGGCGCTCCACTTCAGGCCGTGACCTGGTTGAAACAGTGGGTGCAGGAAGGCCTGTTAGAGCGTCTGCCACAATAGATAAGGCTAATTAAATCGATAGCCTGCTATTTTTCAAGGATGGTCTACCCTCAGATTTGACTTCTGAAACAGGGGGAATTTTCCATGCTCGCGCAACTTCCACCGGCCTTACAGAATCTGCAGCTTGCGCTTCGTCTGCGACTTTGGGATGGCCATGAGTTCAATCTCGGGCCATCGCCCAGTGTCACCATCGTGGTCAAGGATCCCCAGATGGTTTCGCAATTGACCCATCCAAGCCTCGATGCGCTGGGGGCGGCGTTTGTCGAGGGCAAGCTCGAACTGGAAGGTTCGATTGCCGAGGTCATCCGTGTTTGTGACGAGTGGAGCAGTGCTTTGTCCGATGAGGATGACGACACCAATCCGGTACGCTCGCTGCACGACAAGGAAACCGACGCCAAAGCCATCTCCTATCATTACGACCTGTCCAACGCGTTCTACCAGCTCTGGCTAGACAGCGACATGGCGTACTCCTGCGCTTACTTTGAGACCGGCAGCGAAACGCTTGAACAGGCGCAACAAGCCAAATTCCGGCATCTATGTCGCAAGCTGCGTTTGCAGCCAGGCGACTATTTGCTGGATGTCGGGTGTGGATGGGGCGGCCTGGCGCGTTACGCCGCCCGGGAGTTCGGCGCCAAGGTGTTGGGCATCACCCTCAGCAACGCGCAACTGGAACTGGCCCGCGAGCGGGTGAAAGCCGAAGGCCTGGAAGACCTGATCGAACTGCAACTGCTCGACTACCGCGATCTGCCCCAGGACGGGCGTTTCGACAAAGTGGTCAGCGTCGGTATGTTTGAGCACGTCGGCCACGCCAATCTCGCCGAATACTGCAAAATCTTGTTTGGCGCGGTGAAGGAGGGCGGTCTGGTGATGAACCATGGCATCACCGCCAAGCACACCGATGGTCGTCCGGTGGGGCGTGGTGCCGGGGAGTTCATCGAGAAATATGTATTCCCCAACGGCGAGCTACCGCACCTGGCAATGATCTCGGGTGAGATCAGCGAAGCCGGGCTGGAGATTGTCGACGTCGAAAGCCTGCGCCTGCATTACGCCCGTACGCTCGATCACTGGAGCGAGCGGCTGGAGGACAACCTCGACGCCGCCGCGAAGCTGGTGCCTGATCAGGCGCTGCGCATCTGGCGCCTGTACCTGGCCGGCTGTGCTTACGCATTTGCGCATGGCTGGATCAATCTGCACCAGATTCTCGCGGTGAAAGCGCACGCCGATGGCAGCCATGAACTGCCCTGGACCCGTGACGACATCTACCACCCTTGATAGCCACCGCTCCCTCAACCTGTAGGAGGGAGCGTTTAGAGAATCGGTGAAATAAGCCGGGCGATCCGCATGCCGAGTTGTTGCAGACGGTGGATCTTCCGGCTTTCTTCTTTGGCGATCTCAAAGGCTTGCTCGAAATCCTCGTTGAGCATGTGTTCCACGTTGGCGGCAAAATCGCTGTCGACGGTCAGCAGCATCACTTCGAAATTCAGCCGGAACGAGCGGTTGTCCAGATTGGCACTGCCGATGGCGCTGATCTCACTGTCGATCAACACGACTTTCTGATGCAGGAACCCCGGTTGGTAGCGGAATACGCGCACGCCTGCCCGAACCGCTTCAAACGCATAGAGGCTGGAGGCGGCATAGACGATACGGTGATCGGGACGCGAAGGCAGCAGCAAGCGCACATCCACACCGCGTAAAACCGCCAGCCTTAACGCCGCGAATACGGCTTCGTCAGGAATGAAGTAAGGGCTGGTGATCCACACCCGTTCTGTCGCGGCATGAATGGCTTCGACGAAAAACAGGGAACAGGTTTCATAAGCGTCCGCCGGCCCACTGGCGAGCAGTTGGCAGAGCACGCCATCGTCGGGGTACTCATCCGGCAAGATGAGCGGCGGTAACGTTCGCGCGGCCCAGAACCAGTCTTCAGCAAAGGATTCCTGCATGCACGCCACCACCGGGCCTCGCACCTGCACATGGGTGTCGCGCCATGGCGCCAACGGTGGTTTCTCCCCCATGTATTCATCGCCGACGTTATGCCCGCCGACAAACCCGATCACACCATCGACCACGACGATTTTGCGATGGTTACGGAAATTGACCTGAAAGCGGTTGAGCCAGCCGCTGCGTGTGGCGAAGGCTTTGACTTCGACGCCGCCATCACGCAATGCCTGCACATAGCTATGGGGCAGGGCGTGGCTGCCGATGCCGTCGAAGAGCAAATGGATGGTCACGCCTTCGGCGGCTTTCTTGAGCAGCAAATCGCGCAGGCGTTGGCCAAGTCGGTCGTCATGAATGATGAAGAACTGGATCAGTACCGCCTCGCGGGCTTGATCGATGGCATGGAAAATTGCATCGAAGGTGTCTGTGCCATTCACCAACAACTGTACTTGGTTGTTTGCCAGGCACGGCATGCGGCCCAGTTTGGGCATGGCGCGTAGCGAGGCGTAGGCATTCGAGGCGCGGGCAGTCAGGGCTTCTTCTACCCATGGACGCCAGTTCAGCTCGGAGATGGCCTGGCGCATCTGTTCGTTGGCCTGGCGTCGCGCCTTGATGTACCCATCGAATGTGCTGCGTCCGAACACCAGGTAAGGAATAAGCGTCAGGTAGGGAATGAAGATCAGCGACAATGCCCAGGCGATCGAGCCCTGAGCCGTGCGCACGGTCAACACCGCATGAATCGCGGCGATCAATCCGAGGGTGTGTATCAGGGCGATCATATAACCGAAAATGTGCGGTCCAAAATAATCCATGGGGCAGCCTTGCTCCGCAAGATTCAATGCTTAACAGACCATGTTCTATCGCGAATGTCGCTATTTAATTGGTGCATGAACCGAAGCAATCGGCTGACGTCTAACGGCCACTACTGATCAGGAGTTTATCGATGAACGTTCGTCTGCTGGGTTTGGCGCTGGGCCTGGGTTTGGCAATGCCGGTGATGGCTCAGGCGCAGATGCTGCAGCCGGGGCTGTGGGAAATGACCTCGAGCAATGTGAAAGTCGATGATCAACCGATGGATGTGCAATCGATCCTTGGCCAACTCCAGGGACAGATGACTCCCCAACAGCGGGCAGCGCTGGAAAAGAACGGGATCAATATTGGCGGTAAAGGCATCCGCGCCTGCCTGACGCCGCAGCAAGTGGCGACCGATGATATTCCGTTGGCTGATCCGCAATCGGGCTGCAAACAGCAGATCACCGAGCGTAGCGGCAACCAATGGAAATTCCGCTTCAGTTGCCCGAGAGCGCAGGGCACTGGCGTGGCCACGTTCCTCAGTGATCGTGAATTCACCACGGTCGCCAACGGTACGTTCAACGCCATCGGTATCAATCAGAAGGGCAGTCTGGAAACCCGCGCGGTATGGCTGGGCCAGGATTGCGGCGCCGTAAAACCAAGAGCTTAAATGCTTCGCGAGCAAGCCCGCTGCCACCGGTCTAGTGTTGACCTTGTGGCAGCGGGCTTGTTCGTAAACGCGTCTTTAAAGCCTTATCAAAATGAGGGGTCAGAACTCGTTCTGCAGGGCTTTGTAGCCGCGCACCAGATCGACGTTGGTACGCGCCACGTCTTCGGAAAACTCTGAGGCGCTGACACTCACCGGCGTGAATAACGACAGGTCGGTGTTCGGGCCGATGCGGGTGGTGGAGGGCACATAGAACGCGTCTGGCAAATCGCGGCCATCGACCACGGAGTTATGGCGTACCACGCAGCCACTGCCAACCACGCAGTTGAACAACACGCTGTTGAAGCCGATGAATACCCGGTCGCCGACCACGCACGGGCCGTGCACGATCGAGCGGTGGGCGATGGAGCTGAACTCGCCGATGGTCACCGCGGCACCGGATTTTGAGTGGATCACTACACCGTCCTGAATGTTCGAATTGGCGCCGATGGTGATCGGCTCCATCCCGCCCGATGCATCCACCTCGTCCGCACGGATGACCGCGTACGGGCCGACGAAGACGTTTTCGCCGATCACCACTTTGCCGCAGATGATCGCGGTTTTGTCGACATAGGCCGATTCGGCAATGTGCGGTAAATCACCTGAAGGATTTTTGCGGATCATGGTCGGCTCAGCGCGTCGTAAAGGGTGTTGAGGTTGTATTCGAACAAGCCGGTGAAGGTGCTGGCCGGGCCACTCGCGGCGAGGGCGTCCGAGTAAAGCGTGCCGCCGATGTGCGCGCCGCTTTCGTCGGCGATCTGTTTGAGCAGGCGAGCGTCCTTGATGTTCTCCATGAACACCGCTTTGACGTGGGCCTGGCGGATCTGGGTGATCAGTGCCGCGACTTCTGCGGCGGACGGTTCGCGCTCGGTCGACAGCCCCTGGGGAGCCATGAAGTCGATACCGTAGGCCTGACCGAGGTAACCGAAGGCATCATGGCTGGTGACGATCTTGCGATTGCCCGGCGGTAGCGAACCCAGTTTGGCCTTGGCTTCGGCGAGGAGGGCGTAGATGTGCGTCAGGTAGGTTTTGCTGTTGCGTTCGTAATCGGCTTTGTTCGCCGGGTCAGCCGCGATCAGTGCCTTGGTGATGTTGGCGATGTACAGCTCAGTGTTGGCCAGATTATGCCAGGCGTGCGGGTCGGGAACGGTCTCGCCGTCCTCATCCAGCGAACGTGGAATCACGCCGTGACTGGCACTGACGACCGGGGCTTTGGTCTCAGTGCTGGTCACCAGACGATCCAGCCATGGTTCAAAACCGAGCCCGTTCTTGATGATCAGTTTGGCCGTGAGCAGGGCTTTGGCATCGTCCGGTGTCGGCTCATAGGTGTGTGCGTCAGCGTCCGGGCCGACCATGTTGGTGATCTGGATATGCTCGCCGCCGACCTGATGCACCATGTCGGCGAGGATGCTGAAGCTGGTGACCACTGGCAATTTTTCTGCCGCCGACAACGACATCGATAGCATCAGGCTGAACAGCACGAGTAGAGCGCGCATCGGGAAACACCTCATTGGGATGTGAGCAAAGGCGGGCGGCGCAACAAGCCGTGCACCGGTCCGAACACCACGGACAGCAGATAACCTGCCCCGGCGACCAGCACGATGGCGGGGCCGCTGGGCAGTGAGTAATAGAACGACAGCAACAAACCGAGCCATACCGACAGGCAACCCAGGGTTGCTGCAACGGCGATCAGGATGGGGAGGCGTCGACTCCAGAATCGTGAAGCCGCAGCGGGAAGCATCATCAGCCCGACCACCATCAGCGCACCGATCGCCTGGAAGCCGATCACCAGATTCAGTACAACCAGCGTCAGAAACACACCATGGGCGAGCGGGCCGAGGCGGCTGACGGTTCGCAAAAATAGAGGGTCGAGGGTATCGAGCAGCAGCGGTTTGTAGATGAGCGTCATGGCCATCAGGCTCAGCGCCGAGACCCACAACATGCCATTGAGCGTTGGTCCATCGACGGCCAGGGCCGAGCCGAACAGCAGGTGCAAAAGGTCGAGGCGTTTGCCGGCCACGCCAAGAATGAGTACGCCGGCGGCCAAGGAGATTGGATAGATCGCCGCCAGGCTGGCGTCTTCGCGCAGGCCCGTGAGTCGGGTGATCCATGCGGCGAGACCGGCCATGGTCAAACCGGCACCGAGGCCGCCGAGTGTCAGCGCGGGCAGACTCAGGCCGGCGAACCAGAAGCCCAATGCGGCGCCGGGAAGGATGCCGTGGGCGACGGCGTCACCAATCAGGCTCATGCGCCGCAAGATCAGAAACACACCCAGGGGGGCGGTGCTGCAGGCCAATACCAGCCCGCCTAGCAAGGCGCGACGCATGAAGACGAACTCGCTGAACGGCTGCCAGAAGTGGGCGACGGTGAGCATCAGGCCACCTGCGTATGAGGTGTTTGCCGGATCAGTTCGGCGCTCGGACCGTAGATGCAGCCAGTGTTTTTGATCAGCAAGGTTTGGGGGATGTGTTGGCGCACGGCGCTCAGGTCATGACACACCACGACGAGTGTGCGTCCCTCTGCATGCCATGCGTGGATGTGTTGCCAGAGTAACTGCTGACCGAGTTCATCGAGTGCGGCGTGGGGTTCGTCCAGCAGTAGCACAGGTGTGTCCGTCAGGCTAAGTCGAGCGAGCAGGGCGCGTTGTAATTCGCCGCCCGATAGTGCCATGAGTGGACGGCGCTCGAGTCCACCAAGGTGCCAGTTCTCCAGTGCGGTTTTGAGGCGCTGGGCGCGCAATGTTGTCGACAGTCTGCGTCCCCAGAATCCGGCGGCCACGAGCTCTTCCAGGCTAATCGGGAATTGCCGGTCCAAATGCTGTTGTTGTGGGAGGAAGGACAGCCCGCTCTGCCGTGGAACGCTCAGGGCGACTTGGCCTGCCAAGGGTTTTTGCAGGCCCGCCATCACTTTCAACAAACTGCTTTTGCCGCAGCCGTTGGCGCCAATGATCGCGGTAAGACTGCCTGTTCCGAATTCCAGACTCAGAGGCGAAGTCAGCGGCTGGCCGGGTGCGCCCCAGCTCAAGGATTGGCAGCGGATCATGCGTTCTCCCGGTGCCAACGACTTTCGGCGACGGCGTCATGAGCGTGCAGACTTTCTGCGTGAATCACTCGCAGGTGAAAGGCGTTGACGCCCGGTGAGCGGCGTAAGGCCAGATTCAGTCGGCGCGCGGCGTCTTCGCAGAACATCAGATTCTGTCCGTTGGCCAAGGCGAACGCTTGTTCGTCAGCACGTTTCACAGCAGTTTGGACGGCGGTGCCGAGGGCTGCTTCAGCATCGTTGATAATCGTGCTCATCGGCAGCTCATCGATAAATTCATCGAGTTGCAGGTGCAATTGCGCAGTGCTGCGTTGGCTGTGTGGCGTGGCGACGATGCCTTTGTTCGTACCGAGCCAAGACAAAACGTCGGCGTGTTGCAGCGGTTTGTTAGCGAAGTCATCAATGAATTGTTGCTGGATCAGTTGCCTCGCCAGTGCTGCAGAGCAAGGGCACGTCGAGGAATATTGCACGTCAATTTTGAGTTCCACGTGGAACATTTCGTTTTTCAGGCTGGCTGAAAGGGTCACTGGGTAGGATCGCCACCCGGCCAGCGGGCTCACCAAAGCGGGGCGTTTCAATAGCAGATCGGTGTGGATATTCAGGTAGGCATTTTTGGATAAGCCGTCATGGCTATCGAGAAAATGCCGGAGTATTTGGCGCAAAAAACCGGGGGAGAGGTTTGTGTGTTCGAGGGCCGCTAACGACACATAGAGTCGCGACATATGAATGCCGCGTGCTTCACCGTCATCGAGACTCACACCGGCATCCGCCTTGGCGCTCAGACGTTGGCCTTCCAGCAACACGGGTAACTCAATGCCGCACATGCCCACCCATTCGAGGGGTAAAGCTTGGCGAGCCGTCTGCGCGGCGATATCCGGGAGTGTCATCGAATTCATGTTCGGGGCCATCGTGTTGATTGAATTAGATGTTACATTATAACAATTCAAATCACGATGCCTTTTTCATGAACAGGCTTTCATATGCACAGACGTCACTTGCTCAATTTGATTCTGGCCAGTGCGGCCTTCGCCCTCCCTTTCAGCGTGTCAGCTACGCAAATCCGCAACGCTCGACTCTGGCGTTCAGATGAAAAGCTGCGTTTGGTCTTCGATTTAAGCGGCCCGGTACGCTACAAAACCTTCACGCTCAGTGCTCCGGAGCGGCTCATTATTGATTTCAGTGGAGCCAGTGTCAGCGCAGATTTCAGTCAGTTAGCGTTAAAAAACACCGTAATTCGATCTATCAGATCCGGCGTTTTTGGCCGTGGCGATACGCGGATTGTTCTCGATTTGAGCCGTCCTGTACTGCTGAACAGCTTCCTTCTGGCGCCACAGGAGGGTCAGGGGCATCGGCTTGTGTTGGATTTGGTCAGCGCCAAGCAGTCCCTTGCAGTGCCAATGGTTCCACGTGAAACATCCTTGGATAAGGTTCATCCAAAGCGCGACATCATCGTGGTTGTCGACCCTGGGCATGGTGGAAAGGACCCTGGTGCAGTCGGCGCCAAGGGAGAGCGGGAAAAGGATGTGGTGTTATCCATCGCGAAGTTGCTCGCCAAACGTCTGAAAAAAGAGAAAGGTTTTGACGTGAAGCTGGTGCGCAACGACGACTTCTTCGTGCCTTTGCGCAAGCGTGTCGAGATCGCTCGTCAGCACAAGGCCGACATGTTCATTTCGGTACACGCCGATGCGGCGCCGCGTCTGACGGCCTCTGGCGCGTCGGTGTATTGCCTGTCTGAAGGTGGCGCGACATCAGCGACTGCCCGCTTCATGGCGCAACGCGAAAACGGTGTCGATCTGCTCGGCGCCACCAGCCTGCTTAATCTAAAAGACAAGGACCCGATGCTCGCCGGGGTGATTCTCGACATGTCGATGAACGCGACGATCGCAGCTAGTTTGCAGCTTGGGAAAACGGTTCTCGGCAGTCTTGCAGGCATTACTACGCTGCACCAAAAGCGCGTCGAGCAAGCAGGCTTCGCGGTTTTGAAATCGCCAGATGTGCCCTCGATCCTGGTGAAAACCGGCTTTATTTCCAACGTGCGTGACAGTCAGCGGCTGGTCACGACGCGGCATCAACAGGCCGTCGCTGATGGTTTATTTGACGGGCTGCAGCGCTACTTTGAAAAAAATCCGCCCATCGACAGCTACCTCGCGTGGCAGCAGACCCGGCAAAAAACGCAGGCCTAGCAGCCGGTGATTCGGCTACAAGTGAACTTCGCGCTGCTACCGCCCGAACTGGAGAAGCGGTTGATAGTCGTCCAACCAACCCGACGGGTATAGCCCACCCAGGCTTCCCCGTCGGAGGCGACGCCGGTGAAGAACGTCAGTTGACCGAACCGACTGTTGGTTTGCGCCCAGTAACGCTGGCTGCTTTTTTCAAAGCCGCGCAGATAGAGCGTGTTGCCTACCGTATTGACGCTATAGGCGTTGCCATCGGCATCGACGCAGGCCAGCAGATTAGCGCTGCGTGTGCACTTGGCGAGCTCCGGAATTTGCGCGCAAACGCTGCCAGTCGTTAACAGCGTGAGGCTCAATAGCGAGCATTTCAGCGCATTTTTCATAGCGTTTCCCGGGCGTGAGAGGGGTTGCAGCTTCCTGCTCTTCGTCGTTTTGGGCAAGAGGCGGGCTGGTCTATTCATGTTGTTATAATATAACATTAATTTGAACTGAGCCTGAGCCGGCCGATTTCAAGCGTTCACCTTCCACGAACCTGTCGTGTGGGGGCTAGAAAACGTTATGCGCAACCAATGCGTTGATCGGCTGCTATCTAATGAGGATTATCCAATGTCAGCCGAATTGCCCGTCACCGTACTTTCCGGATTTCTTGGCGCCGGTAAAAGTACACTTTTGAATTACGTACTACGTAATCGAAACGGTTTGCGCGTCGCCGTCATCGTCAATGATATGAGCGAAATCAACATTGATGGCAGCGAAGTCCAGCGCGATGTCAGCCTGAACCGCGCCGAAGAAAAACTCGTGGAAATGAGTAACGGCTGTATCTGCTGTACGTTACGTGAGGACTTGCTTGAGGAAGTCAGCAAGCTCGCCCGTGATGGCCGCTTCGATTACTTGTTGATCGAGTCAACGGGGATCTCCGAGCCACTGCCGGTGGCGGAGACCTTCACCTTCCGCGATGAGCAGGGACAGAGCCTCGCTGACATCGCCCGTCTCGACACCATGGTCACAGTCGTCGACGGCATGAATTTTCTCCTCGACTACCAGGCCGCCGAAAGCCTTGCCTCCCGTGGTGAAACCCTCGGTGAGGAGGACGAGCGCTCCATCACTGATCTGCTCATTGAGCAAGTCGAGTTCGCCGACGTGTTGCTGATCAGCAAGATCGATCTGATCAGCCAGAGCGAGCGCGAACAACTGATCGCCATCCTCAAACGCCTCAATGCTCAGGCCGAAATAATCCCGATGGTCATGGGCGAAGTGCCGTTGGACAAAATTCTCAACACGGGTCGTTTCGATTTTGAAAAAGCTGCGCAAGCCCCCGGTTGGTTGCAGGAGCTGCGCGGTGAGCACGTCCCGGAAACGGATGAATATGGCATCGCCTCTACCGCCTATCGCGCGCGCCGCCCCTTCCACCCGCAGCGTTTTTACAACTTCATTGATCGTCCGTGGCTCAACGGCAAATTGCTGCGTTCCAAAGGCTTCTTCTGGCTGGCGAGCAAGCCTGCTGACGCGGGCAGTTGGTCCCAGGCCGGTGGTTTGATGCGCCATGGTTTTGCCGGACGCTGGTGGCGTTTCGTGCCGAAAAACCAATGGCCGCAGGATCAGGACAGTACCGCCGCGATCATGGAAAACTGGACCGCCAGCGTCGGAGACTGCCGTCAGGAGTTGGTGTTTATCGGTCAGAACATCGATTTCGTGCAGCTTTCTGCAGAACTCGACGAGTGTTTGCTGACCGATGATGAAATGGCGATCGGCGTCGAAGGTTGGCGATCGATGCCGGATCCGTTCGGTCCCTGGCATGAAGAGGCCGCCTGATGCTTGCGCTCAACATGTTGCAAAACTGCACCCGCTATCAGCATCAGGGGCCCACGCCCAAAGTGCTGGCACGCATTCTTGAGGACGAAACAAACCTGGCGGTCTGGCAGCGGCAACTACCGCTGCACATCGCTGATTTCGCTGATTTGCTATTGTCACTCAACGAACCCTTGGCGGAGTCGCTGTGCCTGGATATCGCTGATGAAGAGGCCGAGCCGGATCTCACCGGGTTGGCGGGCGGATTTCGCGATCTGCAGGGTTACGAGGGCTTTATCGCAGACCTGAAGTGGCTGGTCAGCGCCTTCGCGTGTCTGCTCGGCACCCGGCGTATCGGCTTGCGTCTGCGGGTGCTGGATAAGGCCATGTGTCCGCGTTTTCACGTTGATCATGTGCCGGTACGGCTGATCACCACGTATGCGGGTGTCGGCAGTCAATGGCTCAAAGAAGGCACGATGGATCGTCAGCAACTGGGCCAGGCGAATTCGCAGCCGCAAGACTCGGCACAGATCCAGCAACTGGCCAGCGGTGAAGTCGCGTTATTCAAGGGCGAAAAGTGGCACGGCAATGAAGGTTTTGGCTTGATTCATCGCTCGCCCCAGCCGGCGGCCGGCGAGCGTCGGCTGATTCTGACCCTCGACTGGCTCGGCTAACGCTTCAAGGCTTGAGCCATTTGCCTTGGCTCTGCCCCTCGCAATAGGGCTGTAGATAAGCGGCATCCGTGGCCACGCCGTAATAGTGAGTATCCTGGCGATAGGGCATATTGGCGACTTGCGCGTTGCTGCACACGCCGAAGGCTCCGGACGGGCACTGGTCGAGGTACTGCACCTCGACTTTTTGCCCGGCCAGCGAGGGTTGGCAGAAGCCGTCGTTGAACAGTTTTTCCGGGATGTTGCGGTTCTGCTGGCAGACTTTGACGTCGAGCCGCTCGCTCTGGCTGTGCACCACGCAGGCCTGGGCCAACACTTCGCTCGACACCAGCATCAGCAACAACGACCATCCCCTCCAACGCATCTTCGCTCTCCTCAGAAAATTCCCGGCCATGTTGCAGAACATTCCTACCCATGTCATCGCCGGCCCTTTGGGCGCCGGCAAGACCAGCCTGATTCGCCAGCTCATGGCGCAACGACCGGTCGGTGAACGCTGGGCCGTGCTCATCAACGAGTTCGGCCAGATCGGCCTCGACGCCGCGCTGTTGACTCGCGACGGCGATGGTATCGCACTGGGTGAAGTGGTCGGAGGCTGTTTGTGTTGCGTGAATGGTGCGCCGTTTCAGGTCGGCCTTGGACGTTTGCTGCGCAAGGCCAAACCGGATCGGCTGTTTATCGAGCCTTCCGGGCTGGGCCATCCCGCGCAGTTACTTGAACAGCTGAGCGAAGCGCCATGGCAGGGCGTACTGGCGATACAACCGTGTGTGCTGGTGCTGGATGCCCAGTCGCTCAACGCGGGGAAAGCGCTGCCGACAGCGCAACAGCAAGCGTTGGCCCGTGCCGGTTTACTGTTGCTGAACAAGGCTGAAGGCCTGGATGGGAGCGCCCGCCAGAAAATAGCCAGTCAGTTGCCGCCCGTCAGGCTGATCTGGACGCAACAGGCGCAACTGCCCTTGAGCGAACTGCCAGGCCTGGCCGCGCAAGCGGTGGCGAGTGTGGATAACTGGGTCGCGCCCAAAGGGTTGGCGCAGATGCCGGCGGTCTGGAGCGATCCGACGCTACCGATTTGCCTGAGTCAGGCGCAGGAGGGCGGTTGGAGCATGGGATGGCGCTGGCATCCGAGCCAGACGTTCGATCAGCAGCGAATGGCTGTTTGGCTTCAAAGTCTTGTCTGGGCCAGGGCCAAACTGGTTATCCACAGCGCCGACGGTTGGGTTTCGGCGAATGCTCTGGATAACGCCGAGCTGACTTGGCAAACCAGTGAATGGCGAAAGGATTCGCGAATCGAGCTGATATTCGCCGACTCGCAGAATATCGATCAACTGCAGGCAGGATTAGCGCAGTGCCGGATTCAGACGCGCTGATTCACGGCTTCCATTTGGTGTGTTCCTGCCGCCACTGACTCAGTTCGATCACTTCGGCGCGAGGCTTGTGGACTTCGACCACGGGCGGCGTATCGTCGAACGGCGCCGGGTAGGGTGCCAGTTCGATCTGCGCGCTGTGGGCGCCAAACTGGGTGATGGTGCCGTTGTGGCGGGTTTCGCCGGTCACCGTGAATTCGAAGGTGTACACCCGTGCCAGACGTCGCCGACCGTTGGCGTCCTTGATCAAGCCGATCTTCTTGAGCGCAACGTTGCCGTCGAGCAACTCGACGCGCACGTTCAGGCAATGCTGCTTGACCCGCTCCAGCGCTCGCTCGCGCAAGCCGTGGTTGTGCCAAAGCCACGCGCCGGCAGCGGCAAACAGCATCAACACAAAGATGTTTTCGAGGGTCAGCATCAACATCAAACTCCAAAAGATGGCGTCAGCTTAACTGCGTCGCCGGTCTGTCGTACAGACTGCGTTTCGTCGCATACTGCGCGGCTTGAATTTCAATCGTTTTACGGAAAAACCCGAATGAAACGTACGCCTCATCTGCTCGCCATTCAGTCCCATGTGGTGTTTGGCCACGCCGGTAACAGTGCAGCGGTTTTCCCGATGCAGCGGGTCGGGGTGAATGTCTGGCCACTCAACACCGTGCAGTTCTCCAACCACACCCAATACGGTCAGTGGGCTGGTGAAGTGCTGTCGCCTCAGCAGATTCCCGAACTGGTCGAAGGCATCGCTGCGATTGGCGAACTGGGCAACTGCGATGCGGTGCTCTCGGGGTATCTGGGCAGCGCCGCACAGGGGCGGGCGATTCTCAGCGGCGTTGCGCGCATCAAATCGGTCAACCCGAAGGCGCTTTATCTGTGTGATCCGGTGATGGGGCACACGCAGAAGGGGTGCAGCGTGCCGACGGAGGTCAGCGACTTCTTGTTGGAAGAGGCGGCCGCGGTGGCGGACATTATGTGTCCGAACCAACTGGAACTGGACAGCTTCTCCGGGCGCAAGCCGCAGTCCTTGTTCGATTGCCTGGCGATGGCGCGGGCATTGTTGGCGCGCGGGCCGAAAGCGGTGCTGGTCAAACATCTGGATTACCCGGGTAAACCGGCGGATGGCTTCGAGATGTTGTTGGTGACTGCCGAGGGCAGTTGGCATCTGCGCCGTCCATTGCTGGCGTTCCCGCGCCAGCCGGTGGGCGTGGGCGATCTGACGTCCGGTCTGTTCCTGGCGCGGGTGCTGCTGGGCGACAGCCTGGTGGCCGCGTTCGAATTCACGGCGGCGGCGGTGCATGAAGTGTTGCTGGAGACTCAGGCGTGCGCCAGTTACGAACTGCAACTGGTGCGGGCGCAGGACCGAATTGCGCATCCGCGAGTGAAGTTCGAGGCTACGGCGATCAGTCTGTAAGACCGCATCGCGCCCATTCGCGAGCAAGCCCGCCCCCACATTCGACCGCGTTCTCATGGGAGCGCTGCGATTAAATGCAGGAGCGGGCTTGCTCGCGAAGGCTATCTGTAAAGCGACATCGTCCCAAAGGATCGATCAGGCGTCGCCCTTGATGTCCTGGTAACGCTTCTCCAGCTCCTGACGAATCTGCCGGCGCTGCTGGGCCTGCATGTAACGACGCTTGTCTTCACTGTTCTGGGGTTGCAGTGGCGGCACGGGCGCCGGCTTGCGCTGATCATCCACCGCGACCATGGTGAAGAAGCAACTGTTGGTGTGGCGCACCGAGCGTTCGCGGATGTTCTCGGTCACCACTTTGATGCCGACTTCCATCGACGTGTTGCCGGTGTAGTTGACCGAGGCGAGGAACGTCACCAGTTCGCCGACATGGATCGGCTCGCGGAAAATCACCTGATCCACCGACAGGGTCACCACATAGCGGCCGGCATAGCGGCTCGCGCAGGCGTAGGCCACTTCGTCGAGGTATTTGAGCAGGGTGCCGCCGTGGACATTGCCTGAGAAGTTGGCCATGTCGGGGGTCATCAGTACCGTCATCGACAGCTGGGCGTTTCCGGGTTCCATAACGTTCTCACGGATCAAGGCTGGATTGCTGGAAGCACCTCTGCGGGTGCCTGGTCACTTTTCAAAAGTGCCGTTATCGGGACGCCGGGCGACAGGTCGCCGTCACGCCGGGATCGTTCTGTTTCCATATATTGCACTGCCTTCCAGCCCGAAGTCGCGGTGCTACCCTGCAAAAAACCGCGTAAAAAGGCCGTTCCCACAACAAACGCGGATTTTTCCGAGCACGCTCAGGCCTCTCTGGCGTCTGACTGCGCGCTTGGCCAATCAAGGAGCCCACGCCATGCATGCCATCAGCTTTATTCAGGATCTTGCGGTGATCATGTTGGTCGCAGGCGTGGTAACTGTCCTGTTTCACCGGTTCAAGCAACCGGTGGTCCTCGGTTACATCGTTGCCGGTTTCATCATCGGCCCACACACCCCGCCGTTCGGCTTCATCCACGACGAAGAAACGATCAAGACCCTCGCCGAACTGGGGGTGATTTTCCTGATGTTCTGCCTGGGCCTTGAGTTCAGCCTGCGCAAGCTGTTCAAGGTCGGCGCCACGGCGTTTATCGCGGCGTTCCTCGAAATCGTCCTGATGATCTGGATCGGCTATGAGATTGGTCGCTGGTTTGACTGGAGCACCATGGACTCGCTGTTTCTCGGTGCGATCCTGGCGATCTCCTCGACCACCATCATCGTCAAGGCGCTCAATGATCTGAAAATGAAGAACGAGCGCTTCGCGCAGTTGATCTTCGGTGTGTTGATCGTCGAAGACATCCTCGGCATCGGCATTATTGCCCTGCTGTCGAGCATCGCCGTCAGCGGCACGGTGAGCTCCGGCGAAGTGTTCTCCACGGTCGGCAAGCTGTCGCTGTTCATGATTGTTGCGCTGGTGATCGGCATTCTGTTGGTGCCACGCTTGCTGGCTTACGTCGCCAAATTCGAAAGCAACGAGATGCTGCTGATCACCGTGCTGGGCCTGTGTTTCGGCTTTTGCCTGCTGGTCGTGAAGCTCGAATACAGCATGGTGCTGGGCGCATTCCTGATCGGCGCAATCATGGCCGAGTCACGGCAACTGCTGAAAATCGAACGGCTGATCGAGCCGATTCGTGATCTGTTCAGCGCGATCTTCTTTGTGGCCATCGGCCTGATGCTCGACCCGATGATCCTGCTGCAATATGCGTGGCCGATTGCGGTCATCACCGTCGCCGTGGTGCTGGGCAAGATGCTGTCCTGCGGCCTCGGCGCCTTTATCGCCGGCAATGACGGACGCACCTCACTGCGGGTAGGGATGGGGCTGTCACAGATTGGCGAATTTTCCTTCATTATCGCGGCACTGGGCATGACCTTGCAGGTGACCAGTCACTTCCTTTATCCGGTTGCCGTGGCAGTGTCGGTGATCACTACACTGCTGACGCCTTATCTGATTCGCGCCGCTGATCCGCTGTCGATCAAGCTGTCTGCCGCCATGCCGCAACGTCTCTCGCGAGTGTTCGGGATGTATGGCGAATGGCTGCGCAGCATTCAGCCGCAAGGCGAGGGCGCGATGCTGGCAGCGATGATTCGGCGAATTCTGTTACAGGTCGGGGTCAATCTGGCGCTGGTGATTGCGATCTTCTTTAGCGGGGCGTTCTTTGCCGGACGTCTGTCGGTCTGGATGCAGGAGTGGATCAGCGATCCGAGCTGGCAGAAAGCATTGATCTGGGGTGGAGCGCTGCTGGTGTCGCTGCCGTTCTTGATTGCGGCGTACCGCAAGCTCAAGGCGCTGTCGATGTTGCTGGCGGAGATGGGCGTGAAGCCGCAGATGGCTGGGCGTCACACGCAGCGAGTGCGCCGGGTGATCTGCGAAGTGATCCCGATTCTCTCGCTGCTGGTGATTTTTCTGCTGCTGGCAGCCTTGTCGGCCAGTATTTTGCCGACCAACAAGTTGCTGGTGCTGATCGCCGTGGTCGCGGCCGCCGTGGCGGCGCTGCTCTGGCGCTGGTTCATCCGCGTGCACACGCGGATGCAGGTGGCCTTGCTGGAAACCCTCGACAATCACAAGGAGTCGTCGGGGCACTGACCACTCGGGGCGCTTGGCCGATCAGCTTTCCAGCCAGACGTCCCGCGCCCAGTGCCACACCGATTCCCAGGTTTCTTCGGCAACCAGCTCTTCTTCGGCCTGCCACAGCACCACTGTGCCGTCTTCCTCGACACAGTAGTAGTCGTCGCCGTCCTGACAGATCGGGATCAGGCTGCGATCAACACCGACATCCCAGGCGTTGGCGGCAACCTCCGGCAAGTAAGTGTGGGATTGTGGGTCGGTCACGGTCACGGGTTCCAGGCTGCCGTAAACCACATCGCTGACGGTCAGCAAAAACTCTTTGAAGACAAACGGAATATCGATGAACAGTTGTTCTTCGATTTCGACCAGCAGATCTTCGTCAGGCAACTCCAATGGAACCGGTACGGGTTCGTTGGCTTCGCGCAGTTGTTCGATGATTTCTTCCACGTCCGGGATCCTCTTGCTTGAATGGCGCGGTTTATATGGGCCGGTTTATACAGTAGCTCGCTATAGATGCAACCGTGAAATAGAAAAACCCCGGACGAGTCCAGGGTTTTCATAAGCGCATGCTTGACGCAGAGGGTATCAGCCGTTCTGGCGGATACCGGCGACCAGCCAAGGCTGGTTGTCGCCCTGCGGACGTTCCATGTTCCAGCTTTCGCTGAACACTTCGCCCTGGTCGAAACGCGAAGTCTTCGACACACCGCTGAAAGTCAGGGTGGCGATAGTCTTGTCGGCACGGTCATCGACGCCGTCCAGTTGCACCTGGAGGTTGTCGATGTAGGTCGACTGGAACGCGTCGCCCAGATCCGCACGCTCACGCTTGAGGAACTCGAGCATTTGCGGGGTCACGAACTCGGCGATCTTGTCCATTTCGTTGGCATCCCAGTGCTGCTGCAGCGACTGGAAGTGGCTGCGCGCAGCTTCAAGGAAGTTCTGTTCGTTGAACCAGGCCGGCGCGTTGATTACCGGACGGGCGGCAGCCGGTGCAGCCGAACCACCGAAGATCGAACCCATGGCCGCAGGCTTTTGCTCGAACGTTTCACGCTGCATCGGCGCGCCGGCCGGAGCGAATTGCTCTTGCTGCTTGCGGCGACGAGCGGCGATGAAACGGAAGATCACGAACGCGATCAAGCCCATGATCAGGATGTCGAAGATCTGCATGCCCTGGAAGCCGCCGCCCATGAACATGGATGCGAGCAGGCCACCGGCGGCAATGCCGGCCAGAGGGCCGAGCCAGCGCGAAGCACCGCCGGCCTTGGCAGCGGCGCCAGCGGCACCGGCAGTCGCCGCAGCGCCGCCCATGCCTGAGGAAGAGGGAGCCATCTGGCTGGTCTGGTGCGTCGGCGCAGCGCCGGCGCTTTTGCCACCACCAAAGCGCTTGGCGTTGGCGTCGAGGCTCATCGTCAGGCCGATGCACAACGCCATGGCGATGCTAAGAAAACGTTTCATAAAGGGAATACCCGTTTGTGGAGACACGCGCGCCATGTTGCACAGCTGAAGTGTTACTGGCTAGCGAGAGAGTGTTTCGGGCTTTTGCCTGACAGGTTACGTTCAGCTTGGTCCAGGCAATAAGGCTATGTACTTTTGTCTGTAGGAAATCGGGATGGGTTCAGTGAGAAATTTGCTCAGCGACGAAACGCCAGCATCACCACACCGGCCGTAATCAGACCGACTCCACCCCATTGACGCAGGTCGAGTTTCTCGCCCAGCAGGATCACGCCGAGCACTGCCACCAGCACCACGCTGAGCTTGTCGACTGGAGCCACCAGCGAGGCCGGGCCGACCTTTAGCGCCCGGAAATAGCACAGCCAAGATGCGCCGGTGCCCAGGCCGGATAACAGCAGGAACAGATAGCTCTTGGCGGATATTGATCCCAATGACTGATATTGGCCCGTGGCGTACAAAATCAAGGCCAGGCTGACCAGTACCACGATGGTGCGCAGGAGGGTGGCGAAGTCGGAATTGACGTTTTCGATGCCGACTTTAGCGAAGATCGCCGTCAACGCGGCGAAAGTGGCCGAGAGCAGTGCCCAGAATGTCCAGGAGGAAAAGAAGCCTGAGCCCATGTGGCTATCCCGATGATTAGCGCCAGCCCCTGTGGGGCGCGAGCTTGCTCGCGATCAGGGCGTGTCAGCCAACGCAGTGTTGAATGAAAGACCGCTTTCGCGAGCAAGCCCGCTCCCTCAGGGACGCCGTAAGGCTTATATGGCTTCGAGCTTCGCGTAGCCCAACATCAGCCACTTGCTGCCTTCGCCGAAATTCACCTGCACCCTGGCCTGAGCGCCGGCGCCTTCGAAATTCAGGATCACCCCGTCGCCAAAGATCGAGTGACGCACGGTCTGGCCGAGGCTGAAGCCGGTTTCCGGAATTTCGCTGCCGCTGAACAGGTTGCTGCCACTCATCGACTGGTTGCCGCCAAATGGTCGGCTGACGCTGTTCGACAAGCGCACTTCCTGAATCAGACCCTTCGGCACTTCTCGTACGAAACGCGACACCTTGTTGTAGGTTTCGCTGCCGTACAGGCGTCGGGTTTCAGCATAGGTCATCACCAGATTCTGCATCGCCCGGGTGATACCGACATAGGCCAGACGCCGTTCTTCCTCAAGGCGTCCCGGTTCTTCCAGGCTCATCTTGTGCGGGAACAGGCCTTCTTCCATACCCACCAGGAACACGTAAGGGAATTCCAGGCCTTTGGCGCTGTGCAGGGTCATCAACTGAATGCTGTCTTCATGCTCATCGGCCTGAGTGTCGCCGGCCTCTAGCGAAGCGTGGCCGAGGAATGCCGCCAGTGGTGACAGTTCTTCGTCTTCTTCGGTGGTCTCGAAGTTGCGTGCAGCGCTGACCAGTTCTTCAAGGTTTTCCACCCGGGCCTGGCCTTTCTCGCCTTTTTCCGCTTCGTGATACGCGATGAGGCCGGATTGCTCGATGACGGTCTGCGTCATCAGATGCAGCGGCATCTCCATGCATTTGGCGGCGAGGTTCTCGATCAGCTCGATAAACGCCCCCAACGCGCCAGCCGCCCGACCGGTCAGGCCTTTATTGGCGACCAGTTGGCGCATGGCTTCCCACATCGACACATCGCTGTGGCGCGCATGCTCGCGGATTGCTTCGACGGTTTTCTCGCCGATGCCGCGGGCCGGGACGTTGATCACCCGCTCCAGTGCCGCATCGTTGCCGCGACCTTCCAGCAAGCGCAGATAGGCCATGGCGTTTTTGATTTCCGCCCGCTCGAAGAAGCGCTGGCCGCCGTAAATGCGATACGGAATGCGTTCGCGCAGCAAGGCTTCTTCCAGAACGCGCGATTGGGCATTGGAGCGGTACAGAATCGCGATATCGCTGCGTGCCAGGCCGGTTTTCAGCGCACTTTCGATGGTTTCGACAACGTAGCGTGCTTCGTCGTGTTCATTGAACGCGGCGTACAGATTGATCGCTTCGCCATCGCCGCCGTCGGTCCACAGCTCTTTACCCAGGCGTCCGGTGTTGTTGGCGATCAGGGCGTTGGCGGCCTTTAGGATGCCGGCGGTGGAGCGGTAGTTCTGCTCCAGGCGAATGGTCACCGAATCCGGGAAGTCGGAGGAGTACTGATGAATGTTTTCGATTTTCGCGCCGCGCCAGCCGTAGATCGACTGGTCGTCATCGCCAACCACCATCAGGCTGTCGCCGCCCTTGCCCAGCAGACGCAACCAGGCGTACTGCACGGCGTTGGTGTCCTGGAATTCGTCCACCAGAATGTGCCGGAAACGCTTCTGATAATGCGCCAACAGGCCCGGATGATCGCGCCACAGGTCGAGTGCGCGCAGCAGCAGCTCAGAGAAGTCGATGACGCCGGCACGCAGGCAAGCCGCCTCGTAGGCCTCATAGATGCTGCGCATGGTTGCCAGGTACAGATCGCCGCTGGCCTGAATGTGTTTGGGACGCAGACCTTCGTCTTTCTGCCCATTGATGAACCACTGGGCCTGACGGGCCGGCCAGCGTTGTTCGTCCAGACCCAGCTCGCGAATCACTCGCTTGACCAGCCGCTGCTGATCGTCGCTGTCGAGAATCTGGAAAGTCTGGCTCAAGCCCGCTTCCTGCCAGTGTGCCCGCAGCAAGCGGTGCGCCAGGCCGTGGAAGGTGCCGACCCACATGCCCGCCGGGTTGATACCCAGCAACTGCTCGATGCGATGACGCATCTCGGCAGCGGCCTTGTTGGTGAAGGTCACCGACAAAATGGAGTGGGGCGAGGCGTTTTCGACCTGGATCAACCAGGCGATACGGTGCACCAGCACTCGGGTTTTACCGGAGCCAGCACCGGCCAGGACCAACTGACGGCCAACGGGGGCCGCTACGGCCTGGCGTTGGGCATCGTTGAGGGAGTTCAGCAGAAGGGAGAGATCATCGCGCATCGGGGCATTCTAGGGCGCGCCGCAGGCCCGGGCAAACCGAGCTTTGCATTAGCCGATGAAAGTCCTGCCAGTGACGACCGGTCGGTCACTGCCTACAGGCGTCAGCCCGCCTCGCTTTGCGGGTTTTTTCAGTGGCGAGGGGGCGAAAAGTTTCCGTGAAATTATGATCTGGAGCAGTTTGGCAACAGGATCGGCTTGTGTATGCTCCGTCCACGTTTCGGGCGCACGCCCTCCTTATAAGAACAAGAACGTTGCCCATGACCCTCAGCTCCGAACTGTCGGGCCCCTCTGTGGAACCCCGGGTTATTCGCCGGCATTACGCCACCGAAATGGCGGTCGAGCGCACACGCCTGCTGTATCAGGGCTCTTTATTGCCCACGCTGTTCATGTTGATCAATGGTCTGGTCTGCGCCGGTTTGCTCTGGAGCCCGCAGCGTTACTTCGTGGTCAGCGTCTGGCTGGTGTGGTTGCTGTTGCTGGTCGCATTACGGGTGATTCAGGTGGCCGCGTTCGATTCGGCGATTCCCCATCGTCAAGCCCAGCCGATCTGGTTCCGGATGTTCCTGATCGGCTCGACCATGACCGGCCTGACCCTGGCCGGGGCTGGCATCGCTCTGGTGCCGGCCGACAATTTCATGCAGCAAGCCTGGGTGTTCGGCCTGATCGGCGCCGCGACCCTCTCGGCCAGTGTTGCCTATGCCGTGAGCCTGCCGGCGTTCTTGTCCTTTACCTTGCCGTGCCTGCTGCCGGCGATCGGTTTTCTGTTCTGGGGCGGCGATGAGCAGGCGCGCGGCTGGGGTTGGCTGGGGCTGATCCTGCTGGGTTCGCTGAGCGTGGTGGCGTGGCAGGTCAATCGTCTGATCGATCGCGGTTTGCTGCGACGCTTCCAGAATCAGCACCTGATCGAACACCTGCAACAGACGCAGTCGCGCAGCGAGCAACTCAATCAGGAGCTGGCCAGGGAAATCGAGCACCGTCGCTGTGCCGAGGGCCAATTGCGCGAAGCGCAGGTCGAACTGGAAGACCGCGTCGCCCAGCGCAGTCGTGAACTGGACGCCGCTAACCAGGCGTTGAGCAAAAGCGAGGCGCGCCTGGCACTGGCGTTGAAAGCCAGTGAGTTGGGGCTGTGGGACTGGAATCTGCAAACCGACGAAGTCCATCACACGCAGATTCAGGAGCTGTTCGGCCTCGCCCCGGAATACGTCACAGCGATCCTGCGCGACCTCAAGCCGCGGCTGCACCCGCAAGACCTGCCGGTACTCAAACACGCGCTGATCGAGCATTTGAAGGGCCGCACCGAGGACTACCAGATCGAATACCGCGTGCGTCACGGCGACGGCCACTGGGTGTGGATCGAGGACCGTGGTCGCGCCGTTGAGCGCAGCGAGAGCGGGCGGGTGATCCGCATGCTCGGCACGCGCCGCGACATCAGCGCCAGTAAACACCTTGAAGAACAGCAGCGACTGGCGGCGACCGTGTTTGAAGCGGCCAGCGAAGGCATCGTGATTCTCGATCCGAACTACGCGCTGATCGCGATCAATCAGGCCTTCAGTCGGGTCACGGGGTACGACATCGACGACATGCTGGGGCGTAACGTCGTCGAGTTGCCGTGCAGCCGCGATGCCCGCCGCCATTACGTTGCGATCCGCCATGCGCTGGAACAGCACGGCAGTTGGCAGGGCGAACTGGTGGAGACCCGCAAGAACGGTGAGCTGTATCCGCAGTGGCTACAACTTAACGCGGTGCGCGATAGTCGGGGAAATGTCAGCCATATCGTGGGCTTTTTCGCCGATCTGTCAGCACGGCGCGAATCCGAAGAGCGCATGCGTTATCTGGCCCATTACGACGAACTCACAGGCCTGGCCAACCGCTCGCTGTTCCGCGAACGCCTGCACGAAGCGCATCAACGGGTGCGGCAGGGCGGGCGACGCAGTCTGGCGCTGCTGCACATCAATCTGGATCGCTTCAAACTGCTCAATGACAGTCTGGGTCACGAAATCGCTGACCAGTTGCTGCAAAAAATGGCGCGACGGTTGGTTAATGCCTTACCGGAAGCCGACACCATTGCCCGGTTGTCCGGCGACGAATTTGCGGTGCTCTTCGATGCCTACGGCAACCTGTCGAGTCTGGCCCGAGTGGCCACGCGATTGGCGGCCAAACTGCGCCTGCCGCTGACGGTCGAAGGCCATGAGTTGGTGGTCAGTGCATCGATGGGCATCAGCATGTTGCCGGACAATGCGCGGGAGATTTCCGCGCTGCTCAGTCAGTCGAACATGGCCATGCAACATGCCAAACATTTGGGCGGCAACAACTTCCAGTTTTATACCGACAGCTTGCAGGCCAGCACCCTTGAGCGCTTGCAACTGGAAAACCAGTTGCGCAAAGCCATCGAAGAGCAGCAGTTGAAGGTGTTCTACCAGCCCAAGCTGTGCCTGGAGACCGGGCGCCTGAATGCGGCGGAAGCGCTGGTGCGCTGGGATCATCCAATCATGGGCCGAGTGCCGCCGGGGGACTTCATCGGTCTGGCCGAAGAAACCGGACTGATCGGGCCGATCGGCGAATTCGTGCTGCGCCAGGCCTGCTGGCAGGCGTGCGAATGGCAGCGTCAGGGGCTGGCGCCGATCCGTGTTTCGGTGAACCTGTCGGTGCACCAGTTGCGCCAAGGCAAACTGGTCAGTCTGGTGCGCCAGGTGCTGGAAGAAACCGGGCTGGCGCCGCACTACCTCGAACTGGAACTGACCGAGAGCCAGTTGCTCGACAGCGTCGAACACATCATCGCGACCTTCCAGCAACTGCGCGATCTGGGGGTGAAACTGGCGATTGATGATTTCGGCACAGGCTATTCGTCGCTCAGTTACCTCAAGCGCATCCCGGTGGATTACGTGAAGATCGATCAGGCGTTTATCCGGGGTTTGGGGGAGGGCAGTGAAGACGCGGCGATCACCCGGGCGATCATCGCCATGGCCCATGGGTTGTCGCTGAAAGTGGTGGCCGAGGGGGTCGAGCGGCAGGAGCAACTGGAATTTTTGCGTGCCGAGCATTGTGATGAAGTGCAAGGCTATCTGATCAGTCGACCGGTCGATTCGAACAGTTTGGGCAACCTATTACGAGGGCAAGAGGGCAAATAACTTGTTGAGTCAGCAGATGACCTGCTGACCCAATAGAATCGACTCTTTAGGCAAATCGCCAAATCCACCAAGAAATATATGACTCAAGCTGATTATTTGACCAGGTTATATATTTCAGTCCCTCATGGTTTGATGAGTGTTTGATACTTGTGCTTGTAGATTTATTCTCCGGGTACAGTTCAAACGCGGAATCTGACTTTTTGGGGGTGTACACTATCGAAGAAAGTCGGCCGTTAATGAAGCGGAATTGGGCTGGTCCACTGCCGGAAGCCCCGTGTATTTTAAAGTTTTGTACTTCATATATTTTATAATCAAATTTTGCCTTAAATGGACCTCTTCTGCTCTCGGAGCTTTCTAAAACAATGGGGGTGTAGCCTTGATGCTCAAGATCTTTGATCAACGGTTGAGTTAGGCTGCAACTGTGGATGTTGTTCACAAGCGTCGGCGATTCTTTTTCACAAATTTGATCAATATCTGCGGGGTAGTAGTACTGCACTGCTATGGCTACCACAAAACATGAGAGAAAAAATACCGCCAATTTAATTGCTGATTTTGAGTGTCTAGGCTCAATAATACGCGCCATGTGAGGTTGCCTCCATAATAAGGACTTTTTTCTTAATAAGATTCATGCAGTTGTCGGGGCAGTCACTAGGAGCTTCGCTGTCTTTGGCTGCACATAATCCGGCTTGGTTATTCCAATCATCCATTGCCCTTTCATATTTGTTTTGACCGAAATTCGATACTTCATGTGCCCAGCCGGCGAATCGGCTTACTGATTCCCCCCAATTTGATGACGCAATCATGCACGATGCAACACAGTGTCTGTAAGCGTCCTGCGGACCATTGTATGGTCCCGGTAGGCCGCTCTTTTCTGCTATGGTCTCTGCTTTGGACGACCATTCAAACACAGATTCCAATCCAAGAGGATCAACAAGTTTCAACGGATTGCCGTTCACATATGCGTAGGTGTTAACGCCACCTTCAAGACCTATTGGGTCACTTTCTAAATAGCGTCCGGATTCGGGGTCATAGTCTCTGAAATAGTTGTAATGTAATCCTGTTTCAGTATCGTAATACTGCCCGGGGAAGCGTAAATTAAAGACAAAAGTTCCGTTGGATTCTCCGTTGCCGAACGAGTCAGGCCTCCACGTCCAAACTGTTTTCATTGCATCATTCGTTATTCTACGTGGCGTATTGAGATGATCGCTATGGATAAAGAAAATGGAACGTTTTATCTCGCTCTCAGAGGCGTCATAATCAATGGTGATTCCGCCCAGCGGAATGTCATCTAACCAGAAGTAATACTGGCTAGAAACTTTTTTTCCCTGTTTATTTAGGTGCGTTTCACCGATTAATTGTCGGTCGTGTCCGTAGAGGAATGTAGTTGACTGTGCTGAGGCCTCTTTACTGATTCGTTGGCCTATGGCGTTGTAACGAAAATGTATCAATGGCATTTCTGCGATCTTTGCGCTAGTCATGCGATTATTAGCGTCGTAAGTGAACTGGCGAAGCACGCGGTCACTTATTATATTGTCAGTTGGATCGATACTTATTAATTGATCATTAATTTTTTCAAGTCGGTTGTTGATCTGTCCATATTGGTAATCTATTTGAGTGCTATTTCCTTCTTCAGAAACTTTGAGTGTATGAGTGCTCCTGACTCGGTTGCCCACGGCGTCGTAAAAATAACTTTGCAGGGAATTAGTATCGTCCTTCTCTACCAGACGATCCATTGAATCATACGAGTAGTTTCTCTCCTCCATCTCATTACTTTGTATTTTGGTGATATTGCCATTCCTATCGTAACTGTAGGTATTACTCCAGTCGGTGACTACCTGTGCCGATAACAGATAATCTCGATCATAGGTACGCTGAAGAGTGATGCCATTGCCCCACGTCAGGCTTTTGAGTGGCCCGAATGGTAGATAGTCGAGGTCGCGTGCGAGGTCAAATGGCGCTTCGTTGCCATGCTGAATCTGCACTCGAGTGACCTGTCCTGCCGTGTTGCGAAGATAACTAATGTTGAAACCAGCCGGGTAGGCAATGCGGTTGAGTCGATTGGCCGTGTCGTATCCGTATCCAACGCTTTCAGACTGAGCCGTGTTAGGCATGGAGGGTGTGTGCAGTTGCTTGATCAAGTTGCCGTGCGCGTCGTAGAAGTAAGTCTGCACCCCATTCATATCCTCAATCGCGGTCAGGCGGCCAACCCCTTTGTTGCCTTCAGCGATAGAGTCGTAGTGAAAACGAACATCAAGCTTTGGGTTCGCTGGATAGCCACGACTAAGCAATCGATTCAGAGCGTCGTAAGCGTAGGACGTGACAATCCCTCGCGCATCCGTTTTTTCTGTGATATTGCCAGCGGCGTCATATTTGTATTTGCTGGTGCCGCTATCGGGACTGTCTAGCTGGGTCAGATTACCCAAGCCATCGAAGTGATATCGGGTGCTGACGCCGCGTGCGTCGCGAATGTGGGAGAGGTTGTCCTGAGCATCATACTCAAAATGAGTCGTTCCGCTTAGTGGATCGGTGCTCTTTATCAATCGATTGAGCGAGTCGAAAGCGTGACCATATTCAGTGCCCCGAGGAGTGACGAGCGCACTAGTATTGTCATTGAGGTCGTATTTCAGATGACTTGTTTGCTCATTAGCACCTACTGAGTAAAGTAAGCGCCCTAGTTCGTCATATACCTTTCTATGCTGATTCGTTATATTCCGTGTTTCGTCTTTCAAACGTATTGCTGTTTGATTGCCCATCGGGTCGAGTTCAAATTCAACTTGCTCCATCAGATCGTTTTCAATTCTTATCAACCGTCTGGCGTCGTCCCAAATATAAGCAATCCACCCGCCATCACCTTGGGTTAGTCTGGTTATGTCCCCGGTAGCGTTGTAATCGATTTGCAGGGTGCTTTTTTCGATGCTTACAGACGACAACCTACCTTGAGGCGTATAGGTTAATAAGGTTAAGACGCCATTGGGATCAACGATTGTTTGCGGGTTCCCTAGATAATCGAAATTTGACATCTCGAACATATGCCCAACTGCGTTAATCATACGCGTCAGGTTGCTGTGTGAGTCATATTCGTAGCGAGTGATATCTTGTACATCAGTTCTTGGTCCGTCCGCGGACTCCAGCAAGCCACGGGCATTGTAGGTAAACAACCATTCACGCTCTGGCGTTTGTAAAAGCGGGACGGTAAGGAAGGTGCCACCGGCGGCTAGTACTAAAAGTCCTAGTCTTATGATCAGTGTTTTCATGTTCAGATCCTTCTGAATCAATGTATTTTAATTGTCTGGCTGAGCCTTCGTCCTTCAGCATCGTAAGTGTATTGGATTGATCGTGTTGGTTGTTTGATTTTCAAGGGCAGTGGCTGTGTATCGTGCCACTCTGTAGTAGTTCTTGATTCAGGTGTATTACTTGCCTCGGTACGGGATGTTTCCAAGCCGCGATCATTATGGGTGTAAAGTGTAGTAACTCCTTTGCTGTCAGTTTGCGATGTCAGTAAGCCGCGTTCGTCGTAGCTAAATGTCGAATTGCTTTTTGGACAATCAGTCGTCGGCTCACCGATAATTGAAGTGATGTGCTTTATGCCTTGAAAATAGCCAAAGTTATACGTAGTGCCTTTGCCCAAAGCATTGGATACAGTAACTGACTCGTCAGAATGGTATTGGATGTCTACTCTCTCAGCACCCTGCGAGTGCTCGCTAGAAATGGCGCGACCAATACTGTCATATGTCCAAGTGGCGTAGCGGATTCCCCGTTCATCGATAATTCCAGTTAAAAGTCTGCTGTCATGATCATCCTCGTATAAGTATTTTTTGATTTGAGAACTTTGCTGGAAAACACTATTCATCGAGATTAGTTGTTTGTATTCGTTGTAGGTGTAAATTATTTATGTGTTTGTTGCTTTAAGCTTTAACGGCTGATTCTTGCGGTCCTCTGTAAGCTCCAAAAAATTTCCAGCGCCATCGGAAATTTTTATGAGATTGTTTATATAAGAAATGAAATAATTTACGTCGCGGCTTTGGAAGTCAAGCAATCTTCCAGTAGAGTCAAACTTGGTTTTGCTATTATCTTTTGAGACCAGGATCCAGGAATTTGTTTTGTTTGAGATCGTCCCTGTTGAAGGGTGTCTAGCAACATAGTCGGTTTCTTTTTTATCAAAAAAAGATCTTTCTCCGTTAGGGTGCACTAATGTGATGGTTTTGTCGTTGATGAGTATTCTGGTGGAAAATGAATGAGTCCAAAGTCCGCTCGCGCTGTTATAGTGTTTTATAAATTTCAGTTTGTTCTTCGCGTTAGTTGTTGAAGGGGGGAAGTCTTGCTCGGATTGAATTTTATATCCCGTCAAGAAATTAATTGGGTTCCCCACTGTTTGAGGGATGCAAATGTTATTGTCACTTGCTTGTATTTCGCACTGCCCATTGAGAGCGTTGAATGATTTGTTTTGTGCGCATGCTTTTCCATACCTGTGAATAGAAAGTGGAATGTTATCTTCCTCTGGATCGTTGCCGTAAAGAAGATTGCATGTCCATTGATTTTCACTGGGTGTCGGTGTGGCAGCGTTATACTCATATTCTCCGTATTCGGTATCTGTATGCAGTGCCCGGCACGCAAGTTCTGGGGAGGAATGCTTTTTCTGCACCCAATCGTAAGCTTCAGGTTGAATATTCCAATAGTATTCTTCCGCTAGAGTCTTGGGGGATGTGATTGATATGATGAGCAGCGACGCATACGATGCTAATAACTTTGAAAGCATGGAAAATCCTTAATGAGTATTCATTATGTTGAACTCTTTGATTTTCGTGCTTCAATTTACTTTAAATGCGGTACATATGTATCCAGTGTGTAAGCCTATGTGTATTCGGAAGGACCTCTGGGCTTGCAAATCTATCGGGACGTCGGGCAGGTAATGTTGGAGCCGTTGTTACTGGGCTCGACCAATAGCTACGGTGCACGCGGTTAGAACAGAGGCTTGGGAGACAATCCTGTTACGCATTGAGCAGGCAAAAAGCCGATTCATGTAGTATAACTACAAGCTTGCTACATCTTCGTCGTCTGCCTTCCCACAACAAGAGTCCAGCCCCTTGAATCTGCTGCAACACATCGCCCAATCACGTCACCTGTTACGCAAGTCGGAGCTCAAGGTCGCCGACCACGTGCTGCTTGACCCTGCGGCGGTGATGCACAGTTCCATGGCCGACCTGGCCCACAGCGTCGGCATCAGCGAGCCAACCATCGTGCGTTTTTGCCGTGCTATCGGTTGCTCCGGATTTCAGGATCTGAAACTCAAACTGGCGCAGAGCCTGGCCGCCGGTGCCAGTTTCGGCCAGTTCGCGATCCATGAGGACGACTCGGTCGCCGATTACAGCCTGAAGATTTTCGACACGACGTTGCACACCCTGATGGAGGTTCGCGAGAAGCTCGATCCGGTGGAACTGCAGCGCGCAGTGACGCTGATGTCCCAGGCCCAGCGCGTCGAGTTCTATGGCTTTGGCGCATCGGGCGCCGTGGCGGCGGACGCGCAGCACAAGTTCTTCCGCTTGCTGCTGACGGCGGCGGCGTATTCCGACCCGCACATGCAAGCGATGTCGGCGGTGACGTTGAAGCCGACCGACGTGGCGATCTGCATTTCCCAGTCCGGGCGTTCGAAGGATTTGCTGATTACTGCCAACCTGGTGCGCGAGAGCGGCGCGTCACTGATCACGTTGTGCCCGAGCCAGACGCCGTTGGCTGAATTGTCCACGGTCAATCTGGCGATCGATGTGCATGAAGACACCGAAATCTATACGCCGCTGACTTCGCGCATTGCGCATCTGGTGGTCATCGACGTCTTGGCGATGGGCGTGGCCATGGCGCGGGGGCCGAGTCTGGTCAACCACCTCAAGAGCGTGAAGCGCAGCCTGCGCAGCTTGCGGCTCTCACCAAAAGCTGTGAAAGCCTTAGACGACTAAAGCAAGGTCGCGCCCACATTTGATCCCCAGGACACAAGAGGTGTGTCCGCGGCAGATCCACTGTGGGAGCGGGCTTGCTCGCGAAGGCATTCCCTAAAACACCCTCGCCCTGCGAAACTTTCATCGCACTGTCATCCCCGCGAAGCCAAACCGTCATCCCCCGCGCCTATCGTGAAACTCCCGTACTCGCCTTGGGAGACTCGAAATGGCTCAGCCCTACGAAGAACGCAACAGCGCAGCGAAAACCCGTCGTCAGCAGGAAGATCAGCGCCGCATGGAATTTCGCCGTGCCATCGAAGATCGCTTCGAACTCCGCCAGCTTCAGGCCCAGATCGGAGATTTTCCCGAGGAAGGCAAACTCAATTACTGGCACGCGGCACCGGTAGCTTCCCGTCGAAGCGTTCAACCAGCGCGCTGATCTGTGCCCGTTCGCTGCGGATAAACGCCAGGAAGGCGTGTGCCACCGGTGACAGCCGTTTGGCTTTGGCTTGCACCAGGCACCAACTGCGAAACAGTGGCAACTCTTCGACCGGCAGCTCGACCAGGCCACCGGTCGCCAGCTCCAGGTTCAGGGCGTGGCGCGTCAACAGCGCCACGCCCAGGCCCGCCACCACGCATTCGCGCTGAGCTTCGGCCGAGGCCACTTCCTGAGTCTGGGTGAAGTGCACGCGTTTCTCTTTGAAGTATTCCTCGCAGGCCAGTCGTGTACCTGAGCCCGGTTCGCGGATCAGCAAGGTGTAAGGCTCCAGATCCTGCAAGCGCAACGTCCCCAAGTGCGCCAGCGGATGATCCGGGCGGGCCACGGCAACAATCGGGTTGTTGAGGAATGGCAGGAACTCCAGGCCCATGTCCTGAGGCACCATCGACATGATCACCAGGTCGTCACGGTTATCCGAGAGGCGCCGAATGACCTGGCCACGGTTGACCACGGTCAGTTGCAGGTTCACCTCCGGGTGCTGACGCTTGAAGGCGGCGAACAGGTGCGGTACGAAATACTTGGCGCTGGATTCCACGGCCAGTTTCAGTTGGCCTTGCAGTGAACCCTGCATGTCCGACAGCTGCATATCGAGGTTTTCCAGGCGCCCGAAAATGTCCCGGCTGGCGCGCTGCAGAGCTTCGGCGGCTTCGGTCATGTAGAGTTTTTTGCCGACGTAATCGAATAATGGCTGCCCGATCAGCTCCTCGAGCTGACGAATCTGAAGGCTGACGGCCGGTTGCGTGAGAGACATTTCATCCGCCGCGCGGCTGTAGGAGCGCAAATCACACACTTCGTTGAAGATCTGCAATTGACGCAATGTCATACGCATCAGGGACTTACGCATTTTTTACAGGCTCTGAAGGCTGGCGAGTGCTTCAACTATAAGTCTTTGCTTATGCCTGACCCAATTTTTATTCATTTTTGTTAATTCCTTTCGAGCGCTAGTGTGGAGTCGCGACTAAATTGAAACATTTGGTCACGCGTCGACCTGGGTCTAGCAGGTCGTGGTGCCACCGGCTCAAGGGAACCTCCAAGTGATAACAAAGATCCTGATCGCCAACCGTGGTGAGATTGCCGTACGAATCGTGCGAGCCTGCGCCGAAATGGGCATTCGCTCGGTTGCGATTTTTTCCGACGCCGACCGCCATGCCTTGCATGTGAAGCGTGCGGACGAGGCCTACAGCATCGGTGCCGAGCCACTGGCCGGTTATCTGAACCCGCGCAAACTGGTGAACCTGGCGGTTGAAACCGGTTGCGATGCACTGCACCCCGGTTACGGTTTCCTTTCGGAAAACGCTGAACTGGCAGACATCTGCGCCGAACGCGGTATTAAATTCATTGGCCCCTCGGCAGAAGTCATCCGCCGCATGGGCGACAAGACCGAAGCGCGCCGCAGCATGATCAAGGCCGGCGTACCGGTCACCCCAGGCACCGAAGGCAACGTATCGGGTATTGAAGAAGCCCTCACTGAAGGCGACCGCATCGGCTACCCGGTAATGCTCAAAGCCACTTCCGGTGGCGGTGGCCGCGGTATCCGGCGCTGCAACAGCCGCGAAGAACTCGAACAGAACTTCCCTCGCGTTATCTCCGAAGCCACCAAGGCCTTCGGTTCGGCGCAAGTGTTCCTGGAAAAATGCATCGTCAATCCCAAGCACATCGAAGCGCAGATCCTCGGCGACAGCTTTGGCAACGTGGTGCACCTGTTCGAGCGTGACTGCTCGATCCAGCGCCGCAACCAGAAGCTGATCGAAATCGCCCCGAGCCCGCAACTGACCCCGGAACAGCGCGCCTACATCGGCGACCTGTCGGTGCGTGCGGCCAAGGCTGTGGGCTATGAGAATGCTGGCACCGTGGAGTTTCTGCTCGCCGAGGGCGAGGTGTACTTCATGGAGATGAACACCCGGGTGCAGGTGGAGCACACCATCACCGAAGAAATCACCGGGATCGACATCGTCCGTGAGCAGATTCGCATCGCTTCCGGCCTGCCGCTGTCGGTGAAGCAGGAAGACATTCAGCACCGTGGTTTTGCGTTGCAGTTTCGCATCAACGCCGAAGACCCGAAAAACAACTTCCTGCCGAGCTTCGGCAAGATCACTCGTTACTACGCCCCGGGTGGCCCGGGCGTGCGTACCGACACGGCGATCTACACCGGCTACACCATTCCGCCTTACTACGACTCCATGTGCCTGAAGCTGGTTGTGTGGGCACTGACCTGGGAGGAGGCGATGGACCGTGGCCTGCGCGCACTCGACGACATGCGTCTGCAAGGCGTGAAGACCACTGCCGCGTACTACCAGGAAATCCTGCGCAACCCGGAATTCCGTAGCGGCCAGTTCAATACCAGCTTCGTTGAAAGCCATCCTGAACTGACCAACTACTCGATCAAGCGCAAACCCGAAGAGCTGGCCCTGGCCATCGCCGCCGCCATCGCCGCCCACGCAGGCCTGTGAGGAATAGAACAATGACCAAAAAGATTTTTGTAACCGACACCATCCTGCGCGACGCCCACCAATCGCTGCTCGCCACCCGCATGCGCACCGAAGACATGCTGCCGATCTGCGACAAGCTCGACAAAGTCGGCTACTGGTCGCTGGAATGCTGGGGCGGCGCGACCTTCGACGCCTGCGTACGCTTTCTGAAAGAAGACCCGTGGGAGCGCCTGCGCCAACTGCGCGCCGCGCTGCCTAACACGCGTCTGCAAATGCTCCTGCGCGGGCAGAACCTGCTCGGCTACCGCCACTACAGCGACGACGTGGTCAAAGCCTTCGTCGCCAAGGCTGCCGTGAACGGTATCGACGTGTTCCGCATCTTCGACGCGATGAACGACGTGCGTAACCTGCGCGTGGCCATCGAAGCGGTGAAAGCGGCGGGCAAACATGCCCAGGGCACCATCGCTTACACCACCAGCCCGGTGCACACCATCGACGCCTTTGTGGCGCAGGCCAAGCAAATGGAAGCCATGGGTTGCGACTCGGTGGCGATCAAGGACATGGCCGGTCTGCTGACCCCGTACGCCACGGGTGAGTTGGTCAGGGCGTTGAAAGCCGAACAGTCGCTGCCCGTGTTCATCCACTCCCACGACACGGCCGGTCTGGCTGCCATGTGCCAGCTCAAGGCAATCGAAAACGGTGCCGACCACATCGACACCGCAATCTCCAGCTTCGCCTCGGGCACCAGCCATCCGGGCACCGAGTCGATGGTCGCCGCTCTTAAAGGCACCGAGTACGACACCGGTCTGAACCTTGAACTGCTGCAAGAGATCGGTCTGTACTTCTATGCCGTGCGCAAGAAGTACCACCAGTTTGAAAGCGAATTCACAGCGGTCGACACTCGCGTTCAAGTCAACCAGGTGCCGGGCGGGATGATCTCCAACCTCGCCAACCAGTTGAAAGAGCAGGGCGCCCTGAACCGCATGGCCGAAGTGCTGGCGGAAATCCCGCGTGTGCGTGAGGACCTCGGCTACCCACCGCTGGTGACCCCGACTTCGCAGATCGTCGGCACTCAGGCGTTCTTCAACGTGCTGGCCGGCGAGCGCTACAAGACCATCACCAACGAAGTGAAGCTGTATTTGCAGGGTGGCTACGGCAAAGCGCCGGGCGTGGTCAACGAGAAACTGCGTCGTCAGGCCATCGGCAGCGAAGAAGTGATCGACGTACGTCCGGCCGATCTGCTCAAGCCGGAAATGACCAAGCTGCGTGCCGATATCGGCGCACTGGCCAAGTCCGAAGAAGACGTGCTGACCTTCGCCATGTTCCCGGAAATCGGTCGCAAGTTCCTCGAAGAGCGAGCCGCCGGCACCCTCACGCCGGAGGTGCTGTTGCCGATTCCTGAAGCCGGCAAAGTCGCGTCGTCGGGCGGCGAAGGTGTGCCGACCGAGTTCGTCATCGACGTTCACGGCGAAACCTACCGCGTCGACATCACCGGTGTTGGCGTCAAGGCTGAAGGCAAGCGTCACTTCTACCTGTCCATCGACGGCATGCCGGAAGAAGTGGTGTTCGAACCGCTCAACGAATTCGTCGGCGGTGGCAGCAGCAAGCGCAAGCAAGCCTCGGCGCCGGGCCACGTCAGCACCACCATGCCGGGCAACATCGTCGACGTGCTGGTCAAGGAGGGCGATACCGTCAAGGCCGGCCAAGCGGTGTTGATTACCGAAGCCATGAAGATGGAAACCGAAGTCCAGGCCGCTGTTGCCGGTAAGGTCACGGCGATTCATGTGGCCAAGGGCGACCGGGTCAATCCGGGTGAAATCCTGATCGAGATCGAAGGCTGAGATAACAGCCTCGGTACAACGCTTTAAACCTCGGGGGGGCATGTGCTCCCTTTTTTTTCGTCCGGGTTTTGACTGAATCACGCAAATCCCGTGTGGGAGCGGGCTTGCTCGCGAATGCGGTGTATCAGTCACAGATCATGCCGACTGACACTCCCTCTTCGCGAGCAATCTCCCACAGGGACAGTGTTCAGACCATCAGAACGCCATTCGCCACTGGCCCATCACACTGTGATTACGGCTTTCAGTTCCGAAATCCCCCGTGATGCCTAGCCCAACGGTGTGGTTGGCCGACAGGCCAAGGTCGAGGCCAGCATCGACGCCCAGACTGTTTCGATCCAGCGCGGCACCGGCCACTTCAAAGCGTTTCCCACCCTTGAGCAGTTGTTGGCGGGCATCGCTGTCGAGTTCGCCGAAGGTATGTTTCCAGCCTGCGGCGAATCGCGGCGTCAGGCTCATGCCGTTGTCCAGTCGGCTGATTTTCGCTGCACGCAGGCCGAAGATGCTGCTGAGGTTGTCGCGGGTTTGCCCGAACACCTTCAGCGCCGCATCGCCGCCTTTTTCGCTGTAGCTGTCACGTTGATAACGCTGATAGCCGAGGCTGGCGAACGGTTCGAGTGTCACGTTGTTATGGCCGAAATTGAAGCCCAGTTCGGCAAAGGCCTGCTGGGTGTTGGCGTCGTAGTTGCCCTTCAGGCGGTCGCTGAAGCCCTTGAACACCACTCGACGTTTGCTGCTGCCGTCATGGCTGGCGTAGGTCGCCCCGAGGCGCAGGGCCAGTGGCCCGTCCTGGCGCACGGCATAGGCGCCGAGGTGCCAGCTGTCGAGGTCGCCATCGTACTGGCGGGCATCCAGTTTCGTCTGGGATTTACCGCCCAGCAGGCCGATATGCCATTGCTCATCGAGTCGCCAATCCGCGCCCATGACCAGACCCTGGGTGGCGTGTTTCAGGGTGCTGTCGTGATCGCGATCGACCTTGCCACCATGGCCGATGGCCTGAACCCAGACGCGTCCGGAGTCTGCACTGCCGGCCGCCTGCCGGGGTGAACTGCCAGAGCCAGACGCAGCGCCCGAGCGGCTATCCAGTTGGCGCATGGCCGAAAGCATGCTCGCGCTCACGGGCGTGACGCTGCTCAATGTGGCTTTGGCGAGGTTGGCGTTGCTGCCGGCGGCCAACTGCTCGATGGCAATCGGTGCGGTGCTTTTGTCGCTAGCCAACAGTGCGACGACCGCAGCGTTTTGGGGGGCCGCTGTTTGAGGGGCTGGCGGTGTGGCGACAGGGGCGGCACGCACCGCCACCGCGTCTTCTGAAATGGGTGCTTCTTCTGACGTGGAAGATGGACTTGTCGCCAGTACGGCCGTTGTTGTCGGCAGTGGTGCTGATATCGGTGGTCGATCCGGGATCGATGGCTCTTCAATACTTTCGGCTACTGCACGACCGTTGTCGGTGGTGGCCACGCTAGGCAGGGATACCTCGTTGCGTGCGTAGGTCAGTCCCACAGATTTTTTGTTGTATTGAGGTGTGGCTGTCATGAACGCCAGATCGTTCAGTATCGTGCCGAACTGACCTTCAACCTTGCTGGCTTCGATGATTTTGTACTGGCTGCTTTGCGGGTATTCCCCTGCAACTGCAACGACTTTCAAGGTGGCGCCTTCAAGTTTGGCAGTGCCGTCTACCTTGATCGTTTGACCACTGCTGCCGGGGGCGACCTCATAAGACAGTTCAGCATTCGGGGATAGGCTCAAACTGCCTTTCACTCGAGGGCTACCATGCAATCCATTGACCATGAGCAGGCCGTTAACGTGCAAGTTTCCTACCGAGCCCTTACCCGCAAAGCTGCCGCCGTTCTCGACATAGACATCCCCTTTTATGCTTCCATTGTTGAAGAGTTTGCCAGCGGTAACCGCCCCACCGCTGATGGTGCCCTGGTTGGTCAGCGCACCGTTGTGTGTTACCAGCACGCCTTGGTTGAAGTCTCCCTTTGTGCTCAGCGTCCAGTCTCCGCGCACGAGAAACAGTGCATTGAAATTGCGGGTGTCTTTCAGCGTGCCCCCCTCGGAGATATCCAGTAGCAGCATGTTGTCGCCCTTGCCACCATCCAACTGCCCCGTGAAGCTTGCGTCGTCTTGAAGAGCGATCAACTCGTTGAGTTCCGTTCCTCGAAAAGTGCTCTGGGGTGTATTGAAGGCAATCGGAACGGTCGCTTTATCGTTGATAAAGTCCTTAATCCTCCCAAGAGATTCTGCATAGACGGTGTCTTCGGGCTGTTCTGGCACCTGCGCGGTGGACGCAGCGTCAGAGGCTTCAGGTAGTTGCTGGGCGTTTGCAATCTTTGCGCAGCCCAGCGCCAACGCAATGGCTAAAGCCAAGTGTTGTGGTTTGAATGTGTGTTGAATGAGCATCAAGCAAGGCCTTTTTTGAAAGAAGGCCAAACTCTAGGGACGCAGCAAAAATTTTGATGTCGGCTACTTCCCGCCGTTTTGCAGGCGCTGTCGCATCATTTTGTCGAAATCTTCCGCTATATCCGGAACCGGTATTTTTACGCGACTGTACCGGCTCCTTTTCCTACGACTAATCAAGACCACACTGGCTATTCAACGATCAAAAACTCATCTGCCACTGCCCGATCAGCCCATGATTACGGCTGTTGCTGCCGATCTCGCCGCTGTAGCCCACCCCCAGCGTATGACGCGCCGAGATCCCGATATCGAGACCGGCCTCCAGCACCAGGCTGTCGCGATCCAGTGAGCTGCCATCAACGCTGAACCCTGTGCCGCCGACCACGAAGGCCTGGCGCGTCGAACTGCTGACGTCGCCATACGTATGCTTCCAGCCGGCGGCCATGCGTGGCGTCAGGCTCATGCCGTTGTCCAGACTGCTCAGGTGCGCCAGGCGCAGGCCGAAGGTGCTGCTGAAGTTGTCCTGGGTCTGGCTGTCGACTTGCAGCGCAGCGGCGCCGCCCTTTTCCCGGTAGCTGTCGCGGTGGTAGCGCTGGTAGCCGAGGCTGGCGAATGGTTCGGCGCTGAGGCGGCCGCTGCCCATGGCGTAACCGAGTTCGGCGAAGGCTTGCTGGCTGTCGGCGTCATAGTCGCCTTTGGGGCGATCACTGAAACCGTTGAAAGCGATGGTGCGTTTGCTTTCGCCTTGATGGCCGCTGTATGCCGCGCCGAGGCGCAGTGAGAGCGGGCCGTTCTGATGCAGGGCATAAACGCCGGCATGCCAGCTCTCGACATTGCCATCGACGCCTGTGGCGTCCAGATCGGTTGTCGAATAACCGCCCAATACGCCCAATCGCCATGCTGAATTCAGCGACCAGTCGGCACCGAGCACGCTGCCCTTTGAGCGTTGCTCCAGACCGCTGCTGCCGTGTTCGCCGTCGAGCTTGCCGTAGCCGCCGATGGCTTGCAGCCAGAGGCGGCCGCGAGCGTTCGGATCGTTCAGGTTGCGCGCCTCGGACGGCACGCCGTTGGCTGCCAGCACAGGGGTTTCGCGTTGATCGAGGCCGACCATCAGTCCTGGGCTGCCGCCGATCTGCTGCATCGCCGAGAGCATGCTGTTGCCCACCTGGCTGCTGGCGCCAAGGGTGGCGCTGGTCAGGTTGGCATTGCTGGCCCCGGCCAGTTGCTCGATTGCCGCGCCGGCAGTGCTTTGGGTGGTGTTGAGCAGGGCGTTGTATAGCGCGTTGTGCTTGCCCATTGAGGCCAGACTGTTGGCGGCGCTACTGCCGTTGCCGGTGGCGGCGAAATCTTTGAAGGCGACGTCGTTACGGGTGTATGTCAGGTCGACTTGAGTTGGCGTGTAGGCCAGCGTGGGTGTGAGAAAGGCGTAATCGCTGCTGACCTTGCCGAAGGTGCCGTTGACCTGCGTGGCTTGCAGCACGGTGTAATGGCTCTGCCACGGATAGGTGCCGCTGCCGGGATTAACGGCCAGGGTCGCGCCGTTGAGATTCGCGGTGCCACCGACCTGTACTGGCGCGCTGCTGCCGTCGGCGTTGACGCCGTAGGCGAGGGTGGCTGCGCTGCCCATGTTCAAGTCACGCACAATCGTCGCGCGGCCCAGGCCCGTGTCTGTGCGCAATGTACCGTTGACGTTGAGGCTGCCCACCGAACCGCCCCCGGCATACACCCCGCCAGCATCCACGGTGAGGTTGCCGGCGATAGCGCCCTGGTTGATCAGCGTCGCGCCGTTGCGCACTGCGCCGCCGTCGCTGAAATCGCCGCTACCGGTCAGCGTCCACGCGCCTTGCTTGACCTCCAGCCACTCGAAATTGCGACTGTCGCTGAAGCTGCCACCCGCCACGTCGTCCATCACTACCCGGTCGTAACCGCTGCCGCCATCGACCACACCGATAAAGCGGCTGCCATTGCGCAAGGTCACGCTGTCGTTGCCACCGCCCAGATCCAGTGCCAGGCCATTGCTGCCGCTGAGGGTGCCGCCGTTGACCACGTTGTCGGCGAACTCACCGACGAACTTCACGCCAAAACCGTCGAGGCCCTGGACGGTGCCGAAGTTTTCCAGCGTGGTTGCCGCCAGCCCCGAGCCGTCGCTACCGTCGTCTACCAGGATCGCGCTGTTAGCGCCGCTGATCAGGGCGCCGCTGGCGTTGAAAATGTAGCCGCCGCCCAGGGCGATGCCTTCACTGCCGTTGGCGAACCCGCCCTTGTCGACACCGCCCGCGCCAACGCCTTGAATGGTGCCGTAGTTTTCGATGTGGGCGATCTTGTCGATGTCCACGCCGTCGCCATCACCGTTGGCTTGCAGCCCGGCGTACGCGCCGGTAATGGTGCCGTGGTTGATCACCGTACCATCGCCGTCGGAGCCGAAGCCCGAGCCGTTGCGCCCGGTGATCTGTCCGTAGTTGACCAGTGTCGCGCCCAGGTCAGTGGTGATGCCGTGGCGGCCGCCGGAAATGACGCCGTCGTTGGTGATCGACACACCCGTGGCGGTATCGATATCGATGCCGTCGAATTTTTGGTCGGCGTTGTGCGAATCGCCCGTCGAGATCTCGCCGTAGTTGGTAATCGTCGCATTGGCGCCGGTCTTCATGCCGTCGCTGGCCTCGCCGCGAATCAGCCCGCCCGCACGGTTGATGATCGTGGTTTTCACCCCGTCGCGGCGCAGCGCATCCAGGTCCAGCCCTTGACCGGTGGTGGAGCGAATGACGCCACTGTTGTCGATCAACAGGCTGCCGCTGACGAAGTTGCTGTCGATGCGCAACGCATCATTGGCACCGAGGATCTGCCCGCCGCTGCGGTTGTAGAGGGCGTAATTGCGTGCCTGGCTCAGGTCGCCGCTGCTGTCGATGGCCCGGCCGCCAGTGGAGATGATGTTGCCGGCGTTATCGATCACCACGCCGACACCGCTGGTGTTGTCCTTCAGGCTGACAGCCTTGCCACTGTTGGTGATGCTGCCCGGCGCCGAAATCGTCAGCGTGTCGCTGCCACCGAGGGTTTGCGAAGCCGTGGTGGCGCTGTCGATCTGCACGGTTTTGCCGTGAGCGGCCGTGGTGGCGATCAACAGGGCGATGGCGAGGGACAATCGCTGAGGCGAGAAGGGCATGGGCGGACGGCCTTTTGTTATAAGCGGGCCGTCCTGTATAGCGATGGGGTTTTACAGAATGATGTCGGTGATAGTGCAGAGCACCTTAGGTACGGCGTTCGTAAGCCTTGCCGTAATGGCGCTCCATGCGTGCCTGGATCAGCTCAAGCCCGATCGACATCACCCAGTAAATGATCGCGGCGGTCGTGAGCATTTCGATGTAGCGATAGCTTGATCGACCATACGACTGCGCCAGAAACATCACCTCCCAAACGCCCATCACCGAGATCAGCGACGAGTCTTTGAGCATGGAAATGAATTGGTTGGTGGTTGGCGGGATGATCGTGCGCATGGCCTGGGGCAGGGTGATGCGCCAGAAAATCACCGACTCCCGCATGCCCAGCGCCAGTGACGCTTCGCGTTGACCATAGGGGACGCCGAGGATGCCGGCGCGGAAAATTTCGCTGAGATAAGCGCCATAGTTCAGCGACAGGGCGATGATCCCGGCAACGATGGCGCCGGGTACGATGCCCAATTGCGGCAAGCCGAGATAGATCAGCAGGATCTGGATCAGCAGCGGCGTGCCACGAAAAAACGAAGCGTAAAAACTGGCGATGCCAAACGCCACGGCACTTTTCGACAAGCGCCCCAACGCGGTGACGAAGCCCAGCAATGACGAGGCGACAATCGAGCACACGCACAGAAACAACGTCAGCGCCGCGCCTTGCAGGAAGCCATTGGGTGCCAGCTTCAGGCCGACCAGGTTGGGCAGCTTGTCGAGGATGATCGAGAACTTCAGGTCGAAGCTCAGGAAGAACCCGGCGCACAGGCAGAACATCGCCGCCCAGGTCAGGTACAACCGCGTACGAAAACCGAAGAGCCGTTGCAGGCGTGATGCAGCCACCGGTTGCGGTGGCTGTGGAGGTGTCGGGAAAGAAGTCATTGACTGATGTCGGCGCCGATCCATTTTTGTGAGAGCTTGCTCAGGGTGCCGTCCTGCTTGAGCTGCGCAAACACCTCGCGCACTTTGGCATCCCACTGGGCGTCACCCTTTTCGATGGCCACCGAATTCGGTTCCGAATACAGCGGCGCACCGGCCAGTTTGAAGCGTTTGTCTTCGTTCAGGCGTGGCTGCGCGGTGACGAGGTTGGTGAGGATCGCGTCCAGACGCACACCGGCCCCCAGGCCCAGGTCCTGGAAGGCAACGTTGTCGGTATCGTACGGTGCGATCTGCACGTCTTCGAACGGGTACTGCAACTGCGTGTCTTCGGCGCCTTCGATGACCAGATTCTTGTTCAGATAACTTTCGTAGCTGGAGGCGCTGGTGAGGCCGACCTTCATGCCGCTCAGGTCCTTGGCGCCGTGGATGCGGTCATCCTTGGCGTTGACCACGATCACCGCAGGGGAGGCGTAGTACTCGACCGGGAAATCGAACACTTCGGCGCGGGCCTTGCTCGGGGTCATCGAGCAGATGCAGATGTCGTAGCGCCCGCTCCAGCGGCCAGCGGCGATGACGTCCCAGGACGGCGTTTCCAGACGCAGCTTAACCCCCAGTTTGTCCGCCACGGCTTTGGCGACATCAACGTCGAAACCGTCGAGCTGGTTGTCTTCGTTGAGAAACGAGAACGGTGGATAACTTTCCATCAGCACGCCAACCAGTTCTTTTTTCTGCTCGACGCGATCCAGTGTGGCGCCGCCGAAGGCTTGGGAGGAGGCGGCCAGAATCGTCAGGCCCAGGGCCAGTAGCGGTTGAAATTTCACAGTCGATCCCTGGTTGAAAAAGAAGTTGTCATTAACGGAATGGTGCGTATTAAATAGTTATAAGAACGACTCTGATAGTGAGTTATTTTCATAAGCTTATGAGTGAAAGGCATATGGGCGCAGCAAGCACGATTATTCTCGATGGCGGCATGGGCCGTGAGTTGCAACGCGCCGGTGCGCCATTCCGGCAACCCGAGTGGTCAGCGCTGGCGTTGTGCGAAGCGCCGCAGGCGGTGGAAGCGGTACACGCCGCTTACATCGCCAGCGGGGCCAATGTGATCACCAGCAACAGTTACGCGGTGGTGCCGTTCCACATCGGCGAAGAACGTTTCGCCGCTGAAGGGCAGGCGCTGGCGGCGTTGGCCGGTGAACTGGCGCGGCGTGCGGTGCAGGCTTCGGGCAAAGCGGTGCGGGTGGCCGGTTCGTTGCCGCCGTTGTTTGGCTCCTATCGTCCGGACCTGTTCGAGGCGTCCCGGGTGACCGAGTTGCTGGGCCCGTTGGTCAAGGGGCTGGCAGCGCACGTTGATCTTTGGCTGGCGGAAACCCAAAGCTCGATCGTCGAGGCGCGCGCCATTCACGCCGGGCTGCCGCAGGACGGCAAGCCGTTCTGGCTGTCGTTTACCTTGAAGGACGAAGACACCGACGAAGTGCCGCGTTTGCGTTCCGGCGAGCCGGTGGCCGAAGCGGCTGCAGCGGCGGCTGAGTTGGGCGTCGAGACGCTGTTGTTCAATTGCAGTCAGCCGGAAGTGATCGGCGCGGCGATTGACGCGGCACGCGCGACCTTCGAACGTCTGGGCGTGAAGATAAACATCGGCGCCTATGCCAACGCCTTCCCGCCGCAGCCTAAGGAAGCGACGGCCAATGACGGACTCGATCCGTTGCGCGAAGACCTCGATCCACCCGGCTATCTGCAATGGGCGATTGATTGGCAGCAGCGCGGCGCCAGTCACTTGGGCGGTTGCTGCGGGATCGGCCCGGAGCACATTGCGGTGCTGGCGCAGAAACTGGCTTGAGAGAAGATCAAAAGATCGCAGCCTGCGGCAGCTCCAGGGTGTAGGGGCCATCCCACATGACGGACGCATAGCGACTCCAGGATTGGCCTCATCTGCTTGATGAGGTCTGTCCCATGACTTCTGCCATCGCCCCCTGACCAACCCGGTGCGCCGATAAAAGTGCGCGGCGTTAAATGCTCCTACGGCCTACTTATCGGGTTTGCGCTTCCACGGGTTCTTCGGGGGAACGGCAAATCGCCGTCCTGAATTGGCGGAATAACGAGAACCTGTAACCGCTTCCAGCTCCCCGCCGTCTCGCACAAAATCACTCACTTCTTTAACCCGACGGCTGCGCAGCCATGTAATCCACTGTGCCAGATCGGTGTGGCCCTGTTCTTCAAACATCCGCATGAAACGTACTTGCCAACGCTTGCACGTCTGCTGGCAAAGGCCTGTACGCCGCTGTAAATCAGTCACGCTCTCGCCGTTGATCAAGCCTTGAACAAAACCCAGCCAATGCTCTGGATAACCCAATCGGGCCAGTAGCGTGCCCTGCAGCAAACTCACAGTGCTGTAACAGCCTGGGCAACGAAAATCAGGGCGGCGCTCATCGAAACGCTTCATGTCAGGTGAACCGCACTTTGGACAGACTGCTTGAGGAGTCGTGAGCAAATGCTCCAGCCCACTCAGAAACGCTTGGGCCTGAGCCGCAATAGGTGCGGGTGGCTCCAGATCGATTCGATCCTGGCGTGCCGCCCACCACTGATACAACGTTGGAAAGTCTTTAGCCATGACAATGCGGCAGTGTTTGTTCCACCGCGAAGTGGTGCTGGGGGCAATATTCATGGCTTCGGCAATACCTCGCATCGACCAACCCGCCAACAGGTATTGACCAAAGGTTGACCAGAGGTGCATTAGCCCGACTTTCGAAAACGGTGTTTTCGAGAGACAGTTAAAGCCTTTGTTGCAGGCCACACAGCGGTAAAAAGGCAGGCGTGTTTTCTGGCTGGTTTCCAGTCTGAAGCGTGGATGACCGCACAGCGGGCACTCGACCGGCGATCTCTTGGGCAGTTCGTGCAAATAGCGAATGAAATCATCCGCATGGCTGTGGAGTTCGGCGGGGAGGCATTGGTGATAATCAGGCAGCGCTTGAGCTTCGGACATTGAACTTGAATCTTTCATGGAAAACCTCGCGGGTTAACCGGGCAGCCTTCGGGCGCGGGTTACCCGCAAGACACGCAAATGGCGAGGGTGCCGGACTGTTTTTAGATGAATGAATCGATATCCAGCGTATGCGGCGCACCCACTGTATGGCCGTAGATCGACGCCAGTAGCCCGTCATCACTTTTGCTGGTGGGCGCCATGGCCAACTGCTCGACGACTTTGTTTTCCGAATGGGCAAGCCAGCGCGACAGGCTTTCAGACAGCGGCTCGGGCTGGTCCGAAAGTGATCCGTAGACCTTTTTTTCGGTGATGCGCTGTTGACGCAAGGTTTTGAGGCGATCAAGCGACATTTGTATTTTGTCGATCTCGCGATTGAGCGCTTCGATGGTTTTTTCATGATGGCGAACGTAAGCGTCCGGGCGTGTCTGGTCGCGCTTTTGCCGCAACTGCAAAGTAATGCTCGCCAGCGCTTTTTGCATCCACTCAAACTCTCTATCCGATACGAGGGATCGGTTTGCTGATTGCGCTTCCTGCCAACGTTTCAGCGTTGCCCAGCACGCCGGAATGTAGCTGCCGACCATCGAGTGGCTGCCGGCATTGAAGAGTTGCGTCAGTAACGAAGGTCGATCCGGGAGGCCGTTTTTTTGCTGAATGGCCACCGAGCAGGCGGCATGCTGGGCAACGGTGTCGCAACCGGGCTCCCACAGGATCATGGACTTTTCATTGCGATCAAACTGCACCGGCATCGCGTGGTACAGCTTGCCGTGATGCTCGTAGGGTTCACCGGTCCAGTTGGTAATACCGGCGACAAACACCGACAGGCCAACGGGCACGTTGACGAAGGTCAGTGCCGCACCTGTTCCGTAAACACTCGTTTTGGTGTTCATCCAGGTGCCGGGCACACTGGGCACCGGGTCGTTATGGGCGACCATGCGGTGATGTTCCAGCGGCTCTGCACCTTTGGTGAAAAGGGCGTCACCGGCGCGGGGGGCGCCGTAGGTGTAGAGCTGGATGTTGTAGCCTTCTGGTCTGCGACGCAGCATTTCCGACAGCAGCAATGCGACTGCGCCTCCGAGGCTGTGCCCGCAGATCAGCAGTTTTTGACCGGTATAAAACCTGTCTAGGTATTCCATGACAAAGCCATAGGCTTTCAGTGCTGCCTCGTAGAATCCGCGGTGTACCTTGCTGTCGGTGTCTTCGAACGGCACTTGGAGCGCATCGGCGTCGCGCAGGCCATCCGCGATAAAGGTGTCATCGGTGCCGCGTATCGAAATCAGGATCAGCTCGTCGTGGTGGGTGATAAAGGCTTGGGTATCAGTGGCTTCCGAGCCGGATTTCCTGTCGTCGTAGAAATGAATCTTGGCCGGGTATTCCTGCTCGTCTTTCCGTTCAGGTTTGTTTGCGTCATAGAGGTCTGAGTCGAACGGCACGATCTCCAGTCGCCTGGAGTAAGGCACATCTTCAAAAAGCGGGTAATACGCTGATGTCTGCGTCGCATCGACTTTCCCAAGCTCTTCGAATTTGGCCAGTGCATCCCCGAACCAGTTACCCACGCTGGGTTGCAGGGGGAAGCTCACGGTTTTTATTTCGCCGGGGTGTTTCTCTGGCTTCTGACCAAACGGGCAATAGCTCAGGGTGGCCATGAGCGCCAGTTGATAGAGATTTAGCGCGCAGAAACCAGGGTCGATTGACAGCATGGGGCGCAAGGCGCGCATCGGGCGTACTTCCAGCACCGTGTGTTTGAGCGGCATGAGGGCAACACCGCGTTCACCATGCTTGCCCATGATTTTCGCCGGCCCCGACCCGGGCGGGTAGTGGCTGTAAACCTGCGGTGGTAAATGCGAAACATGCTTGACCAGATGGCGCACTTCCACCTGAAAGAATTCATCGGCGCAGGCTTGTGCGGGGTTGTCTTTGATGCGGGTCGAGTTGTGGTTCAAGTAACGGGTTTGTTCGGCGCGTACTTGGAGTTCAGTGATTTTCAGGGGGTAATGAGGTCTTGTTTGTAAGTCCTTATATAGCTCTTCTTCCCCTTGGTACTTCTGATCAAAGGTGAGGGCTATCGGCCCTGCGAAGTGCTCAGAAACTTTGCCTGTGCCAGTGCCATCGAGATTGCCATCGTAGGTTTTTCCTTCCGAATCGATTACGACGTAGGCCAAGCCTTCATACGGTTCGCCAGAACCAAACTCGTCGACTAATTGAAAGCTGCTCCACCGACCCTGTGCTGGGCATGTCAATACGCGGCTGCTCAGTGGAGATTCCAGCTCTTTTTCCATTGATGTCATGTCGAAACCTCCTTATTCCGTGCAACCGGGGTAAATGGTGCATTGCCGGCCGTCTGGCATCTGGAAAGTGCTGAAGTCGGTGTAATTGCCGTTGCAATAACCTCGTTGATCCTCAAGCCCTCTGCCCATGCAACGCTTCCAGCCATTCGGAACCTTCACCCACGTATCTCCCCAGCCGGGTTTCTCCTCGTCGGCCAATTTGATGTGCATCTTCACGGTCTTACCCGGCAGTTGGTCCGGGGTATAAGCTGCGGAAGGTTTGCCTGGTCGTAGCTCGCCCTGGGCACCTATCGTTTTGCAGTCGAGGAGTTTTCTGAGGATTCGGGGCTTACCCGACGTGCGAAATAACTGTTGGCATTCACCTGAGAAGGTACTTTCGCCCGTTTTGTTAAAGACGCTTTTGTATTGATCTTCCACTTCATTCCGAATAAACACGCTGGCGATATCCACACCGTAATCACCCCGGGCTTTACCGTAAGTTGCGTAGATTTTCAGCTCGATGCGGCTGATGACCAGCGGGCAACCGCTGACTGTTCTGCGCAGGGCTATTTCATTGCTGGGCTGGTAGATTCCCCGCCATTTCATGTTGTATTCCACTTCAGTATCTCGCCCGCCCGGCACGGTGCAGGTTTCGCCTTTGGCGGGCACATACACAGCAATGGCCTGATACGTGAAATCGGGCGGCATATCGGCGGTAAAGGTGAAAGTGTTGGGCTGACTGCTCGCACAGCCTGAGATGCCAACGAAGCAGCAGCCCAAAGCAGCGCTTTTAAGCAAGGGATAAGACTTAGTCATTGGGTAATGTCCTTATTCAGTGCAACCGGGATAAATGGTGCATTGCCGGCCGTCTGGCAGCTGGAAAGTGCTGAAGTCGGTGTAGTTGCCGTTGCAATAACCTCGTTGATCCTCAAGTCCTCTACCCATGCAACGCTTCCAGCCATTCGGAACCTTCACCCACGTATCTCCCCAGCCGGGTTTCTCCTCGTCGGCCAATTTGATGTGCATCTTCACGGTCTTACCCGGCAGTTGGTCCGGGGTATAAGCTGCGGAAGGCTTGCCTCTTTTCAGCTCCCCCTGAGCATCGGTAGCCTTGCAATCGAGGAGTTTCACGATGCGTCGTTTTGGCCCCACCGTTCGGAAAAGCTGTTGGCATTCACCGTAAAAGGTACTTTCACCCGCTTCGTTGAAAACGTTTCTGTACTGATCTTCCACCTCATTCCGAATGAACACCCTGGCGCTGTCGGCGCCAAAATCTCCCCGATCCTTACCGTAAGTCGCGTAGATTTTCAGTTCGATGCGATTGATCACCAACGGACAGCCGCTACGTGTTCTGCGAATCGTTATTTCAGCATCAGGTTTGTATTCCGTTCGCCACTCGCCGTTGAACACGGGTGCCAAGTTGGCCTTTTTTTCAACGGTGCAGGTTTCGCCCTTGGCAGGCACGTAATAAACCACTGCAACGTATGCAAAGTCGGGCGGCATATCGGCGGTGAAGGTGAAAGTGTTGGGCTGACTGCTCGCACAGCCTGAGATGCCAACGAAGCAGCAGCCCAAAGCAGCGCTTTTAAGCAAGGGATAAGACTTAGTCATTGGGTAATGTCCTTATTCAGTGCAACCGGGATAGATGGTGCATTGCCGGCCGTCGGGCATCTGGAAAGTGCTGAAGTCGGTGTAATTGCCGTTGCAATAACCTCGTTGATCCTCAAGTCCTCTACCCATGCAACGCTTCCAGCCATTCGGAACCTTCACCCACGTATCTCCCCAGCCGGGTTTCTCCTCGTCGGCCAATTTGATGTGCATCTTCACGGTCTTACCCGGCAGTTGGTCCGGGGTATAAGCTGCGGAAGGCTTGCCTCTTTTCAGCTCGCCCTGAGCATCGGTAGTCTTGCAATCGAGGAGTTTCACGATGCGCCGTTTTGGCCCTACCGTTCGGAAGAGCTGTTGGCATTCACCGTAGAAGGTGCTTTCGCCTGCTTCGTTAAAGACGCTTTTGTACTGATCTTTCACCTCATTCCGAATGAACACTCTGGCGCTGTCAGCGCCAAAATCTCCCCGGTCTTTACCGTAAGTCGCATAGATTTCCAGCTCGATGCGGCTTATCACCAGCGGGCATCCGCTGACAGTTCTGCGCAGGGCTATTTCGGAGTTGGGCTGATAGTTTTCACGCCATTTCAGGTTGTAACCAACTCCAGTGCCTCGTCCGCCCGGCACGGTGCAGGTTTCCCCTTTGGCAGGCACATACACTGCGATGGCCTCATAGGTGAAGTCGGGCGGCATATCGGCGGTGAAAGTGAACGTATTCGGCTGACTGCTCACGCAGCCTGAAATGCCAACGAAGCAACAACCCAAAACAGAGCTTTTAAGCAGGGGATACGAGGTAGTCATTGAGTAATGTCCTTATTCCGTGCAACCGGGATAGATGGTGCATTGCCGGCCGTCTGGCATCTGAAAGCTGCTGAAGTCTTTGTAATTGCCAAAGCAATAAGCGTCTTGATCCTCAAAATTTTTGCCCATACAACGCTTCCAGCCGTTCGGCACCTTGACCCAGGTATCTTTGAAGGCAGGCTCTTCCTCGTCGGCCAATTTGATGTGCATCTTCACGGTCTTACCCGGCAGTTGTTCCGGGGTATAGGCCGCAGAAGGCTTGCCTCGTCGCAGCTCGCCCTGAGCATCGGTAGTCTTGCAATCGAGGAGTTTCACGATGCGTCGTTTTGGCCCCACCGTTCGGAAGAGCTGTTGGCATTCGCCATAGAAGGTACTTTCACCCGCTTCGTTGAAAACGTTTCTGTACTGATCTTCCACCTCATTCCGAATGAACACCCTGGCGCTGTCGGCGCCAAAATCTCCCCGATCCTTACCGTAAGTCGCGTAGATTTTCAGTTCGATGCGATTGATCACCAACGGACAGCCGCTACGGGTTCTGCGAATCGTTATTTCAGCATCAGGTTTGTATTCCGTTCGCCACTCGCCGTTGAACACGGGTGCCAAGTTGGCCTTTTTTTCAACGGTGCAGGTTTCGCCCTTGGCAGGCACGTAATAAACCACTGCAACGTATGCAAAGTCGGGCGGCATATCGGCGGTGAAGGTGAAGGTATTCGGCTGACTGTGGCTGCTCGCACAGCCTGCGGTTAACGCGAGGCCAAAACCCAGACTTGCTGTGCGAATCAGGCTTTTCATAGGGCGGCTTCTCCTTGCCAAAATGCTGTTGTTTGCGACACCCGCTCGAAATGCTCACTCGGCGTTTCACCGGCCCGAACCTGCCAGTGCGGCGCCAACGTGTAGCCCTGCGCCTGCAGGCTCTGGGTCAGCAAAAACTCCAGTTGCTCCGGTGCCAGCCAACCCCACGTTTGCGCCTGCGCCAGTCTGTTGCGCAGCCACGTATCAGGATCATGGTGTTCGGCAAGTTTGGCGTAAGCCTGGACATGCTCCGCCAGCAGATAGCGATGAGCATTGCTGCGGCGAATTTCATCCGTCTGTTGGTTGGGCGCTGGCACTTGATGCCACAGCGGCTGATCTGGCACTGGGTAGCTGCCGGGGGCGGGATTGTTCGTGCCTTGCCAGTGTGTGCCTTGCCAGTAACACACGCTGATCGCTGGCCCGAGGTAGGCCGGCCAGGCGTCCTCAGGCAGGTGCGCGAGGGCGCGGCTCAATACCCGATTATCGTGAAAGCGGTACAGCGCCTGATGTGGGCGGGCACCGATGATCAGGCGTTCGTGCCAATGTTTGACCAGCCTGCTCAAATCGCCTTTTTGAAGGCTGGCAAACCAGCCCCAGTTGCGTTGCGGATTCTTCAGCAGTTCACTGATGCGGCTGTCGTCAGGCTGATCGAAAGTGAAGATGAATGGCCCGGCATCCGCCAGATCAGCCACCAACGTTTCACCGTAAACACTCAGGTATTGGTCGAATTGGCTGGTTTTTAAAAGGGATTGGCGCAGGTCGCGCTCGTTCTGTGAGTCCAGAACGACGCACAAGGCAAAACCTGAACGTTGCTGTTCTCTCATCCATTGGCGGGGTAGCGAGTCAGTCATGCGGCGGCTCCCCGGGGCAGGCAAATACCCGCACGACAGGCCTCGCAGATGGGGCAGAAGTCCGATCCCATAGCACTGCTGACGGCCATCAACTCGTTCTGACTGGGCGCAATCATGGGCGGCCGTTCTGCTGGCATCGCCAAGGCGTCATTGGCCCCCGGCATTGACAATGCGGCAGCGGAACCCGCCACCGGGGCACCCCCGATCTGGATTTCGCTGCTGCTGAAAATGCCCGCATGGCCGATCACAATGTGCTGCCCACCGGCCTTGAGGCTGATGCTCGCGCCAGCATCCAGCGTCAGGTGCGCCCCAGCCTTGATGTGCACTTGCTGGCCAGCCTCCACCACCAGCGTTTGGTCGACTCGGGTCTGGCTGTTGCTCGCGACATGCAGATAGTCATTGGCCTTGAGTTGCACTTTGCGGTCGGCGGTGATGGTTCGGTGTTCTTCGGCTTCCAGCACGGTGATGCTGTTGCCCTTGATGGTTTCCCGGCGTTCGTTGCCGACTTCAAGTCGACTGTCGTTTTCGACCTTGTGCTCCATGTCGCGTTGGGCACGCAGGTAGATCAACTCCTGCCCGGCGCGATCTTCCAGGTGCAATTCGTTGAATCCGCCGCTATCGGGTGAACTGCGTGAGCGAAATACACTTCGGGTTTTGTGCGCGGGCAGTTCGTAGGGCACCGGGTTGGCGCTGTTGGCCAGACAGCCACTGATCACCGGTTGATCAGGATCGCCTTCCAGGAAGCTGACCAGCACCTCCATGCCCACTCTCGGAATAGTGACGCTGCCATGGGCGTTGCCGGCCCAATTGGACGACACCCGCAACCAGCAACTGCTTTTGTCGTCGTTACGACCTTCTCTGTCCCAAAAAAACTGAGCCTTGACCCTGCCGAAGGGGTCGCAGTGGATTTCCTCGCCTTTGGGACCGGTGACCATGGCGGTCTGGCTACCCAGTATTCGCGGCTTTTGGTAATGGTGTGGCGGTCGGTAGAAAACGTCCCAAGGCGTCGCGACAAATTGATTTCGATAACCTTGAACAAAGTCATGTTCTTGCGCGGAGCCTGCGCTGGTGATGCTCTCTTCCAGCACTTGCGGCTGCTTACATTCGTGGCGCACTTCTGTCAGCAACCAAAGCGCATTCCACTGCGTGCGTGAATGCTCGGACATCTCCATAAAATGCCCGGATACCAAGGTCTGCTGATCGCTTTTGCCTTCAGCCTGCCGATAGTCGGCACGATGGCGCTCCAGTGCCCGTTTGGTTAAAAACTTGCCGCGCTCACGCAGGGTGAAGCGGCCGGGGTAGTCGTAATCTTCCAGGTCAGGCTGCGTGAGATCGGTGCCAGGTTCGTAGTTGGACTCCAGAAGAATTCGGGATTTTTCGAAGTCGTAGTCACGGCGAGTGGTGCGACTGGTGCGCGCTTCGACTCGCAGGTCGAATCGTTTGATCACGGGTCCCTCGGCAACCATGCCGCTGTTTTGTTTGTAGGGTGTTGGCCGGTCAAGCCTGGGGAATACGGTTTGGTCGTCCCCAAATACCATCAGGTGTTTTTCGCGACTGTGCCGAAAGTGGTAATGAATGCCTTCTTCTTGGCAGAGCCTTTGGACGAAGTGCAGATCTGATTCGTCGTACTGCACGCAGTACTCGCGATCCGGATAAATGGCACCCAACTGAAACAGATGAAGATCGCGGTGGATGCCGTGTTCTTCCAGCACCTGCGCAATGATTTGCGGGACGGTCAGCTGTTGAAAAATACGTTGGTTGATGCGGTGGCCCAAATAAGCCACCCGAGGAACAAGCGTGAGGTTGTAACGCGTCAGACGTTTGCCAGCGTCGCCTTGCGCAACGCGATGGATTTGCCCATGGATGCCATTGCGACCGTCGCTGAATGCCAGAAACGCTTGTTTGTGCAGCAGGCTTTCAAGATCGAGATTCGGCCTCTCGCTGACCAGCACCAGGTCAAAGGCATAGGGTGTGCTGATCGCTTCCTGACCAGTGAACTCCAGGACTTGAAGGTCGTGCTCCAGACCATCAATGGTCAGATTGAAACGTGCGAGAGGGCTGGGGCTAGGCATCCTTTGTTCCTTCGACGGTCGCTGAGGGAATTTGTATCTGAATGCGTGAAGGCAGATACAAGTGCCGAAAGCTAACAAACGTGCCGAAGAAAAAATGTAGGAGGGGTCCTATGGGGTTGAAGGAAAGGACCTTGATTGTTCGTGTGGTTCGGTTGCCTCTTCACTGACGCTATTGCGAGGCTCGGATTCTTGGCATGTATGCGGCTCAAATACGTCAGACAAATCGCCAATTATTTTTGTGTAGTAAACATCTGGCGTTGTTCTCGTTTAAGACCTATTGGCTTTACGCCTCGCGACCTACAAATCCTTGCGTCGTTGCCTACGGCTACGCCAGAATCCGCCGGCTTGTGCGCCCAGGGCTGGCTGCGTAACTTGGATCGGGTCACTGATTCCCAGTGATCGGGTTTAGCAGCCCGGCTAGTTATTCGGTCGTACGAGTCTCATCCGGTCAGGCATTTGCCTGCGCTCGATGGTGGCTGTGCGCATGGCACCTTCGGGTGCGCCGGGTTCGGGTGACTACCGGTCTGCTAACTTGCGCACAGCTGCCTCCCTATCGTTTAGCAGCGGGATGGTCGCAGCCTCAAAAGAGGTAGTCACCATGTTCAAAGTTACGCCTAACCCGCCGGTCACAGATCCGGCATCCCCCTACGAATCGCCCGATTCAAAGAAATTCCATGAGGCCGCCGAGCGCGCCCTCGACCACTATCTCTGCCCACCGGCCGCCGCCATCATGGCCACGCCCTACACACCCAGCACGCTGTACATGGCGCACCCCGAGGCCGACTCCGAATCCCTGCTGGCCGACGCCAGTGAAACGCTCGGTTCCGCCACCGTCATGCTCAACAACCACGCGGCAATGGTTGAAGGCTCGAACCGCAAAACCCTGCAAGGCATCGCGCAGGTGGTGATGCTGGCAGAGCTGGCGGTTAATCGGGTGCTGGACAGGTTAGTGCCCACGGAGTGATTAACGTGCTGGCGGCGCATGCGCATGTGCCGCCAGCGCATTGGTTGGGAAATACGCTATTGAGGCGTGATTGACCAGCGATTGAAAAAGTGGGGTCTGAAATAAGCCTGACCGTTGCCGAACGCACTGTGCTTGTTGAAAACATACAATCGCCCGTTTGGGATGAAGATGGGCGTGGTGCGAATTCGGCGAGATGTCCGTTAAACATCAAAAGATCGCTGCCTGCCAGGCTGCGATCTTTTGCTTTCAGACGCTCAGGAGCGGCACTCGACCAGCCCTTTCACCTGCCCGTCAGGCGTCTGGTTTTCATCGCACAACCACCGCTCAAACCCGGCCGCAATCGCTGGCCACTCACCATCGAGAATCGAATACCACGCAGTGTCGCGGTTCTCGCCCTTGACCACCATGTGCTGGCGAAACACGCCTTCGAAGCTGAAACCCAAGCGCTCGGCGGCGTATTTGGAGCGGGCGTTGCCGTTGTTGCACTTCCATTCGAGGCGACGGTAGCCCAGCTCAAAGGAGTATTTGGCCAACAAGTAAACCGCCTCGGTGCTTTTCGGCGTGCGCTGCATCGGTGCACCGAAGGTGACGTGGCCGATTTCGATGCGGCCCTGGGCCGGGACAATCGACATCAGGCTGAGGATGCCTTGCACCTGACCTGTGGCGCGGTCGATGACGCTGAAGAAATACGGATCGCTGCTGGCCGCGTGGTTGCTCAGCCAGGCATTGAACACGCTGCGCTCAGGGAATGGGCCGTAAGGCAGATAGTTCCACAGTTTCGGGTCGGCGCCGGGGCCTTCAAGGGCGTTGAACAGCTCGTCGGCGTGACGGGCCGGGTCGAGTCTTTCCAGGCGAATGAAGCGGCCTTCGATCAGTGTGGTCGTGGGGGCGGGGACACCTTTCCAGTCGGCCAGTGAAGCAGTCATGTGTGTCTCTCCTTAAAGGGCTTTGCGAAACTGGATGAAGCCTGGGCGTTCGGCGATGCGCTCGTAGAGCTGGATCGCGGTGGCGTTGGTTTCGTGGGTCAGCCAATGCACTTTGGCGCAACCGTCAGCCTTGGCCGTGGCGTAGACGTGTTCGATCAGCAGGCGACCGACGCCGGTGCCGCGGGTTTCAGGCGCCACCAGCAAGTCTTGCAGGTAGCAGGCGTTTTCGATGCTCCAGTTCGAGCGATGGTAGATGTAGTGCACCATGCCCACGGCTTTGCCATCGGCCCAGGCGAGGGCGGCGTGGGTTGGCTCGCTGGGGTCGAGCAGGCGCTGCCAAGTGCTATGGGTTACGGCCTCGAGCAGCTCGGTGTTGTAGAAACGCAGGTAGGTCTGCCACAGCGGCAGCCAGGCGGCGTGATCATTGGCGGTGACTGGGCGGATCTCGATCTGACTCATGGTGAATTCCTTAACGCATCAAGTGGGCGAGGGTTTGATCATTGATGTCGGGGCTGGCGGCCAGGCCTTCGCGCACGCCGGCAATGTCGGCGGGGCTGCGGTTCTGGCTGAGCTTGCGCTTGCCTTCCAGTCGGTCGATGGGAATGGCAAAACCGACGATGGCCTTGAGCATGCCGTCGATGTAATCGGCGGGGGCGTCGTCAACCTTCCACGGTTGCGCGCGGCCCGCTTCATGGCGGTCGGTGAGGGTGCTGACGATGTCGAGCAGCCGTCCGCCGTCGCTGAAGGTTTCGGCGTGGCCGTAGGCGTGCACCGCGATGTAGTTCCAGGTTGGCACGACTTTGCCGTGCTCGGCCTTGCTCGGGTAAAAGCCCGGGCTGACGTAGGCGTCCGGGCCGGCAAAGATCAGCATCGCTTGAGCCCCGTCGCGCAAGTCTTTCCACTGTGCATTGGCCTTGGCCAGATGCCCGTAGAGCGTGCCGTTCTCGCCTTGCTCGCAATGCAGCAACACCGGCACATGGCTGGCTTGCAGACCGTTTTCGCCGTGGGTCACCAGAATGGCGAGGCGGGTGGCGAGGATCAGTTCGTGGAGTTGCGACAACTCGTCGATGGCAAAGGCGCGGGGCGTGTACATGGGGAAATTTTCCTTGGCGAATGCCTGCATCCTAGGCAGGCTATTGGTCTGTTGTAAGAGCCATTGACGACCCATTTCATAGGTCCATTGCCATGCCTGAATCGCCCACGTTGTCCATGCCCTTCAATCCGGCGGGTATCGAGCTCGACCGTCGCTTGGGCTTGACCCGCCAGCTCTATCAGGCGCTGCGTTTGCGTGTGCTGGACGGGCGCCTGTGCGGCGGCACACGCCTGCCGGCCAGCCGTGATCTGGCGGCGGCGCTGGGCATTTCCCGTAACAGTGTGGTGCGCGCCTACGATCAGCTATACGCCGAAGGCTTTATCGAGGGGCGAGTCGGTGATGGCACCTACGTCGCGCAATTACCCCAAGCCGCGTTATCGGCGGAAAAACTATCCACAAAAGTATCCACAGGGTTTTCAACAGGCTTGCCCACAGACTTATCCACAAATTGGCTGGATTTACCTGTTGATCCGTCCAGTAAAGTTATCCACAGCGATCCGCTGTGCCGGGTCAGAAACAATCATTTACCCAAACCTCCCAGTGGTCCGCCCCGCGCATTTCGAGTGGGCGTTCCAGCCTTCGATCTGTTCCCCTTTGACGTGTGGGCCAAGCTCAACGCGGCTTTTTGGCGCAAACCCGATCTTCAGCAACTGTGCTACGGCGACCCGGCTGGCGATGCGCGTTTGCGCGGTCTGATTGCCGCTTATTTGCGCAGTTCGCGTGGCATGCAGTGTTCGGCTGAACAAATTGTGATCACCAGCGGCGCACAGCAAGGCATCAGTCTTTGTGCACAGCTACTGGTGGCGCCGGGTGATGGCGTCGGTATCGAAAATCCGGGTTACCGAGCGGCCGGCCATGCGTTCGCGGTGGCGGGTGGCCGTTTACACGGTATCGCCGTGGATGAAGAGGGCATGGATTGCTCGGCGCTGTCGGCAGCCAGTGACTGTCGCGTGGCTTATGTGACGCCGTCGCATCAATACCCGACGGGTGTGGTGATGAGCCTGGCGCGACGGCTTGAGTTGCTGGCCTGGGCCGAACGCACCCAGGGCTGGATCATCGAGGATGACTACGACGGTGAGTACCGCTACACCGGCGCGCCATTGGCACCGTTGGCGGCGCTCGATCGACAGGGGCGAGTGCTGTATGTCGGCACCTTCGGCAAAGTCGCGTTCCCGGCGTTGCGACTGGGCTATCTGGTGCTGCCACCGGGGCTGGTGGACGCGTTCTCGCAACGCCGGGCAGTGGACGTCCGGCATTCCGAGGTGAGTACGCAAATGGTGATGGCCGAGTTCATGGCCGCCGGGCATTTCCAGCGCCATATCCGGCGTATGCGTCGGGCAGCCCTCAACCGTCGCAATGCATTGCTGGACGGCTGGCCGACGGCAATCGCCGGTGTGGGCAAGCTGCCGGCGGTGTCTGCCGGGCTGCACCTGACGGTGGCCGTGAACAGCATCGAGCGCGAGCAGCAATTGGTTGAACAAGCCGCCCGCGTGGATGTGGAAATCAACGGCTTGAGCCATTACTGGCTGCCCGATTCCCTGACTTCAGCCGATCAGCGTGCCGGACTGGTGCTGGGCTTTGCCGCCGTGCCGGAGCCTGGGATCAGAGCCGCACTGATGCGTCTGCGACAGGCGTGGCAGGTTTGAAAAACAGGGTTTGCGCCAATGTACTGCCGATCTGGCTGCGATAGATTTCGATCAGTTGCTGGTTACTTTTGTTGCGCAGGTCAAGCTTGCCGCCCAGGCGCCGTTGCTGGAGGGTTTTCATGTGCCCGGCGGTGAACGAAGCGGACGCGTCGCTGGCATTTTTATAGTGAAAGTGCGCATACCACAGCACTTTTGCGGTTTTGGCGTCGCTCACTTCATATTCGTCGAGGAAGTCCTTGTCCTGCCCCTTGAGGCTGCGCCGGGTGACCGTTTGCGTTATCTGCACCTCTAGCTTGTTTTTGAGCCACTCCACTCGGGCTGCCGTCGGAGGTTGTTGTTTGATGATCCTGATGCGGGCACTGGTGCCTTTTTCGTAGAGTGCGGTTGCCGCATTGCTCAGTGCATGACCGAGAGCGGCCGTCGGATGCTTCGGGTCGACGGTCAGATTGGCGGCCGTCATTGCCTCATCAAGCGCTTCGCCGGCTTTGCGCAAGCGCTCGGCTTCCTCATGGTAGATCTCCTCAATCTCGACCGGGATACGTTGACCTCGTTTGATGCGCGCCTCGGTGCGCCGGTAGAACGCCGCCAGGCCATCGAGTAATGCTTTTGCGTGTTCGACCGCTTTTTTGATGTTCGGTCTGGCCTTGGCAGGTTGGGTTTTGGTGATGCCGTGTTCGACCCATACACCGGGCGATTTTTCGTGAAACGTGGCAATAACGCCGGTCAGTTCTCCGCGCACCTCGACCAGTTCGGTGTCTAGGCCATCCGTGCTTTTTTTCCGTTCCCCAACGAGCGTGCCCTTGAATCTGGTGCTGATGATCTTGCGACTCGACGTCGGTTTCGCTGGGCCTGGCAACGGCTCCAGCAGATGTTTATTGCGCAGCAGGTCAGCCAGACGCACGTCTGTGTGTGCTTTGAATTCGATGACCCGAGTCCGTACATGCCCCAGCCGAGTGGTCTGGAGTTGATCGGGAAACTCCGCGACTAGGTCGGCAAAACGTTGGTCCACCGCGGCAAACTGCTCGGAAACGTTGCTCAGGGCTTCGATTCGATCGCGCAAGTTGCTCAGGCTCTCATCGGCGGTCAGATTCATCGAGCTCTGAATATTCAGCGCAGCATCCTCGATGAGCGTTTCCAGTGCCTGTTGCGCGTCTGCCCGAGTCGCGGTCTCGCCGGGCTTGACGCAGATCTCTTGCCCAAGACTGATCTGCAACAGCTTGAGGTCATTGAGGTCGTAGCTCGGGAGTGCCTTTCGATAAGTTGAAACGGTCTCTACGGCTTCTTTGCCGAGCAGCTCGAGTTCTGCGAACCGGGCATGGGCAGCCTCGATCTTTTCGATGATGCCTTGGGTTTGATCGGTGATGTTTTCACAGGACTGGATAAACTTTTGCGGTTCGACATGGGTGTGGTCAGCGATCATCGAGATGGTCGCGTTCACATTGGTCTGAAAATCGGTGTTGTGCTGGCTGAGCCATTCCTGCCCCAGAAACAACAGCATCTGCAGGCGTTCGATCATGACTGTCCGATAGTTGGGCACTGTCTGTTTGCGGTTCAGTGACTTGATTTTCTCGACGTTTGCCGCGTACGCCTTGTCGAGCGAGTCGAGGGTGTCCAGGTACTTTTTGCCAACGGCTTCGTCCACGGTCGACGATGTATCGTGCATTGCGTTATGGGCCGCGTCGAGTTGACTCTGCTTGTCTGCCATCGTGTTGTCGAAAGCTTCGATTTCGGCAATCAGTGCCTGTACTTTTCTGAGGTTCTTGCCTCTTTCCTGTTCGCGCCCACTGCGCAGTCCACCGCCACGCAGGCGCAATCTCAGGTCGATGATCCATTGACCGCCGGCGGTGCGGGTCAGCAACGGCCCCGCGAGGGTGGGGTGCCGGCGCGAGTCGATGATCTGTACGTCCTGGTTTTCGTTGATCAGTACTTCGAACCAGCGGTCGCCGACCGATGCGTACCATTTCTTCTGTTTTGCGTAGAGGTGGCGATGCACGCCTTCGTTGGCTTCGGCGCCGAGTTCTTTGGGTTTGTCGATCTTGAAACTGTCGAGCAGCGCTGCAAGTGCGACGGGGGAGCGCTTCAGTGCGGTCACCGTATTGAGCGACATGTCATGAGCGACAGGCAGTTCGGTGCCGGCCATGTCCGGCAAACGCTGCGGTTTGATGGTCTTGGGGGCGGACGTTACGGGTGGCGTCTCTTCTGGCGTCGTCGCAATCGATTCATGCTGCGGCTTGTTCCCGACCGCTGCACGATGGGCCAGTACCATGCCCAAGGCGAGGAGAATGTCGGCGATTGCTGTCCAGGCAGTCTTGTCGGTCTGTTCATTCTCGACATCGCTGATTTCCTGCAAATCGTCCATGATCTGCCAGATCCACGCTGCCGTGCCGGCACTGCGACCGAGGAATGGCAACGCTGCATTGAACACCATCCAACCGCCGCGTTTAAGTGTCGCCCAGCGTGCCTCCGCATCCGATACCGATTGCCGTTCGGCTTGTGTGATGACGGCCTGGACGTTGCTCTCATACAGTGTTCCCCGCACATCGCTCTCAATCGCAGCGGTCCCCAATGCAACAGGCCCTGACATGTCGAACGCGGTGGTCGGGTTCACCAGCAGTTGCGGGATCGTCCACACCGAGGGCAGCCTGGCGGTGAATACGAACTGGCTGTAATTGAAGCGCACATCGTCCGGCAACCAGGCGAGTACCGACTCGCGAAGCTGTCGCGAATGCTCGATGGCGTAGAGCAGGTTGGCGTGGCCTGGATACTGGATCAGCGCCATTTCGAACAGCGGTCGATAGAGTACGCAGGGGCCTTTTTCCACTTCCCTCGGACCGATGACAAACATGTTGTTGACGACATCCGTGCGTGAACTGCTGCGGTGGGCGATGAACGACAAAGGCCGAATGACAATTTCCTCGCCATCGATGTGCCGCTGCTCTGCGGTGTTGCCCAGTGCTGCGGCGACATATCGGTACCCTTTTTCATCCATGCCTGCTTTGCCCTGGATCTTGTGTTGCAGCGCCAGGAGCGGCAGTTCTATGGGTAACTGGCTGGTGTAGAGCGCTTGCAGTTCGGACGCTTGCCGGGTGTCGTCAATCAGCAATTTTTGCAGGTACTGCGGGTAGGTCTTGCCGATGTCGACGGTACTCACCAGTTTTTCAAGGTAGGTCACGGTCAGCCAGTCTGGTAACGCGTGGTCGCCGTTGTAGTGCACGGTTTTATTGCCCAGGGGCTGGCCCGCCAGGTTTTGCAGGGCCAGTTCACTGAGCGAAAGCGTCTGAGTCTGAATATTGCCCGGCAATACGAACGTGCCCCATACCACCAGGCTGGTGATGGTGATCTGGAGGTCATCGATCTCGATCTTGTCCGCTGTCGGATGCTCCTTGAGCATCTGCTGCTTCAGGGCCTGGCGGGTGAATTTTTGCAGGCTGACCACTTCGCTCTGGAACGTTTTTCCCTGGTTGGAATGCTGCACCGTCGTCAGATCCAGCAGGTGTCGGCTGTAACGGGTTTGATCGGCGGGAAGGGCATTGTCCAGCCAGGCGGGCAGTAGCGGCCCCAGACGATCTGTATGCGGTTTGAGACGCGGTGTGGCCCGGGTGGTGGTCGCTGAGCCCTGGCGAGGGAAGAGGTTGTCGAGGGTCGAGTCTTGAAAAAAATTGATCTTGCCCAAGGCTTCGGCCTCCAGGGCGATCAGTGTGCAGGCCTGATGATCGAAGAAATGGCCCTGCGGCTCGACCAGTCGCCACTTCAGGCCAGCACTGGAAACGCTCTGCCAGAACTGCGGCAGGGCTTCGCCGAATGCATCCAGCGAGTCGAAGCACTGAAAACCGTGGACCACCGAGTGGGTAAGAACCACTGTGCGCTTTTCGACAGTTCCGATCAGCACGGCACAATCAAGCAGGGTCAAGTGTTCCGGGTGTTTTGCGTCGTCCCGGTCGAGGTCTATCAGGCAGGCGCGAGTCTTGTAGGTGTCGTTGAGACGTTGTTGTTTGTCCGGGTTTTGGTAGACGGCGTGGGCAATGGCACGCTGGTCGGCATCCCAGCCAAGGCTGGCGTCGACGTTCCACAGATTACGCAAGGCATCGGACATTTTTTGCCAGCGCGGCTGTCCCGGATACGTGAATTCATCCCAGTAGTCGACGTGTTGTTCCTTGAAGGCGATGAACAGCAAAGGCGCCAGTTCGTTGAGCAGCAAACCGATGGCGTCGATCTTGACCGGCAACTGGACAGCCGTCTGGATATCGGGCTGCAAGGTCAGAAAGTGTTCACCATCGAGGTAGGTCTCCGCCGTGCCGGACAGGCCCAAGCGTACCAACGCATCAGTCAGCGATTCGATCTGAGGGCGGCCGGGAATGACTTTGTCGTTCTGAATGATCCAGGTCGGTTTCACGACCATCGCCAGTTGCGGGTCGATATTGAGGTCCGGGTACAGCGTCTTGAGTGCCGGACGCAATGTCTTTGTGGCGACTTCTCGCACTGAGGGGCCGGTCACCAGTTGGGTGACTACATCAACGGCACTGGCTGAAGAATGTTCGGACATGGGCAACACCTGCTCTGATTGGGGGGCACGCTTAAGGGCGTCGAATCAGGGCAAGGTAGAGGCCGCGTTTCAGCGGTGTGCGGTACATACATCTCGCAGACAAAAAAAGACCCGCCAAAGCGGGTCTTGCCGTGCCAATCCGTTTCAGGCGCTTTTTATCGTTCAAACCCTTCAAGCACGTTCACCGCGTTGATGCCGATTTCCTCCACTGCGTAACCGCCCTCCATGACAAACAGCGTTGGTTTGCCGAGGGCGGCAATACGCTTGCCCATTGCTAGGTAGTCGGGGCTATCGAGTTTGAATTGCGAGATCGGATCGTCCTTGAATGTGTCGACACCGAGCGACACCACGATGATGTCGGCGCCGTAGCGGTCGATCTCGTTGCAGGCCTGTTCCAGCGCAGCGCTCCACATGTCCCAGCCTGAACCGGCGGGCAGCGGATAGTTGAAGTTGAAACCCTCACCGGGGCCTTCGCCGCGTTCATCATCGTAGCCGAGGAAAAACGGAAACTCCGCTTCCGGGTGGCCGTGGATCGAGGTGAACAGTACGTCGCTGCGCTCGTAGAAAATCGACTGGGTGCCGTTGCCGTGGTGATAGTCGACGTCGAGGATCGCGACTTTTTCGTGGCCCTGATCGAGGAACGCCTGCGCGGCGATGGCGGCGTTGTTGAGGTAGCAATAACCGCCCATCAAGTCGCTGGCGGCGTGGTGTCCCGGTGGGCGGCACAGGGCAAAGGCACCGCGCGCCCCCCCCTGAATCGCCGCTTGCGCGGTCAGTGCCACTTGCGCTGCGCTATAGGCGGCCTGCCAGGTGCCGGCGGTGATCGGCGCGCCGCCGTCGAAGCTGTAATAGCCGAGTTGGCCGTGCAGGCTGGTCGGTTTGATTGCGCGCAATGTGCGGGCAGGCCAGGTGTAGGGCAGCAGATCGCCGTCGGTGTTGAACTCGGTCCAGCGCGCCCACGCACCCTTGAAAAACTCGAGGTAATCGCGGCTGTGGATGCGTGCGATGGGTTCAAGGCCGAAATCCTGGGGGGCTTGGACCGGGCCCAGGTGTTGGTTCTGCACGCGTTGCAGCACGTGGTCGGCGCGCGAGGGCATCTCGAAGCAAGGCTTGAGCTGGCCATCGATCAGTTCGCAGCGGCCATGGTGCAGGTGGTGATCGTCCGAGTAGATCGTCAGCATTTGTTGTTCTCCGCAGGGCTGGTTCGGTGGCCTCAAGTGTTGCGGCGTACAACGATTCGGAGAACGGCAGGAAAGGCCAAAAGGGGATTGATATGGCCAAAAATCATGACCGCAATTGGCCCCTCAAGCCTGCATCAGAAAAATGCGATCCCACAGAGATTTGTGTTCAAGCGGTTGGGACGAGGTTGTCCAGCACACGGTTGCTCGCCGGTTCACTGAGCATGGCGAAAAACCTGTGGGAGCGGGCTTGCTCGCGAAGGCATCGTGTCAGTTTATGCATCAGGTGACTGACACGGCCTCTTCGCGAGCAAGCCTGCACACTGGAATCTCAGTGCGGCCTGAACTGACTCGGCGCCACGCCGCTCCAGCGGACGAACGCATGGCGGAAACTCGCGGTCTCGCTGAAACCCAGGTGTTCAGCGATGCGGTAGATCGGCAGTTGATCTTCACAGAGCATTTGTTTGGCTCGTTCGAAACGCAATTCGTCGAGCAGTTCCTGATAGCTGCTGCCCATGTCTTTGAGGTGCCGACGCAAGGTGCGCGGTGAGCACTTCATTTGCTGCGCCAGCCCCTCAAGCCCAGGCGCGGCGTTCAACTGGGCGCTGAGCAATTGGCGAATTCTTCCCAGCCATGCCTGACGCCCTGTGAACTCGAGATTCTGTTTGCGGCAGCGTTCGGCCATGGCCTGATGAGTAATGCTGTCGGCCAGGGGTAACGGTTGATCGAGCCAGTGCTTTTCGAACGCAAAGGCGTTGTCCTTGGCGGCGAAGTGCAACGGGCTGGCGAAATGCTCGGCGTAGCTGTCACGGTAATCCGGCGCCGCGTGTTCAAAGCGTGTGGCGAGCAGCGGTAGCGGATGACCGAGCAAGTCGTCACAGATGACTTTCAGTGACACCAGACAGAATTCGGCATTGAACGCGGCCATCGCCGGACTCTCGCGATAATCGGCCGCAACGAACCAGACGCGCTCGCCGTCGTCCTCAAGGTTCAGCTCGAAAAGTGTTCCCAGCAACGCCGGATAACGGATCGCCAAATGCAAAGCGTCACCGAAGGTGGCACAGGTCAGGAGTGCGTAACCAAGCATGCCGTAGCAGGAAACGTGCATGCGCCGGCCCAGTTCCAGGCCGATGTCGTGCTTGAGTGCGACCGCGTTGGCGCAGACCTGCATCTCCTGATTGGTGGTGATGCGCGTATCGGCTCGGCTCAGATCCGCCGCACTGATGCCACTGCCGGCCAGCAGCGCCTGGCTCGACAAGCCTTCGGCGTTGAAGGTGTTGAGTATCAGGGAGACGGCGTTGAGGGTGGTGAGGTGGGAGTGGAGCATCAGTGTCTTCCAGCCAGGGGATGCTGGAAAAGAGAGCAAGTTGTGTGCCGCGACGCTTGTGGTGTCAGTCCGATCCAGCCCTCACCCTCTGGGAGAGGGTGAGGGGCGGTCCAACGCCATGCTCAGACCAGCTCACCACACAGGTCGAGTTCGACCAGTCGGCGGACTTCAGCGGTTTCCAGGCCTGCACCGAGCAATCCGTTCAACTTGCCGAACGCGGCCTCACGGGTCATGCCGCCACCGGACAACACACCAACGCCCCGCAAGCGACTGCCCGCCTCGTAAACGTCCAGTTCGACGCCGCCTTCATGGCACTGCGTGACCGCCACCACGACCACGCCGTTGTCCCGCGCGCGGGCGAGGCTGGCGAGGAACGCCGGATTGTCGCTCGGCCCGGTACCGCTGCCGTAGCACTCCAGCACCAAGCCCTGAATGCCGCTGTCGAGCAGGCCATCGAGGATTTGCGCACCGATGCCGGGGAACAGTGGCAACACGGCAACATTCGCCAGTTGTTTTGGCTGGTTGTAATTCAACGCCGCTGGAATCGAGGTGGCTTTCACGCCGCCGCCCTGACGCTCCAGACGCTTGAATGGATGACGGCCGAAGCTGCGCACTTTTGCGCAACGGGTCGGTGCCAGCCGTTCGCCGTGGAAGTACAAGTGCACACCCGGCGCCAGGCCTTGGCCGAGGACAACCAGTGCGCCGCTGAGGTTTTCCCAGGCATCGCTGTCAGTAACGCCGGCCGGCAGCATCGAGCCGGTGAAGCACACGCGAGCGTGCAGGCCGAGCAACTGGAAGCTCATCGCCGCCGCGCTGTAAGCCAGAGTGTCGGTGCCGTGCAGGATCAGCACGCTGTCGCAGCCTTGCCCATCAACGGCGTCGACCACCGCTTCACGCAGTTGCTGCCAATAGGCCGGGGTCATGTTGGCGCTGTCGATCAGCGGCGACATCTCGCGAAAGCGCCACTGCGGCACGACCAGTTCAGGCTGGCTGTGCAGGTACTCGCGCATCCGCGCTTCGAAACCGGACGCCGGGGCCAGGCCATTGGCGCTGGCCTGCATGCCGATGGTGCCACCGGTGTACAACACCATGACGTGCTGGGCGGCAGGATAAGTCGAAGGGTTCATAGGATTCTCCGAAACGATGAGTTCCTTGTGGGAGCGGGCTTGCTCGCGAATGCGGTGTGTCAGATACAAGAATTTTGACTGACACATCGCATTCGCGAGCAAGCCAGCTTCCACAGGCATTGCATCACAATAACTGACGGGCGCAGAGGATGCGCCCGTCATTCACCTATCAGCGTTGCGCTGCAGGGACGCCTTGCGGCTCGGCTTGCGTCTTGCCGGTAGCGGCAGACGGGTTGGCCGGCCAGGCTTTGCGGTCCAGGTCCAGATCCGGGAACTTGCTCGAATCGAATACCGGGGTCTTGATGCCGGCCGAACGCTGGTCATCGTAGTCCCGCAGGATGCGCATGCCGACCTTGAACAGCAGGAACAGCGCGATCAGGTTCACGAACGCCAGCAGGGTCATGGTGATGTCGGCGAAGGCGAACACGGTGCTGAGGTTCTCGATGGCACCCCAGAAGATCAACACCAGTACCAGCGCGCGGTAGCCGATCAGCGCCTTGCGGTTTTCACCGATCAGGAAGCGCAGATTGCTTTCGCCCAGGTAGTAGTTGTAGAGAATCGAGGTGAACACGAACAGCGCCAGGGCCACCGAGATGAACATCCGGCCCCAGTCACCGACCACGGCGGCCAGCGAGTTCTGGGTCAGGGCAATGCCGTCGCCTTCGAAGCCCGGGGTGTAGAAACCCGAGAGCAGGATCAGCAGCGCGGTGCAGGTGCAGATCACGAAGGTATCGAGGAACACGCTGAACGCTTGCACCACACCTTGTGCCACCGGGTGCTCGACCGACGCCACAGCCGCCACGTTCGGTGCACTGCCCAGACCGGCTTCGTTGGCGAACACACCACGCTTCACGCCCATCACGATCGCGGTGCCGATCAGGCCGCCGAAGGCCTGGTCGAGACCGAAGGCGCTCTTGACGATGGTCATCAGCATGGCGGGTACTTGGTCGATTTGCAGCACGATCACGTAGATGGTCACGCCGATGTAGATCAGGGTTTTCACCGGCACCAGCAGGTCAGCGACCTTGGCGATGCGTTTGATCCCACCGATGAACACCAGGCCCAGCAACACCGCCAGGCCGATGCCTGTGTAGGTGGTGTCGAAGCCGAAGGCATTGTTCAGCGAGTGGGTCACGGCGTGGGCTTGCAGGCCGTTGAAGGCGAAACCGAAGGTCACCAGCAACAGGAACGCCATGACCATACCCAGCCAGCGCTTCTGCAGACCGTGCTGGATGTAGTAGGACGGGCCGCCACGGTAGGTGCCATCGGAGTCGGTACGTTTGTAGAGCTGGCCGAGCGAGCATTCAAAGAAGCTGCTGGACATGCCGACCAGGGCGGTGACCCACATCCAGAACACCGCACCCGGCCCACCCAGGGTCACGGCGATGCCGACGCCCGCGATGTTGCCTGCACCGACGCGGCCGGCGAGGCTGAGCATCAGGGCCTGGAACGAGCTGAGTTGCCCGGCGCTGCTTTTCAGGCTGTCGCGGAACACCGCGAACATGTGGAAGAAGTGACGAAATTGAACGAAACGCGAGCGAATCGTGAAGTAGCTACCGAGCCCGACAATGAGCACGATCAGTACTTTCCCTGAGAGGAAGTCGTTGATGACTTCGAGCATGGATTTATCCTCGCTGTTTTTTGTGTAAGCAAATACTGGATGGTAGAAACATCGTGTTACACCGGCGTGCATACGGCACGACGGGTGAGGCGATGATTTCGTCCCGGATCCATTTCGCGGGTTTGTTATTAGTTCGGGTTTCGCATGGGTTATGGCCTCGTTACCGACGACCGCTCACGCGAAGAGGGGCGGCACTATACCTATCAGTGCGGCGCCCGTCTGCACGGTTGTGGTGCAAGCGACGAAACGAAGCTTTGAAACACCCGACGTTACCGGCGCCGGGCTTGTGCAGGGACTGCTGTCTGTGGGGGCGGGCTTGCTCGCGAATGCGGTGTGTCAGGTTCATTTTGGTCGACTGACACGACGCCTGCGCGAGCAAGCCCGCTCCCCCATGAAGCAACCCCCAGACATACGGGTCTCAGGGTCAGAGCGTTAAAAAAAAGGGCCTGGGGACTGATCCCCAGGCCCTCAAAAGGTGAGAGGTGTCTAGTCCCTCGACCTGGTGAGCGGTGCTACAAACAACCTGTTGGTTCAGCCCTTCAGCGGAACCAGACGTGGAGCAATCATGTTTTCCGGGCGCAGGATGTCGGCGAGCATGGCTTCGTCGAGCAGACCTTCCTCGCGCACCAGTTCCAGCACGCCGCGGCCGCTTTCAAGGGCGATACGGGCAATGCGGGTGGCGTTTTTGTAGCCGATGTACGGGTTCAGTGCGGTGACCAGACCGATCGAGTGTTCGACCAGTTCGCGGCAGCGCGCTTCGTTGGCGGTGATGCCGACGATGCAGTGCTCGCGGAGCATGTCCATGGCGCGCTGCAGCAGGCGGATCGAGTCGAGGATCTTGAAAGCGATCAGCGGCTCCATCACGTTCAGTTGCAGTTGGCCGCCTTCGGCTGCCATGGTCAGCGCCAAGTCGTTACCGATGACCTGGAAAGCAACCTGGTTAACGGCTTCCGGAATCACCGGGTTGACCTTGCCGGGCATGATCGAACTGCCTGGCTGACGCGCCGGCAGGTTGATTTCATTGATGCCGGTACGCGGGCCGCTGGACAGCAGGCGCAGGTCGTTGCAGATCTTCGACAGCTTGACCGCGGTACGCTTGAGCATGCCGGAGAACAGCACGAAGGCGCCCATGTCGGAGGTGGCTTCGATCAGGTCGGCGGCGGGCACCAGCGGTTGACCGCTGATCAGCGCCAGACGCTGGACAGCCAGGGCCTGATAGCGTGGGTCGGCGTTGATGCCGGTACCAATGGCGGTACCGCCCAGGTTCACTTCAGTCAGCAGTTCCGGGGCCAGCGTCTTCAGACGGGCCAGGTCTTCGCCCATGGTGGTGGCGAAGGCACGGAATTCCTGGCCGAGGGTCATCGGCACGGCGTCTTGCAGTTGGGTGCGGCCCATTTTCAGGACGTGGTTGAATTCTTCACCCTTGGCTGCGAATGCCTTGATCAGGCTGTCGAGGCTGGCCAGCAGCGAGTCGTGGCCCAGCAGCAGACCCAGACGGATCGCGGTCGGGTAGGCGTCGTTGGTCGACTGCGCCATGTTCACGTCATCGTTGGGGTGCAGGTACTGGTACTCGCCTTTCTGGTGACCCATTGCTTCGAGCGCAATGTTGGCGATCACTTCGTTGGCGTTCATGTTGGTGGAAGTGCCGGCGCCACCTTGAATCATGTCGACCACGAACTCTTCGTGGAAATCACCGCGGATCAATCGGGCACAGGCTTCGCTGATGGCAGCGTGCTTGGCTTCGCTCAGATGACCCAGTTCACGGTTGGCGTCAGCGGCGGCCTGTTTGACCATCGCCAGACCGACAACCAGTTTCGGGTAATGCGAAATCGGAACGCCCGAGAGGCGGAAGTTGTTCACCGCTCGCAGGGTCTGGATGCCGTAATACGCTTGAGCCGGTACTTCGAGGGCGCCAAGCAGGTCGTTTTCTGTGCGGAAAGATGCAGCGGAGGACATGATAGAAATCATCTCAATATGGACCCGGTCTGTGCCGGAACGCTGCGAATGCTAGGCTTGTGGGAAATTTTGGGCCAATGCTGTTCAGCACTGGCCTATGCACATTCGGCATAATGCCGGTGTGACGCCGCGTGCGCGGCAGACGTGTGACCTGTTTTGGTGCGTGTCCGGGAGGACGTGATGAATCTGGAAAGCAAATGGCTTGAGGACTTCAGTGCTCTGGCCGCCACCCGCAGCTTCTCGCAGGCCGCCGAGCGGCGCTTCGTGACCCAGCCGGCCTTCAGTCGACGGATCCGCAGCCTCGAGGCGGCGCTGGGGCTGACGTTGGTCAATCGCTCGCGCACGCCGGTCGAGCTGACAGCGGCGGGGCAGTTGTTTCTGGTGACCGCGCGTACCGTGGTTGAACAACTCGGCGAAGTGCTGCGCCATTTGCATCACCTGGAAGGCGGGCAGGGCGAGGTGATGCAGGTTGCTGCCGCTCACTCGCTGGCGTTGGGCTTCTTTCCGCGCTGGATCGCGCAGTTACGCAACGAAGGGCTGAACATTGCCACGCGGTTGGTGGCGACCAACGTCGGCGACGCTGTGCATGCGTTGCGTGAAGGGGGCTGCGATTTGATGCTGGCGTTCTACGACCCGGACGCGGCGATGCAGATGGACCCGGAAATCTTCCCGTCGCTGCATCTGGGCCAGACGGAGATGCTCCCGGTGTGCGCGGCGGATGCCAATGGCAAGCCGTTGTTCGATCTGGAAGGCGATGCCAGCGTACCGTTGCTCGCTTATAGCGCCGGGGCGTTTCTCGGGCGTTCGGTAAACGGCTTGTTGCGCCAGCGCCAACTACGTTTCACCACTATTTACGAAACGGCCATGGCCGACAGCCTGAAAAGCATGGCCCTGGAAGGTCTGGGAATCGCCTGGGTGCCGCAACTGAGCGTGCGGGCCGAACTGGCCCGGGGCGAGCTCGTCGTTTGCGGCGGTGCGCAGTGGCATGTACCGCTGGAGATTCGCCTGTATCGCTGCGCACTGGTGCGCAAGGCCAATGTGCGGTTGCTCTGGCGCAAGCTCGAAGGCGGCGCTGCACAAGCGTCCTGACTCACCGCCGATCCAATGGTGGGAGGGGGATTTGTGGTGTTGCGGCGCTGACCTTCAAGTCAATAAAAACGGGCCTTTGCGTCATTTGACAGATGGTCGCCCAGGGGGCTGTTTATTGGCTTCTTTGCGGTATACTGCGCGGCCTTCGGCCGGTACGTCCGGTCATTTTTCCTACAACAAGCCACGCATTCTGCGTGGCTTGTTGTTTTTGACGCGCCTGCGGGCGCCCAGAGAGAAGAGGCGCGACGATGAGTGCACTGGTTGGCGTGATCATGGGCTCCAAGTCCGATTGGTCCACCCTTAGCCACACCGCCGATATGCTGGAAAAGCTCGGCATCCCGTACGAGGTCAAAGTGGTCTCTGCCCACCGCACCCCGGATTTGCTGTTCCAGTACGCCGAAGAGGCTGAAAGCCGCGGCATCGAGGTGATTATCGCCGGTGCCGGTGGCGCAGCTCACTTGCCAGGCATGTGTGCGGCCAAGACCCACCTGCCGGTACTGGGCGTTCCGGTGCAGTCGGCCATGCTCTCGGGCGTCGATTCGCTGCTGTCGATCGTGCAGATGCCCGCCGGTATTCCGGTCGCCACTCTGGCCATCGGCAAAGCAGGCGCGATCAACGCGGCCCTGCTCTCGGCGAGCATCCTTGGCGCCAAGCATCCACAGTTCCACGCGGTACTGAAAACCTTCCGTGCCGAGCAGACAGACAGCGTCCTGGACAATCCAGACCCACGTATTGCCTGAGGTTGTTGAGATGAAGATCGGTGTAATCGGTGGCGGCCAGTTGGGTCGCATGTTGGCCCTGGCGGGGACTCCGCTGGGCATGAACTTCGCTTTTCTCGACCCTGCGCCGGACGCTTGCGCCGCGGCGTTGGGTGAACACCTGCGGGCCGATTACGGCGATCAGGATCATCTGCGCCAGTTGGCCGATGAAGTCGATCTGGTGACCTTCGAGTTCGAAAGCGTCCCGGCTGAAACCGTAGCGTTCCTCTCGCAATTCGTGCCGGTCTACCCGAGCGCTGAAGCCCTGCGCATTGCTCGCGACCGCTGGTTCGAGAAGAGCATGTTCAAGGATCTGGGGATTCCAACCCCAGCCTTCGCCGACATCCAATCGCAAGCCGATCTGGACGCCGCCGTCGCGTCCATCGGTCTGCCGGCCGTGCTGAAAACCCGCACGCTGGGTTACGACGGCAAGGGCCAGAAAGTCCTGCGCAAGCCTGAAGATGTGGTCGGCACTTTCGCCGAACTCGGTAGCGTCGCCTGTTTGCTGGAAGGCTTCGTGCCGTTCACCGGTGAAGTCTCGCTGATCGCCGTGCGCGCTCGCGATGGCGAAACCAGGTTCTACCCGTTGGTGCACAACACCCACGACAGCGGCATCCTCAAGCTGTCCGTTGCCAGCACCGATCACCCGTTGCAAGCGCTGGCCGAAGACTATTCCAGCCGCGTGCTCAAGCAACTGGATTACGTCGGCGTGATGGCGTTCGAGTTCTTTGAAGTCGACGGTGGCCTGAAGGCCAACGAAATCGCCCCGCGCGTGCACAACTCCGGGCACTGGACCACCGAAGGCGCCGAGTGCAGCCAGTTCGAAAACCACCTGCGCGCCGTTGCCGGCCTGCCGCTGGGGTCGACCGCTAAAGTCGGCGAGAGCGCGATGCTCAACTTCATCGGTGTCGTACCGCCGGTGGAGAAAGTCATCGCCATCGAAGATTGCCACCTGCATCACTACGGCAAAGCGTTCAAGGCTGGGCGCAAGGTCGGTCACGCCAACCTGCGATGCGCCGACATGGCCACGCTCCAGGCACAGATCGTCAAGGTCCAAGCGCTGATCGCCGAGTAAAACAGTTTCATGTGGCAGCGGCGGAACCATTCAGGGGCCGCCGTTCTCTCATGGCAGGATGCGCAAGTCTGACTAGGCTTCGCATATTGACCATCAAGAGGGAAGTGCCATGGGAATTATCGGAACCATCTTTATCGGCTTGATCGTCGGCCTGCTGGCGCGGTTCCTGAAACCGGGCGATGACAGCATGGGCTGGATCATGACCATCCTGCTCGGTATCGGCGGTTCGCTGGCAGCCACCTACGGCGGCCAGGCTTTGGGCATCTATCAGGCAGGTCAGGGCGCAGGGTTCTTCGGCGCGCTGGTCGGCGCGATCGTGTTGCTGGTGATCTACGGCCTGATCAAAAAGAACTGATCCAGGCGACAAAGCCCTCTCTGCCAAACCGGCAGGGAGGGCTAGAATGCTCGGCGATTCATTCCTTTCTTTTTCCGAGCACCTTCATGCGCCGTCTTCTGTTGACTCTCCTTTTCCTGGGCAGTGGTTTGGCCCACGCCGGCGAACTGCCGGAAACCGACTGGCTGGAACTGATGCCCAAGTCGGATCAAAAGGCCCTTGAGGCCATGCCCGAAATCGACCATAACTCCCCCGAAGCCACTGGCACCTTCACCGAGAAGGGCGGCATGAAACAGGCCAAGGGTCTGCCGGCGGTGATGTATTCGACCAAGACTGTGGCGGCGATGAATGGCAAACACATCCGCATTGGCGGATACCCGGTGCCGCTTGAGTCCGACGCCAAGGGTCGCAGTACGCTGTTCTTCCTTGTGCCATATCCGGGCGCCTGCATCCATGTGCCGCCACCGCCGCCGAATCAACTGTTGCTGGTGCGCTACCCCAAAGGTCTGAAGCTCGATGACATCTATACGCCGCTGTGGGTGACCGGCACGCTGAAGATCGAGAAGGTCAGCAATGATCTGGCTGACGCCGCGTATGCGCTGGAAGCGGACAAGGTGCGGGTGGTGCAGGAGTCCGATCTCTAAGAGTTGGCGCAGAACCCAAGGTAGGGGCGGGCTTGCTCGCGAATGTGGTCTCTCAGTCACATTGATGTTGCCTGATACGACGCTTTCGCGAGCAAGCCTTTGCGCCAGGGTCTAGAGCGGTTTGCTGCCGACGCTGACGCCCATGGTGTGGCTCGCACCCGACGCTAAAGTCACCACGTCATCCATCACATTCGCGGTCTCGATGCACAGCATGCGCTGCCAGCCATCGTTATCCATATCGCTGAGCGCTGCCGCGCGGTCGATCCACGGGTTCCAGATTACCGCGGTGCGCGAACCCGTCGCGGTCAGCACGATACGCCGCTCCCACGTCGGGTCGATGATGCTTAGCTGTGGCGGGGCGTCGAGGTAGATGCGGTCGGTTTCGCCGGCAAAGTGCAGATCACCTTGCTGGGTGACGGTCTTCCAGTCATCCAGCGTCTCGATGTAATTCAGGCCATCGACACCGTCGACGTGCACATTGCGCACATCGCTGACGGCGAAGTACGTGTGCAGGGCCTGGCTGAGGCTGACGGTCTCGGCACCCCGGTTGTGGCTGGTCAGGCTGAAGTGCAATTGATCATCCAGGCGCAGGGTCAGGGTCAGATCCACTTCATGGGGCCAGCCCGGCAATCCGCCTTCGGGGCAGGGCAGCTTGAACTCGACCTTGAGGCCGTTGGCCTCGGCTTCGATACCGCCCAGCGCCCAATCCATCGCCCTTACCAAACCATGCGCCGGCGCCGGTTCGTCACTGATGCGCATGGCTTTTACGCTCTGCGGATTGCGTTCGAACTTGCCGAACCACGGCCAGCACACCGGCACACCTGCGCGGATGCTCTTGCCCGTCTTGAAGTCAGCCTTGTCGTTGAGCCAGATGATCGGCGGCTGGCCGTCGATCTGATAACTGAGGATGTGTGCGCCTTGCTGGGCCACCAGCACTTCGGCCTGACCGTGGCGAATGCGCCAGCAGTTCAGTTCATCCAGTTTCACGGCTTCAACGTTGGGCGGGTTCATGGGACAGCTCTCGATCAGAAACAGGGACAACTATCGACCGTAAAACGGCCGTGAGGTTTAGCGTGCGCGTGGAGGTACCGAACGGGTGCGACCGCTGCCGTCGATAGCGACGAAGACGAACACCGCTTCGGTGACTTTACGCCATTCGCTGGACAGCGGATCGTCGCTCCACACTTCGACCATCATCTGGATCGAGCTGCGGCCGATTTCCAGGGTCTGTGTATAAAAGGACAATTGCGCGCCAACGGCCACTGGCACCAGGAACGCCATGCGATCAATGGCGACGGTCGCGACGCGGCCTCCGGCCACACGGCTGGCCATTGCGGTGCCGGCCAGGTCCATTTGCGCGACCAGCCAGCCGCCGAAAATATCGCCAAAGCCATTGGTTTCACGCGGTAGCGCGGTGATTTGCAGGGCCAGATCGCCCTGCGGGATCGGATCTTCTTGTTCGAGCTCTATCATGCCGAGGGGCCTCTGACCCGTGACTCTTTGTGGGTATTGCGGGTGGTAGCCGTCTTCAGGAAAAACGATTCAGCACCGAACATATTGCGTTCGTCACGTTTTCCATCAGGCAACTAAAAGGGAAACTCTGCGAAATCGGCTGCTCCCAGGCAAAGGGCGGACCAACGACGTTTTCGCACAGCAACCCCCTACAAACCGGAGCAAGGTTGCGAGTATATCGGTCGGTAGACTCCGCGACGACCATCCGGTTCTGATTTTGACCGCCAAATACGCACCTCTATGTGCTTTTTCGAACAATTTGCTATGGTGCCGAACCTGCTCAAGCCACAGCCAGCGTTGTTGTGGCGGTAGATCCGCCTAATAAGAGAAGCCCTTGCCATGACCACAGCGCCTTCGAGCCTCGCGCAGTCCGAGCAACCCGCACGACCGTTGACCCGCAATGATTACAAGACTCTGTCGCTGTCTGCCCTGGGGGGCGCGCTGGAGTTCTACGATTTCATCATCTTCGTTTTCTTTGCCACCGTGGTCGGCAAACTGTTCTTCCCCGCCGACATGCCAGAGTGGCTGCGCCTGATGCAGACCTTCGGCATCTTCGCCGCCGGCTACCTGGCGCGGCCGTTGGGCGGCATCGTCATGGCGCATTTCGGCGATCTGTTGGGTCGCAAGAAGATGTTCACCCTGAGCATATTCATGATGGCTGTGCCGACCCTGATCATGGGCCTCCTGCCAACCTACGCGCAAATCGGATTGTGGGCGCCGATCCTGTTGCTGCTGATGCGCGTGATTCAAGGCGCGGCGATTGGCGGTGAGGTGCCTGGGGCGTGGGTCTTCGTTTCCGAACACGTGCCGCAAAAGCACATCGGCTATGCCTGCGGCACCCTGACCAGCGGCTTGACCGCCGGCATCCTGCTCGGTTCGCTGGTCGCCACCGCGATCAACAGCCTTTATACGCCCGTGGAAGTCGCGGATTACGCCTGGCGGATTCCGTTCCTGCTCGGTGGCGTGTTCGGCCTGTTCTCGGTTTACCTGCGCCGCTGGCTGCACGAGACCCCGGTGTTCGCCGAGCTGCAACTGCGCAAGGCGCTGGCCGAAGAAGTGCCGTTGCGTGCGGTGCTGCGTGATCATCGCGGGGCGATTGCAATCTCGATGCTGCTGACCTGGCTGTTGTCCGCCGGGGTCGTCGTGGTGATCCTGATGACCCCGACCGTACTGCAAACGGTCTATCACTTCTCGCCGACCACAGCGTTGCAATCGAACAGCCTGGCCATCGTGTTCCTGAGCATCGGTTGCATCATTTCCGGCGCCCTGGCGGATCGTTTTGGCGCCGGCCGTGTGTTTGTCTTCGGTTGCCTGGGCTTGTTGGTCAGCTCCTGGACCTTCTATCACAGCCTCGCGGATCACCCTGACTGGTTGTTCCCGCTGTACGCGTTGACCGGATTGCTGGTCGGCACCATCGGTGCGGTGCCCTATGTGATGGTCAAAGCGTTCCCGCCGGCGGTGCGCTTCAGTGGCCTGTCGTTCTCGTACAACGTGGCGTACGCGATCTTCGGTGGTCTGACGCCGATGGTGGTCAGCCTGCTGCTGAAAGAAAGCGCGATGGGCCCGGCTTATTATGTGGTGGTGCTCTGCGCGGTGGGGATTGTGGTGGGCGCGTGGCTCTGGAAGAAGGGCCGCTGATCCCGACACCTCATCGATTGTTCTGACGCCTTCGCGAGCAAGTCGCACCGCCGCTCCCACATTTGGAATGCATTTCAACGTGTGGGGGCGGGCTTGCTCGCCAAGGGGGCGCCGCGAATCACTCACTAAAAAACCAATGCTGGCCTTTCATCCAATTGTCATATTTCAGCCATAGAGTGTTCACACGGCCTGCTGATACTTGGCCCCGACTTAACACCCCCTATCTGCTAGGAGTAAGGCATGAAACTGAAGCGTTTGATGGCGGCAATGACTTTTGTCGCTGCTGGCGTAGCGACTGCCCACGCGGTAGCCGCTGGCGTTGACCCGGCAATTCCGGCGTACAGCAAAGTCACCGGTGTCTCGGGCAACCTGTCCAGCGTTGGCTCCGATACCCTGGCTAACCTCATGACCCTCTGGGCTGAGAACTACAAAAAAGAATACCCGAACGTCAACATCCAGATTCAGGCTGCCGGTTCCGCTACAGCGCCACCTGCGCTGACTGAAGGGACTTCGAACCTGGGCCCTATGAGCCGCAAGATGAAGGACACCGAACTGGCTGCCTTCGAGCAGAAGTACGGCTACAAGCCAACCGCTATCCCGGTTGCTGTGGATGCCCTGGCGGTCTTCGTTCACAAGGACAACCCGATCCAGCACCTGACCATGGAACAGGTTGACGCGATCTTCTCGTCTACCCGTCTGTGCGGCGCCAAAGCCGACGTCAAAACCTGGGGCGACCTGGGCGTGACCGGCGACCTGGCCAACAAGCCAGTGCAACTGTTCGGTCGTAACTCGGTATCCGGCACCTACGGCTACTTCAAAGAAGAAGCCCTGTGCAAAGGCGACTACAAGCCAAACGTCAACGAACAACCAGGCTCGGCTTCGGTCGTGCAGTCGATCAGCTCCTCGCTGAACGGCATCGGTTACTCGGGCATCGGCTACAAAACCGCTAGCGTGAAAACCGTAGCCCTGGCCAAGAAAGGCAGCACTGACTTCATCGAAGACAGTGAAGAAAACGCCCTGAACGGCAAGTATCCGCTGTCGCGTTTCCTCTACGTTTACGTCAACAAAGCCCCGAACAAGCCTTTGGCCCCGCTGGAAGCTGAGTTCGTGAAACTGGTGCTGTCCAAACAAGGCCAGGAAGTGGTTGTGAAAGACGGTTACATCCCGCTGCCGGCCAAGGTTGCTGCAAAAGCACTGGCTGACCTGGGTCTGCAAGAAGGCGGCGCTGTCGCCAAGAAGTAACAAATTGAGCCCGGGGTGAACCCCACCGGGCTCAAGTGAAAGGCCGGATCTGCCCGCAGACCGGCCTTTTACACACCTCAAATTTTCGATCCGCCTCCAGTACCCGCTGGGGGTGGATTTGGTGCGTCACTGCATTGTCATCTTTCTGTCATACAGGATCGCTAGGGTGAGCGCATGAATGATCTGGCCAACTCCACAATGACTACGACTTCCCCTCCCAAGCGCATTGATTTCAATACGCCTGAGCTGCAACGCAAGCGCCGTATTCGCGCGCTCAAGGATCGCCTCACTCGCTGGTACGTCCTGATTGGCGGCCTGGCAGTGCTGGCGGCCATCACGCTGATTTTCTTCTTCCTCGCCTATGTGGTTGCCCCGCTGTTCAAGGGTGCCGACCTGACCGCGAAAGATGCAATCACCCCAGCCTGGATGCAGGACGCTGGCAAGCCACTGATGATTTCGCTCGAAGAGCAGAATAAGGTGGCCATGCGCGTTTCCGACAAAGGTCAGGCGCTGTTCTTCGATATCGACAGTGGCGCTGAGTTGAAGCGTGTCGATCTGCCGGTGCCGGCAGGTGCAACGGTGACGTCCATCGCCAAAGACCAGCCAGGTCATCCGCTGGTCGCCGTGGGCCTGTCCAACGGCCAGGTGCTGGTGTTCCGCCACACCTATAAAGTCAGCTACCCCGATGGCAAGAAAACCATCACCCCAGCCATCGAATATCCCTATGGCGACACGCCGATCGCGCTGAACGAAAGCGGCGGTGCGCTGGAGCACGTCAGCCTCAATGCCTCCGATTCGACCTTGATGCTGGTCGGCTCCACCGGTTCGCAACTCAATGTGCTGTCGCTGACCAGCGAAGAAAACATGATGACCGGCGAAGTCACCAACGAGCAGAAGCGTATCGATCTGCCGCAGATGACTGAGCCGGTGAAAAACATTTTCGTCGACCCGCGCCAGCAGTGGCTGTACGTGGTCAACGGGCGTGCCCAGGCCGACGTGTTCAGCCTGCGCGACAAGAGTCTCAATGGTCGTTACAAACTGCTGGAAAACGGCGATGCGCAAGTGACTGCGACGGCCCAGTTGGTGGGCGGTATTTCGCTGATCGTCGGTGATTCCAATGGCGGTCTGGCCCAGTGGTTCATGGCCCGCGACACCGACGGTGAACTGCGCCTTAAGCAGATTCGCACCTTCCAGATGGGCACTGCACCGATCGTTGAAATCACCGCTGAAGAGCGTCGCAAGGGCTTTCTCGCCCTGGATGCCAGCGGCAAGCTCGGCGTGTTCCACAGCACCGCACACCGCACTCTGCTGGTCGATCAGGTGGTCGACGGCCAGGGCCTGTTCGGTCTGTCGCCTCGCGCCAACCGTGTGATGGTCGAAGCGGGCGGCAAGCTGCAACCGCTGCTGCTCGACAACCCGCACCCGGAGGTGTCCTGGAGCGCGTTGTGGAGCAAGGTCTGGTACGAAAACTACGACGAGCCTAAATACGTCTGGCAATCGACCGCCGCCAACACTGATTTCGAACCCAAGATGAGCCTGGCGCCACTGACCTTCGGTACGCTCAAGGCGGCGTTCTACGCCATGCTGCTGGCGGCACCGCTGGCCGTTGCTGCTGCGATCTACACCGCGTACTTCATGGCCCCGAGCTTGCGCCGCAAGGTCAAACCGGTGATCGAGCTGATGGAAGCGATGCCGACGGTGATCCTCGGTTTCTTCGCCGGTCTGTTTCTCGCCCCGTATGTGGAAGGGCATCTACCGGGCATCTTCAGCCTGCTGATGCTGCTACCGATCGGCATTCTGGTGGCCGGGTTCACCTTCAGCCGTCTGCCTGAAGCCATCCGCCTGAAAGTGCCGGACGGCTGGGAAAGTGCGCTGCTGATTCCGGTGATCCTGTTTGTGGGCTGGCTGTCGCTGTACATGAGCCCGTTCATGGAGAACTGGTTCTTTGGCGGTGACATGCGCATGTGGATCTCCCACGACCTGGGCATCACCTACGACCAGCGCAACGCACTGGTGGTCGGTCTGGCCATGGGGTTCGCGGTGATCCCGAACATTTACTCGATTGCTGAAGACGCCGTGTTCAGCGTGCCGCGCGGCTTGACCCTTGGCTCGCTGGCGCTGGGTGCCACACCGTGGCAGACCATGACCCGTGTAGTGATCCTCACCGCAAGCCCGGGCATTTTCTCGGCATTGATGATCGGCATGGGTCGTGCGGTCGGGGAAACCATGATCGTGCTGATGGCCACCGGTAACACCCCGGTCATGGAACTGAACCTGTTCGAAGGTCTGCGTACGCTGGCGGCCAACGTGGCAGTGGAAATGCCGGAGTCGGAAGTCGGCGGCAGCCACTACCGCGTGCTGTTCCTCTCGGCGCTGGTGCTGCTGTTGTTCACCTTCATCATGAACACCCTGGCAGAACTGATTCGTCAGCGTCTGCGCAAGAAATACTCGTCGCTTTAAGCAAAGGTAGAAGTCTGTGAAACAGAACTCCCTGAATGGATGGTTCAAGAGCGGCGCCCCTGGCGTCTGGATCAGCGGTGGCGCGGTGTCCATCGCGGTCATCATGACCATTGGCCTGCTGGCGGTGATTGCCGTGCGCGGTCTGGGTCACTTCTGGCCGGCGGATCTGATCCGTGCCAACTACGACGTGCCGGGCCAGGCCAATCACCTGGTCATCGGCGAAGTGGTGCAGAAAGAAGAAGTGCCGCGAGCCCGCCTCAAGAGCGCTGGTTTGCCGGTGCCTGACCAGGGCCCGGAGTTCATGACCCGTGAGCTGATCAAGGTCGGTAACCGTGATCTGAACGGCAACGACTTCACCTGGATCGTCGGCGAGTGGCTGACCAACCAGACGTCGCCGCCGGAGCTGATGGCGATCGAGCGTCGTGAGTGGGGCAATTTCTACGGCTACCTGGTCAACGTCAAACAGGACGGTAAGGTGATCGCTGAGGGCGAGGCTGCATGGCCTGAGCTGCAGGCGCGGATCGACCGCGTGAGCGGGCTTGCCAAGCAACTGAAGTCGCTGGAAAAGACTGACATCGGCGCGATCAACGCAGGGTTGGAGCGCATCCGTCTGCACGGCCGCAAACTGGAACTGGAAGGCAAACTCGACGCCACCGCACAAGCGGACATGGAATCCGAGCGCGCCGAACTTAACGCTCGTTATCAGGACGTTGAAGCACGCCTGTCCGATCTGCATGCCCAGTTCAACCGTGATGCCTTGACCGCTCGCGATGCCAACGGCAAAGAGATTGAAATCGGTCTGGGCAAAGTGGTTCATGCCTACCAGCCGAACGCGATGGGTACGTTCACCAAAATCCGCTTCTACTTCGCCAAGGTCTGGGAATTCCTGTCGGAAGACCCGCGTGAAGCGAACACCGAAGGCGGGATTTTCCCGGCGATTTTCGGCACCGTGATGATGACCCTGATCATGGCGATGATCGTGACCCCGTTCGGCGTGTTGGCGGCGGTGTACCTGCGTGAATACGCCAAGCAGAACGCCCTGACGCGGATCATCCGTATCGCGGTGAACAACCTCGCCGGCGTACCGGCGATCGTTTACGGCGTGTTTGGTCTGGGCTTCTTTGTTTATGTACTGGGTGGCTCGGTTGACCGCTTGTTCTTCCCCGAAGCGCTGCCGGCACCGACCTTCGGTACGCCGGGCCTGCTCTGGGCTTCGTTGACCCTGGCGCTGCTGGCAGTGCCGGTGGTGATCGTGGCGACCGAAGAAGGGCTGGCGCGGATTCCACGCACGGTGCGCGAAGGCTCGCTGGCGCTTGGCGCGACCAAGGCTGAAACCTTGTGGAAGATCGTCCTGCCAATGGCCAGCCCGGCCATGATGACCGGCATGATCCTCGCCGTGGCTCGCGCCGCTGGTGAAGTGGCGCCGCTGATGCTGGTGGGTGTGGTGAAACTGGCGCCGTCGCTGCCGGTGGACGGCAACTACCCGTACCTGCACCTGGATCAGAAGATCATGCACTTGGGCTTCCACATTTATGACGTCGGCTTCCAGAGCCCGAACGTCGAAGCGGCCCGCCCGCTGGTGTACGCCACGGCGCTGTTGCTGGTGTTGGTGATCGCCACGTTGAACCTGTCGGCGGTGTGGATTCGTAACCACCTGCGCGAAAAGTACAAAGCGTTGGACAGTTGATATTCCTGTGGGAGCGGGCTTGCTCGCGAAAGCGGTGGGTCAGGCGACATTGATGTTGAATGTGCCGACCTCTTCGCGAGCAAGCACGCTGCCACCCAAGATTGAGTACAGCCGCACCCAGCGGCTAACCGAACCGAATTTGTTAGCACAGGGAGCCTCCCATGCAGCACGAAACACATACCCACGGCATCAACATGTCTGCCCTGGGCCGCGACAAGCAGAGCCTGAGCCTCGAGCAGGAAACCGTTGCCATCGAAGTGCCGGGCCTGAGCCTGTACTACGGCGACAAACAAGCATTGTTCGACGTCAGCATGAACATCCCGAAACAGCGCGTGACGGCCTTCATCGGCCCGTCCGGCTGTGGCAAGTCGACGTTGCTGCGTACCTTCAATCGCATGAACGACCTGGTTGACGGTTGCCGCGTAGAAGGCGCGATCAACCTGTACGGCAACAACATCTATCGCAAGGGCGAAGACGTTGCCGAACTGCGTCGTCGCGTCGGCATGGTGTTCCAGAAGCCGAACCCGTTCCCGAAAACCATCTATGAAAACGTGGTTTACGGCCTGCGCATTCAAGGGATCAACAAGAAGCGCATCCTCGACGAAGCCGTTGAGTGGGCGTTGAAAGGCGCGGCGCTGTGGGACGAAGTCAAAGACCGTCTGCACGAATCGGCACTGGGCCTGTCCGGTGGTCAGCAGCAGCGTCTGGTGATTGCCCGCACCATCGCGGTTGAGCCCGAAGTACTGCTGCTCGACGAACCGTGCTCGGCTCTGGATCCGATCTCGACCCTCAAAGTCGAAGAGCTGATCTACGAATTGAAATCCAAATTCACCATCGTCATCGTGACCCACAACATGCAGCAGGCGGCGCGGGTGTCCGACTACACGGCCTTCATGTACATGGGCAAACTGGTGGAATTCGGCGACACCGATACGCTGTTCACCAACCCGGCGAAGAAGCAGACCGAAGACTACATTACCGGTCGTTATGGTTGATTGAGGCAGCTGCGAGCCGCGAGCCGCGAGCTTCAAGCGGCAAGCGAGAGCGGTTCGAGTACGACACAAATCAGCTTGCAGCTTGTAGCTTGCAGCTCTTGGTAAAAGCTTTTGCGGAGCGAACACAATGATTTCTAAGGAAGGCCTCACTCATCACATTTCCGCGCAGTTCAACGCTGAACTGGAGGAAGTGCGCAGCCACCTCCTGGCCATGGGCGGACTGGTCGAGAAACAGGTCAACGACGCCGTCACGGCGCTGATCGAAGCCGACTCCGGCCTGGCCCAGCAGGTGCGTGAAATCGACGATCAGATCAACCAGATGGAGCGCAACATCGACGAAGAATGCCTGCGCATTCTGGCCCGTCGTCAGCCAGCGGCCTCCGACCTGCGTCTGATCATCAGCATCTCCAAGTCGGTGATCGACCTGGAGCGCATCGGCGACGAGGCCACCAAGATTGCCCGCCGCGCCATCCAGCTGTGCGAAGAGGGCGAGGCGCCGCGCGGTTACGTCGAGGTACGCCACATCGGTGACCAGGTGCGCAACATGGTGCGTGATGCCCTGGATGCGTTTGCTCGTTTCGACGCCGATCTGGCGTTGTCGGTGGCGCAGTACGACAAAGTCATCGACCGCGAATACAAAACGGCACTGCGCGAACTGGCAACCTACATGATGGAAGACCCACGCTCTATCTCGCGGGTCTTGAGCATCATCTGGGTGCTGCGTTCGCTGGAGCGTATCGGTGACCACGCGCGCAACATCTCGGAACTGGTGATCTATCTGGTGCGCGGCACCGACGTTCGCCACATGGGCCTCAAGCGCATGAAGGAAGAAGTTCAGGGCACAAGCGGCGAAACCGCTAATGTTCCGGGCGTTGCTGACGATAAGTAAGATTGCCTGAGAAAAGCGCCCGGCCCTTTGGCCGGGCGTTTTTATTTAGGGGTTCGGATAAAAAAGCAGCACCCGCGAACGAAAAGTCCCGGCGTGACTGAAGAGTTTTGGCAATGTGCCATCAGCCAGCGTTATGCTTGCCGGGATTTTTATAGGGGTGTTGGATGAGCAAAATCAGTGTGTTGGTCGTGGACGATGCGTCGTTCATTCGTGACCTGGTGAAAAAGTGCCTGCGTAATTACTTCCCCGGGATCCGCACCGAGGATGCCGTCAACGGTAAAAAGGCTCAGGCCGTGCTGGCCAAGGAAGCCTTCGACCTGGTTCTGTGCGACTGGGAAATGCCGGAAATGTCCGGTCTAGAACTGCTGACCTGGTGCCGTCAACAGGACAATCTCAAGACCATGCCGTTTGTCATGGTGACCAGCCGTGGCGACAAAGAGAACGTGGTGCAGGCGATTCAGGCTGGCGTTTCCGGCTATGTCAGCAAGCCGTTCACCAACGAGCAACTGCTGACCAAGGTCAAGCAGGCGCTGAACAAGGTCGGCAAGCTCGATACCCTGATGAACAGCGCACCGACCAAGATGAACTCGGCGTTCGGCAACGACTCCCTGAGCGCACTGACCGGCGGCAAACCTGCCGTGGTCGGTGGTGCTCCGACGGCCGCTGCGGTCAACCCGTTTGCCAAACCCGCCGCTGCTGCACCCGCGCCAGCCGCCGCGCCATCCCGTGGTTTGCTCAACAGCCCGCCGGTCAAAGCGCCCGCCGCCTCAGCAGCGCCGGCTGGCGGTCGGGGTCAGGGCCAGTTGCGCCTGCCGAGCGGCAACCAGCAATGCGTGATCAAGGCCCTGAGCATCAAGGAAGCGCTGTTGGTGGTGAAGCGCACCGACACCCTGCCGCAGATCCTCGACAGCGCCGTGCTCGACCTGGAACAGGGCGACAACGCCGAAATCGCCCGCCTCAATGGCTACCTGCATGCCATCGTTGCCTTTGAGCAGAAAGCCGACAGCGACTGGCTGCAACTGACCTTTCGCTTCGTCGACCAGGACGCGCAGAAACTCGACTACATCTCCCGCCTGATCGCCCGCGGCACGGCGCAGAAGCACTTCGTACCCGGCGCCTGATCTTCATCGCCTGACCGTCCGACTTCGCGAGCAAGCCCGCACATTGGAATGTATTTCAAATGTGGAGCGAGCTTGCTCGCGGAGGGGGCATCACGCACGACAGCGATTTTCCAGACTGCCCAATTTGAAACATCTGTCGACTAGCCTGGTCTGCTTGACCTGCTAGGCTCATTTCCAGGCCTTACTCGACAGAACCTTTGCCCATGCTCGCGCGCCTGCTGTTTTTCTGTGGTCTCTTCATGGCCTCCACCTCGGCTGTGGCCATGACTATTTACAAATCCACCGATGCCAACGGCGTGGTCTCCTACAGCGACCGGCCGAGCAAAGGCTCGCAGGTGTTCGTGTTTCAGGATCGCATGGTCGAACGCCTTGAGCGGCAGGTGTACCTCGACATCAAGAAGCACAAGGGTGTCGACGTGGTATTCGTGCGCAATGATTTGTATGCGCCGGTCGAGGTTGCACTGGCGTTTACCGGGATGAGCAATGTGCGTGGCGCGCCCGCTCAAACGATCCGCCGGGTGCTGCCGGCACGCAGCAATACGCGCTTGGCGTTGCTGACGGCGGTTTCCGGCGCCAGGCCTCTGGTGTATACGCCGCAGTTCCATTACGCCCTTGGCGACCCTGCCGGGACGGCGCAGGGCTATCGCTATCCGCTGCCGTGGCGTGGCGGGCCGTTTCGCTTGAGTCAGGGCGCCAATGGCCAATACAGCCACTATGGGCCGAAGAACAAGTACGCGATGGACATCGCCATGCCGGTGGGTACACCGATCATCGCCGCGCGGGCTGGCGTGGTGGTGAAAACCGAGAACTCCCAGAGTGGACGTGGCACTGATCCTTCCGGCAATTTCGTGCGTGTGCTGCACGATGACGGCACGATGGGCGTGTACCTGCATCTCAAGCAAGGCTCGGTGAGGGTACGCGAAGGGCAACGAGTGACGGTGGGCAGTCCGTTGGCGCTGTCGGGCAACACCGGTAACAGCAGCGGCCCGCACCTGCACTTTGTGGTGCAACGCAATAGCGGGGCGGGGCTGGTGTCGATTCCGTATCAGTTCAACCAGCCGCTGGGGGCATTGCCCAACTTTGCGTTGGGCAAGCAGTGATGAGGTGTCTGATCTGACACTTTCGGGATCAGTCCATCAATCCAGCATCAACACCTTGGCCAGCACAATCTTCGGCCCTTTCATCTTCTTGATGATGATCCGCAGACCTTCGACTTCCAGCGCCTCTTCCTCTTCCGGCACGCGTTTGAGCGTTTCGTAGACCAGGCCGGCGAGGGTTTCGGCTTCGATGTGGTCCAGATCGATGCCCAGCAGGCGCTCGACCTTGAACAACGGCGTATCGCCGCGCACCAGCAACTTGCCCGGCTGATACGCGAGAATCCCGCGCTCGGCCTTGCGGTGTTCGTCCTGAATGTCGCCGACCAGCACTTCCAGCACGTCTTCCATGGTCAGGTAACCGATGATGTTGCCGTCAGCCTCCTCGACCACAGCGAAGTGCGAGCCGCCCTTGCGGAACTGCTCCAGCAGTTGCGACAGCGGCATGTGCCGCGACACGCGTTCCAGCGGACGGGTCAGTTCAGCCAGGTTGAACGACTCGGGAATGTGATCCAGCGCCGCCAGTTCCAGCAGCAGATCCTTGATGTGCAGCAGGCCGACGAACTCCTGGCGCTCACTGTCGTACACCGGATAACGGCTGAACTTGTGGCGACGGAACATCGCCAGGATTTCCTTCAGCGGCGCGTTGAATTCCAGCGTGACCAGGTCTTCCCGGGAGTTGGCCCAGTCGACCACTTCCAGTTCGCCCATTTCCACCGCAGACGCCAATACGCGCATGCCTTGGTCGCTCGGATCCTGCCCACGGCTGGAGTGCAGGATCAGTTTCAGTTCTTCGCGGCTGTAGTGGTGTTCGTGGTGCGGGCCGGGTTCGCCTTGTCCGGCGATCCGCAGAATTGCGTTGGCGCTGGCATTGAGCAGGTAGATCGCCGGGTACATCGCCCAGTAGAACAGGTACAGCGGCACCGCAGTCCACAGTGACAGCAGTTCGGGTTTGCGGATTGCCCACGACTTGGGTGCCAGTTCGCCAACGACGATGTGCAGGTACGAAATAACGAAGAACGCAGCGAAGAACGACACGCCCTTGATCACTTCCGGCGACTGCACGCCAACGCTTTCCAGCAAGGGCTCGAGAATGTGCGCAAACGCCGGCTCACCCACCCAGCCCAGGCCGAGGGAGGCGAGGGTGATACCTAGCTGGCACGCCGAGAGATACGCATCGAGCTGACTGTGTACGGTGCGCAGGATGTGCCCGCGCCAGCCGTTCTTGTCAGCGATGGCCTCGACCCGGGTCGAGCGCAGTTTGACCATGGCGAATTCCGCTGCAACGAAAAAGCCGTTGAGCAACACCAGGATCAAAGCAAAAAGAATCATGCCGAAATCGGCAAATATTGTAGCGAGGGACAAGCCAGGGGAAGGGTCCATGATGGAGTTTTGCGGGTTCCGTGTAATTCGTAAGAGAGAATAAGTCGCGCCTGAAAGGCAGGCGCAAGTCAGCCAATGTAGCGGCTGACCTGGCGATTGCCTAGTCCGGCATTACTCAGCGGCGCTAATTGCCCGTACTTGAGCCACTTGAGCCGGGGCGAAATGGCAGGTGAACGTGCTGCCATGACCGGGCACGCTGCTGATTTCCATGCGCGCGCGGTGGCGCAGCAACACATGTTTGACGATCGCCAGCCCCAGTCCGGTGCCGCCCGTGTTGGAATTGCGGCTGGAGTCGACGCGGTAGAAGCGTTCGGTCAGGCGCGGCAGGTGTTTGCTGTCGATCCCCATGCCCGAGTCCTGCACGCTCAGGTGTGCGCCTTGCTCATCACTCCACCAGCGAATGCGAATGTTGCCCTCGGCCGGCGTGTATTTCACCGCGTTGAACACCAGATTGGAGAACGCGCTGCGCAGTTCTGCCTCGCTGCCCTTGAGCATGAGGCTGGTGTCGGCTTCCAGCGTGATGTGCTGGTTTTTTGATCCGGACAGTTGCTGCGCGTCGCTCTTGATCGATTGCAGCAGCGTGTCGACGGGCACCGGATGGTTGTCGGACGGATAATCGGTGGCTTCCAGTTTGGCCAGCAACAGCAGGTCGTTGAGCAACGTCTGCATGCGCCCGCCCTGTTGCTGCATCTGCTGCAGGGCACGGCTCCAGCGCGGGTTCACTTCCTCGACGTTGTCGAGCAGGGTTTCCAGATAGCCGCAGATCACCGTCAGCGGCGTGCGCAACTCGTGGGAAACGTTGGCGACGAAATCTTTGCGCATCTGCTCCAACTGATGGATGCGCGTGACGTCGCGCACCAGCATCAAGTGTTCGTTGTTGCCGTAGCGGGTCAGGTATAGCTGAATGCGCACGCGATCATTGGTCGGCGAGGGGATTTCCAGCGGCTCGGCATAGCTTTCCTGCTCGAAGTATTCCTTGAAGCGCGGATGGCGGACCAGGTTGGTCACCGGTTGGCCGCTGTCTTGCGGGGTCTTGAGGCCGAGCAGGGTTTCGGCGGCGCGGTTCCACCATTCCAGGTTGCCATCGCTGTCGAGCATGATCACCGCGTCTTTCAGCGCGGCGGTGGATTCCTGCACCCGGTCGATCACCGCTTGCAGGCGCCCGCGCACCCGTTGGTCGCGGCGTTGCAGGTGATAGATGCTGTCGAACACCTCGCCCCACAGGCCGTAGCCGTCGGGCGGTGCTTCATCGGGTTGGTGCAGGCGTAGCCATTCGTGCAGACGCAGCAATTGCTTGAGCGTCCAGGCCAGATAAATACCCAGGCCCGCGGCAAGGCTCCAGCCGTAATAGCCGGTGATCAGGCCGATCACCAGACAAGCGGTGACCAGCAGCAGCATGTGGCGAATCAGGGTGCCATGCCAGTTTTGATTCACGGGAAGTACGGTCCTTGTCAGCGAGTCTGGCGGTCGGGTCAGGCCTTGGTGGAAAACCGGTAGCCAGTGCCGCGCACGGTTTGTACCAGATTTTCGTAGGCGTCGCCGAGGGCCTTGCGCAGACGACGTATGTGCACGTCGACGGTGCGCTCTTCAACATAGACGTTGCCGCCCCAGACCTGATCCAACAATTGGCCACGGGTGTAGGCGCGTTCCTGGTGGGTCATGAAGAATTGCAGCAGGCGATATTCGGTCGGGCCCATCTCGGCCGGCTTGCCATCGATGGTCACGCGGTGGCTGATCGGGTCGAGCAGCAGCCCACCGACTTCGATCGGTGCTTCGCCGTCCGTCGGACCGGCGCGACGCAGCACAGCCTTGAGGCGCGCCACCAGCTCGCGTGGGGAAAACGGTTTGGTGATGTAGTCGTCAGCGCCGACTTCCAGACCCTGGATCTTGTTGTCTTCTTCGCCCTTGGCGGTGAGCATGATGATCGGGATGTCCCCGGTCAGTTCGTCACGCTTGAGGCGGCGGGCCAGTTCGATGCCGGAGGTGCCAGGCAGCATCCAGTCGAGCAGGATCAGGTCCGGCTTGCGGTCGACGATGATGGCGTGCGCCTGCTGCGAGTTCTCCGCCTCGAGGCAGTCATAGCCGGCCATTTCCAACGCAACGGCGATCATTTCGCGAATGGGCGCTTCGTCGTCAACGATCAGAATGCTCCTGCCAACCATGCCTTAATCCTCTTGTCATTTAACTGTCTTGCGCCGCATTAGATAACGGAATTATTGCAGTCGTGTGACAGTATTTTAGTCCGCCAGCGGTTGTGCGGATCCTGAACTACGCTCTAAGTCCGAATCCTGACAACCACAAAAGAAGGTTTCCATGACTCAAATGAATTTTTCCTTTAAAGCCCTGCTGATGGCTGCTGCTCTGACTCTGCCTGGATTAGCGATGGCGGCAGAGCCGGCCATGATGAAGGACGGCATGATGGTCGATCACAAAGGCATGACCGTTTACACGTTCGACAAGGACGCCGACGGCAAGTCGATGTGCAACGCCGATTGCGCCAAGAACTGGCCACCGATGATGGCGCCAGCGGACGCCAAGGCTGAGGGCAAATGGAGTGTCATCAAGCGCGATGACGGCATGATGCAATACGCCTACGACGGCAAACCGCTGTACACGTTCATGAAGGACGAAAAACCTGGAGAAATGAAAGGCGACATGATGAATAACATGTGGCATGTCGTCCACATGTCACAGAAATAACGGGCTTGAGTGCTTGAACATCGGCCCCGGTCTGCGGGGCCGTATTGTCTCAACGCAACGCGTAATCCAGCACGATCCCGACAAAAATCGCCAGCCCGGCCCAGTGGTTGTGTAAAAACGCCTGGAAGCAGCGCAACCGGTCCTTGCTGCGGGTGTACCAGAATTGCCACGCATAACAGCCGGCAGCCGCCAGCAGACCGAGATGGAACCAGCCCCCCAGCTCGAATCTCGACCCGGCCAGCAACAGGCAGCCCAGCGACAGCGCCTGCAACGTCAGGATGATCACCCGGTCCGCCTCGCCAAACAGGATCGCCGTGGATTTCACCCCGATCTTCAGGTCGTCATCCCGATCGGTCATCGCGTAATAGGTGTCGTAACCCACCGTCCACAGCAGGTTGGCGATCCACAGCAACCACGCCGCAGCGGGCACTTCGCCGGTTTCGGCGGTGAACGCCATCGGCATGCCCCAGGAAAACGCCGCACCCAGCACCACCTGCGGGTAATAGGTGTAGCGCTTCATGAACGGATACGTGAACGCCAGCGCCAAACCACCCAGCGACAGCCAGATCGTCGGCGCATTGGTGCACAGTACGAGCAGGAAACTCACGCCCATCAGCAGCGCGAAGAACACCAGCGCCTCTTTCGAGCTGATCTTGCCGCTGGCCAACGGTCGTTGCGCCGTGCGTTTGACATGGCCGTCGACCTTGCGGTCGGCCCAGTCGTTGATCACGCAGCCACCGGCGCGGGTCAGCACCACGCCGAGGACAAAAATCACCACGTTGGCCAGCGATGGCGAGCCCTTGCCGGCAATCCACAGCGCCCACAGCGTTGGCCACAGCAGCAAGTAAATGCCGATCGGCTTATCCATGCGGGTCAACTGAATGAAATCCCAGGCGCGCGGATTCAAACGGTTCAGGGACTTGAGCAGGCTCTGATACATCAGCAGGTCTCCGGATGGGCGCGGGCAGCGTTCCACAGGCTCGGCAGGAAAATTTCCGCTACCAGCACGCTCAGTGCGCCACGGTCGAAACGCGAGCGACGGCCCCACAGGTCGGGCGAGCGGGACGCTTGTGGCAGCCAATGTTCCGGGTACTCACAGACTTCGATGGCGCGGCGCTGGAAGGCATGATCGCAAAACAGCAACTCGCCCAGCGAGCGGCTGCCCAGTTCGTCCATGTGCAAACCATCGCCCTGCAACGCGCGGCGCGAAGCCACGCTGCGGGCAAACACCCAGGCTTCGCCATGGCCGCGCAGATACACCTCACGCACCCAGCCTTCACTGCCTTCGGCCAGATCCAGCGCGGTGCATTCGTCGGTTCGCAAAGTGTCCCAGCCTTCAAACAGCGGCGTTACGCTGAAGCCGTCGTTCGACAGACGGGTCAGGCGGCGAGTCAGCGAACCTTCGTCGAACAACCAGTTCAGGGTCAACGAGTCGGGGAGGGGCGTCAGTTGGCTCTGAGTCAGCCAGAGCGGGGCCGGAGAGGAATTTGAATGTTGCACAATGAGTCATTATTGGCCGCAAATGAGGCGGCGAGCTTACCATGGCAGGCCGCGAGATTGATGGAACCGGGTCGCCGTTGCGCCGAACAGGCTTGCATCTGCCCGGCACCCTCAGTACAAAACGCCCTGAGCCGGATGGCAGCGCAGCACCCATCGACCGTCCGCGCCGGCAAAACGCCTGAATCCTGAGGAAGTACCTGAATGAAAAAGTGGCAATGTGTGGTTTGCGGCCTGGTCTATAACGAAGCCGACGGCTGGCCGGATGACGGCATCGCGCCGGGCACCCTTTGGCAGGACGTACCGGAAGACTGGCTGTGCCCTGACTGCGGCGTCGGCAAGATGGACTTCGAAATGATCGAAATCAACTAAGCACAACCCAAGGAGTAAGGCATGAGCGCACCAGTCGTCATCGTTGGCACCGGGCTTGCGGGCTACAACCTGGCCCGTGAGTTTCGCAAGCTCGACAGCGAAACCCCGTTGCTGCTGATTACCGCCGATGACGGTCGTTCCTACTCCAAACCGATGCTCTCCACCGGTTTTGGCAAGAACAAGGACGCCGACGGCCTGAGTATGGCCGAGCCGGGCGCCATGGCCGAGCAGTTGAAGGCCGAAGTGCGCACCCATACGCGCATCAGCGGTATCGACGCCGGCCACAAGCGCTTGTGGATCGGCGAAGAGGCCGTGGCCTACCGCGACCTGATCCTCGCCTGGGGGGCAGAGACCGTGCGCGTGCCGATTGAATGCGATGGTGCGGATCGGGTCTTCCCGATCAACGATCTCGAAGACTACGCACGCTTCCGTGCCGCAGCGGCCGGTAAGCGTCGGGTATTACTACTCGGGGCCGGCCTGATCGGCTGCGAGTTCGCCAATGACCTGATCCTCGGCGGCTACGAAGTGCAACTGGTCGCCCCGTGCGAACAGGTCATGCCGACGCTGCTGCACCCGGCCGCTGCGGCAGCCGTGCAGGCGGGGCTGGAAAGCCTCGGTGCACGCTTCCACCTGGGGCCGGTGCTGACCCGTCTGCAAAAAGTGGCTGACGGTCTGGAGGCGCACCTGTCCGACGGTCAGGTCATTGCGTGCGATGTGGTGGTCTCGGCCATCGGTCTGCGTCCACGCATTGATCTGGCCGCGGCTGCCGGTGTACAGGTCAATCGCGGCGTCGTGGTCAACCGCCATTTGCAAACGTCTCACGCCAATATCTACGCCTTGGGCGACTGCGCCGAGGTCGACGGGCTGAATCTGCTGTACGTCATGCCCCTGATGAGTTGTGCGCGAGCGCTGGCACAAACCCTGGCTGGAAACCCGACGGCAGTGAGCTATGGTCCCATGCCGATCACCGTGAAAACCCCGGTGTGCCCACTGGTGGTTTCGCCCCCGCCACGGGGCAGCGAAGGCGTGTGGGCGGTCGAAGGGCAGGGCGCCGACATCAAGGCCCTGTGTCACAGCGCTGACGGCCAGTTGCTCGGTTATGCCCTGACCGGCGCGGCGGTGATGGAAAAACTCGCACTGAACAAACAACTTCCGCCCTTGCTGGCGTAAATACCGGTCGTTCTGTCGGAATCACCCCGCTTTTGCCCCTACAAAGGTCGCGTGGAGGCTGGCGCCGCCGGTATCCGCGTGCCATCCTCACTCCGTCTGCCGCAGAGTAGAGCCTGCGGCGCCTTGGGCGCTGTTCCAACGAGAACAGCACGGACATAACAACAAAAAACCGTCAAAGGGGCTTCACTAATGCGTAAACCAGAACTCGCCGCTGCAATCGCTGAAAAAGCAGATCTGACCAAAGAACAGGCCAACCGCGTGCTCAACGCCGTTCTCGAAGAAATCACTGGCGCTCTGCACCGCAAGGACAGCGTCACGCTGGTGGGCTTCGGCACCTTCCTGCAACGCCACCGCGGCGCCCGCACCGGTAAAAACCCGCAAACCGGCGAGCCGGTGAAAATCAAGGCCAGCAACACCGTTGCCTTCAAGCCAGGCAAATCGTTGAAAGACAGCGTTAATCCATAATTGCGGCGAAGTCCCTGAACACGGGGAGAACCGCAATAAAAAATGGGCACACCGATTGCGGTCGGGTGCCCATTTTTTGTGGCTGTAAATCGGCTTATTGACGCCGGAAGCAGGCCTTGCCGTTGCCAAAATTGACGGCCAAGCAGTTGGGTTCGATGGCTAATTGCAGATCTTTGAACAACACAGAAAGATCGCCGTTGGCAGGGTCAGGATAGGCTTGCCAGTCCAGCGTCGCCCATCGAGTTTCCGGCATGACGGTGAACCACTCGATTTCATCAGGAGAATTTTGTGTATGCAAACCGATTTTCGCCAATGCTTTATTTGGGGAGAACGGCAGTGTCAGCGTGTTTCGCTGCGAGTCTGTCCAAACCTCCTTCAATGTCGAACCGTCTTCGAATTGCCAATGAACGTCCACTGGATGGATCGCGGGTGGTGAGACCGGATCGAAGTGATAAAACGTCAACCAATAGTTATGGTCAACTCGTTCTCGCTCATCTGGAGCCAGATATTGGCGGGTGGTCGCCAGATCAAATCCGATTGGTTGTTCGAACGTTAAGGGCTGGTTTTTTCGTTTCTTCCAGCCAATATTGAAGGCTCGGCTATCCCTCGCGACATCGAACCATTGATAAGTTCCACGATTATGATCTGTGCCAAAGCCAATTTTTTTCAGAGTTCTCTGGTGATCGTAAGGAAACCAGAGGTCTGTTTGTTGATTCGAGTTCAAGAGCAATTGACCCGGTGGACCTGAATCGAACTCGAGACTGACCATCACGGGTTTCAGGGGCGGCGGCGCAGGTTGGTGATCGTACCGTAGCTCTAAAACGTAGCTCTCTTTAGCCAACTCATTTTTTTCTTTGTCGGCATATTCCTTTAGTTCGATCAGCGTTCTCTCGTGTGAAAGATTGTAGGAAAGCTTCTTTGCTGGTTGGGCAGCAGGCTCTTGCTCCAGCATGAGAGTGTTTTCCTCGACATACCAGTTTCCCTTGGCGACACCGCCAGCCGATCCGTAGGCGATACCAGCAGAAAAGGTGCCGTCCTTACGCAACAGCAACTCGGCGCCCATTTCCATTGCGCCCGTCAGGTAGTAATGGCCGTCCAGTGGCGAGGTGTCTGCAAACGCCTGGGTAACGGGAAGCCACATCAGCGCTGCGAACAACAGCGGTTTCAATTCCATGAGGTAATGCTCCTTACCAGCTCCCGAAGGGAATGCCGAATTTTTCGATGTAGGCTTTAGATTCAGGTGATAGAGACAGTGCGTACCGCCCCTCGTTTTTTCCTTGATACGGGCCTTCCTTCATTACACTCCCTTTGAACCGAGTAATCTCGACAGACTTGAGGCAAGCGCCCCTTAGCCAGACCTTTGCAATACCGCCGGGAGCCAAGCCAATACCCATGTCATCGCGGTAGTCCGTGATCCATTTGCCATCAGCCCTGCAGAAAGCTTTTTCCGGCTTACGCATGATTTCCCGAGCCGATTCGCAAATGGTGATGTAAGCCTCATAGGTTTGGGGTTCAGCCAGGGATTGCCATCGTATATAGATCAGTATCGGTAGTCCTTGAGATCGGGACTGAATTCGGTGGTGAAGCGGCTCTCCAGTAGCAGACTTGGGCGTTGAAGATCGTAGTCACGACGGGTCACCGTGCTGGTGCGCGTGTTGAAGCCCATGGTCAGCTGATTGACCACGGATTGTTCCGCGACCATGCCGCTGTCGGCCTGAAAGTGCGCTGTACCCAGACTGGGGGCGAACACTGGGCTGTCAGTGAGCACCAGTAAATGCCCGTCGACCGAATGCTGGTGATGCCAGGCAATTCCATCTTCGGCGCACAAACGCTGGAGGAACGTGAAGTCGCTTTCGCCGTACTGCGTGCAGTACTCACGCGACGGATTCGGGTTGATGTGAAAGGTGAATGCATCGCTTTGAAAGCCGTGCCTTTCGAGCACCTGCGCGATGATCTGCGGCACCGTACGCTGCTGAAAAATTCGCTGATCCTGGCTGAACTGCAGATAGTGCAACGCTGGCACCAGCGTCAGCTCATAGCGGGTCAGGCGTTTACCGGACTCTGCGACCATTACATCTTCGATGCGCCCGTGAATACCTTCGCCGTTGAGGCCGAATTGTAGAAACGCGGGTTGGCTGAGCAGGCTCTCCAGATCGAAGTCCGGATACTCGCTGACCAGTTCGATTCGGACGGAGTAAAGCTGGCTGATGGCCTCGGTGCCGTTAAAGGCAAGCACCTTGAAATCGTGACGAACGGCTGGGATTTGCAGGGTAAAAGGCGCGCAGTTGCCCGTACTGAACATACGCTTGTCCTTAAGCAATGGGAGTCTTGGCGCGGTGTCCGATCATCCTTCATCGCCACGCGAAGAGAATTTGCCAAGGCACGCTAGCAACGCGGGAAATAAATTGATGTAAGAAGTATCTCTGACATTTGTCAGAGCATTCCGGGTGTGAAAGTGCGGGGTAAATTGAAGGAGAAGACTTAGGAGGGAGCTTCGATAATTATTGAGTTGGCACTGATGTACAGTATTGCCGCCCCTGTGAAACTTTCAGAAAGTGAAATGCCATCAAATTGATGGCACTTTTATTGATGGATGTTGTCGGCGGTAAATTGTTTATAGAGGTCGATTGGATTTCGGAAGAATCCTACTTTTATTTTTTAAAAATTTTGTCATGCTTTACGCCGCTTATTGGGACGCTCGTTCGAAATGAAACGGCCTGACTTCACCGGATGCTCTGGATCAATGGTTTGGAGGGTGTTGGGCAAACGCGGAGAATTTAAAGCGGTATCAGGGAATCCCCTGTCCCATATAGGGCGATCTCTTACAAGCACCAATGAACACTTCGTCTTGTTGTTTAATCAGATGCTTGCTAGTGGCCATCATCGTGAGTACGATGCGCCCACTTGAAAGAGCACACACTCAATAGGATGAGTCATGTCACTGCTCTTCGATACTGTCCAGCGCTCCTGAAACTCCAATAGGCGCACGACTGTAATCCCAATTAAAGGCCATGGATGTCCTACTCAAGCAAACTTTCCGCCCATTACCTCGAACTCGCTAAAGTCTCTGTTTCCAAAGAGAATTTCGCGGGCGAAGACGTTCGTTTTTCGAGCGAATTCGAGGCACTGGAAAGCGAGCTGGCCAAAGCCTCGTCGATGCACGAAAGCGGGCAGATCGACTGGCTGAAAATTCGCGAAAACAGCGAAAACCTTCTGCGAACCCAATCCAAGGATTTGCGTGTCGGCGCCTGGCTCACCTGGTCGCTGTATCAGCGCGAATCCTTCCCGGGGCTGCTGGCCGGCCTCGGTCTGCTGCACCACCTGTCGGAAAACAACTGGGCCGACGTCCACCCGCTCAAACCCCGCACCCGTGCCGCCGCCATTGGCTGGCTGGTGCCGCGTCTTGAGCAGGTCATCACCGAAAACATCGCGATCAAAGAGCAATTGCCGATGTTCCGGCAGCTCTCCGAGCATCTGGCTGGCCTCGACGCTGCCTGCACCGAACATCTGGGTGATGATGCGCCGCTGCTGCTGCCGCTCTCCCGCCGCCTGAAAACCATGATCCAGCGTGCCGCGGACAACCAGCCAGCCCCCGGTGTGGTGGGCGCTGCGGTGGCACAGGTCAAACAGGCTGCGAGCCAGTTGCTCACGCCCGGCGCACCGATTGACAACGAAAGAGACGCTCACAAAGCCTTGCGCGCCCAGCAGGACAGCGCGCGGCCACTGTGCGCCTGGTGGCTCAAACAGAAGGCCACTGACCTGCGCGCCTTGCGCCTGAATCGCACGCTGCTGTGGATGACCATCGACGCGGTACCGGAGCGCAACGCCGAACAGATCACCGTGTTGCGTGGTCTGCCACTGGAAAAACTCAAGCTCTACCAGGACCGTTTCGATCAGGGCAAATACGCCGACTTGCTGGTGGAACTGGAGGCGAGCCTGGCGAAGGCACCGTTCTGGTTCGATGGCCAGCGAATGGTCTGGGAATGTCTCCAGAACCTCAACGCCGAGTTGGCAATGCGCGAAGTGGAAATCCACTTCGCGCTTTTGGTTCAGCGTCTGCCTGGCATTGTCGAGTTGCGTTTCCATGACGGTGCGCCGTTTGCCGATCCGTCCACCCGGGCGTGGATCGCCGCCAATGTCATGCCGCATCTGCAAAGCGCCAGTGCGCCGCGCAAGGTCGAGAGCGAGAACGTCGAAACCCAGCCAGCCTGGGAAAAAGCCCTCGAAGAGGTGCTGCCACTGCTGCGCAAGGAAGGCTTGAAGCCTGCCGTGCAGATCCTCAAGCAAGGACTGCAATCGGCCCACGGCGGACGCGAGCGCTTCTTCTGGCAGTTCGCGCTCGCCCGACTGTGCTTCATGGCCAAGAAATACGAACTGGCCAAGAACCAGCTCGAAACCCTCGATCAGACATTACAGGACTCAGGCCTGCACGCCTGGGAGCCCGATCTTGCATTGGAAGTGCTGCACCTGCTGCACAGTTGCTGCGAGTTGTTACCGCAGAACCATGCAGTGCGTGAACGCAAGGAAGAGATTTATCGCAGGCTGTGCCACCTCGATCTCGAAGTGGTACTCGAATAGGCCCCAGGGCCACAACCGCAAGGAGAAAAGCCATGGCCAAAGAAGGCTCGGTAGCCCCCAAGGAACGCATCAACGTCACCTTCAAACCCGCCACCGGCGGTGCTCAGGAAGAGATTGAACTGCCGCTGAAACTGCTGGCAATCGGTGACTACACCCACCGCAAGGACGATCGCAAAATCGAAGATCGCAAGCCGATCAGCATCGACAAGATGACCTTCGACGAAGTGTTGGCCAAGCAAGAACTGGGTCTGACGCTGAGCGTGCCGAACCGTCTTCAGGAAGATGGCGAGGCCGACGAGCTGGCTGTGCAACTGCGCGTCAATTCGATGAAGGACTTCAACCCGGCCAGCCTGGTCGAGCAAGTGCCTGAGCTGAAAAAACTGATGGAACTGCGCGATGCGCTGGTGGCCCTCAAGGGCCCGCTGGGTAACGCACCTGCGTTCCGTAAAGCCATCGAAGGCGTGCTCGCCGACGACGAATCCCGCGGTCGCGTACTCGGTGAGCTGGGCTTGAACGCCGCAGCCCCGGACGCCTGAGACTCAAGCCAAGGAAGCCAACACAATGAGCACTAGCGCAGCACAAGAGAAGAGCGCCGAGAACGGCGAATACAGCATTCTCGACAGCATCATCGCCGAAACCCGTCTGACGCCGGACGACGAAGCCTACGACATCGCCAAACGCGGCGTGTCGGCGTTCATCGAAGAACTGCTCAAGCCGCAGAACAACGGTGAGCCAGTCAAGAAGGCCATGGTTGACCGCATGATCGCCGAGATCGATGCCAAGCTCAGCCGTCAGATGGACGAAATCCTGCACCACCCGGACTTCCAGGCTCTGGAATCGTCGTGGCGTGGTCTGCAACTGCTGGTCGACCGCACCAACTTCCGCGAAAACATCAAGATCGAAATCCTCAACGTCTCCAAAGAAGACCTGCTGGACGATTTCGAAGATTCGCCGGAAGTCATGCAGTCGGGTCTGTACAAGCACATCTACACCGCAGAATACGGCCAGTTCGGTGGTCAGCCTGTGGGCGCGATCATCGCCAACTACTACATGTCGCCAAGCTCGCCAGACGTGAAGCTGATGCAGTACGTGGCCAGCGTTTCGTGCATGTCCCACGCGCCGTTCATCGCTGCGGCCGGCCCGAAATTCTTCGGCCTGGAAAGCTTCACCGGCCTGCCGGATCTGAAAGATCTGAAAGACCACTTCGAAGGCCCGCAATTCGCCAAATGGCAGAGCTTCCGTACTTCGGAAGACTCCCGCTACGTTGGCCTGACCGTGCCGCGTTTCCTGCTGCGTAACCCGTACGACCCGGAAGAAAACCCGGTCAAATCGTTCGTGTACAAGGAAACCGTTGCCAACAGCCACGAGCACTACCTGTGGGGCAACACGGCCTACGCGTTTGGCACCAAGCTGACCGACAGCTTCGCCAAATTCCGCTGGTGCCCGAACATCATCGGCCCACAGAGCGGTGGTGCTGTTGAAGACCTGCCTCTGCACCATTTCGAAAGCATGGGCGAAATCGAAACCAAGATTCCTACCGAAGTTCTGGTTTCCGACCGTCGTGAATACGAACTGGCCGAGGAAGGCTTCATCTCCCTGACCATGCGCAAGGGCTCCGACAACGCGGCGTTCTTCTCCGCAAGCTCGGTGCAGAAGCCGAAGTTCTTCGGCATCAGCGCAGAAGGCAAGGCTGCAGAGCTGAACTACAAGCTCGGCACCCAACTGCCGTACATGATGATCGTCAACCGCCTGGCTCACTACCTGAAAGTGCTGCAGCGCGAGCAACTCGGTTCGTGGAAAGAACGTACCGACCTCGAGCTGGAACTGAACAAGTGGATCCGTCAGTACGTGGCCGACCAGGAAAACCCGAGCGCCGAAGTGCGTGGCCGTCGTCCGCTGCGCGCTGCGCAAGTGATCGTCAGCGACGTTGAAGGCGAGCCGGGCTGGTACCGCGTGAGCTTGAACGTGCGTCCGCACTTCAAGTACATGGGTGCCGATTTCACCCTGTCGCTGGTTGGCAAGCTGGACAAAGAGTAAGAGCGACTCATGGACGGATACGGCAGCCTTTTCGAACGCCTCAACGGCGATGCGCAACTACGCAAGGGCAACAGCCTTGAGGCTTGTGCCATGGCGTCAGTGGCTGCCCATCTGGCCAAAATGCTCAGCACCCGGGCCGGCAGCGTGCAAACGCTGTCCGACTACGGGTTGCCCGATCTCAATGACATGCGCCTGAGCCTGCACGATTCCCTGAGTCAGGCCCGCCTGGCCATCGAAAGCTTCATCGAAGCCTACGAGCCACGCCTGAGCAACGTGCGTGTCATTTCCCTGCCGCGTGACCACGATCAACTGCGCCTGGCCTTCAGCATCGAAGGCCTGCTGGAAGTTGAAGGGTTCAAGCGACAGGTCAGTTTTTCCGCGCGCCTGGATGGCAGCGGTCAAGTGAAGGTCACCTAAGGAGATCCCCGATGTCTGGCAAACCCGCAGCACGCGTATCCGACCCCACCGCTTGCCCGCTCCCCGGCCACGGCACCAACCCGATCGCCGCCGGTTCCGGCGACGTGTTCTTCGACGGCCTCGCGGCCGCCCGCCAAGGCGATGCGTCGGCGTGTGGTGGTGCGATGGTTGGCGATCTGGCGACCACGGTTCTGATCAATGGCAAACCGGCGGCCACGGTAGGTTCGGTTGGTTCTCATGGCAATAAGGTCACCGCCGGTTCTGGCACGGTGATTATCGGCAATTCGCATTCGCCGGCGCCGTTTGTGCCGCCGGAGCCGTTAGTCATTCCTGGAGTCTTCAACCGTGTTTTTTCATTCCATACAGCGGACGGACAACCAGTAGCAAACCTCAATTACAGAATGGTTTCTGACAGTGGCTTAGAGAAAGCAGGATGTTCATCGGCGGCTGGAGGCACAGGGTGTTTCTCCACTGGAAAACAAGCCGAGATGGTTACCATCTACGTGTCGTCGGAGTAATCGCGTGGAAACCTCTATTGTCATCGACGGCGTTGCACACATTTTCGAGACTTCCGATGGAAAAACGGAACTGAAAATCAAAGCCGAAACTACGCCGAGTGAAGATAAAAAACCGAAACAGCTTCCATTGCCTCACGTCTGGTTAATAACCAGAGGAAATGGGGTGCCTCTTTTTGCTCTAAAACCGAATGCACCAGATGTTCAGTTCAGGATCATGAAAGCTGAGAAACTGTATGCGGAAGCAATTCAGTGGTTTGAGCCGTTGGCTGATAATTATCGGAAGAAAATTTGGGTGAACCCCGAGTCTAAAACTGCCGGTACAGATGCCTACAATGCCTATAAGCAGTTTAGTTGGTCGCAAATTATTAAATTTGCAATTATTGACCGGATGTCAATTAGCTTTGCCCCGACAATGCCCGGTGATTGGAAAAATAGTTCTGAGGGTGGTGCCGAATTTTTAATGGTCATGATTGATGGTGAGCCCTATTGGGCTGACGGGGTTGGGCAAATACCGTTCGCGACCGATACATATCGTTTATATCTGGAAGAAACCAAGTCTTTGGAAGCTGCCATTAAGAAAACCGTTGAAACCGGTATGAAATATGGTGATGGTATTCCTATATTCCCAAAGGAGGACAAGACCAATGAGTACGATAATTATATGGTGCTACGTGGGGCTTTATGGGCTTCGGAAAATTTTGAACTACGCACTGAAACGGTAAGAGTATTTGCTGGGCGAATGGGCTATCGCGAGAAAGTGGTGACCAGTACTGTTTATCTTGGCACATACGATCAGAAGTTAAGAAGCTCCATCACGCAAGGCTCTGTAGATAAGTATGGAGAGTGGAAAAGATGATGGTGAGGCTAGCGGCGGGTTTATTGGTACATTTTTTTGCCTGCGTCATTTATGTCGTGGTTAATTACTATGGTGTTTCGCTGTACAAGGTTTTATTTGGTGGGCTTACCTCGCGTGGTGCTTCCATCGGGATTGCCATGTATATGGTGTTTTATCTGTTTATTTTTGTAAATTTAGTTGTTGCTGTAATTCCAAAGCGAATGGTGAAAGTTAGCATTGTTTTTCTAATGGTTGCATTGATATTGGTTTATCTGTTGCCGCTTTATCCTGTTCGCGCGGCCGCTTACAGCGTTTTAACGGGTGGGCTAACTATTTTGGCGATATGGCTGGCTGGCAAGTTTGAAAAGTTTTTGTTGGCTCGGGTCATGACATGAAGTTTTTTGCTTTCTGGAAAAAGGGGGCGGTCCCTAATATTGCTTGGGTCATTACTGATGGTTCTTTCTGCCCATGAAGTTTTTGTGCGGGAACGGCTCAATGAAATCAAGAGCGTGGCAATGCCTTGCCGCTTTCCTCTGCTCGGTCGGTTTGCTGACGATTCTGGTCGGCTTCGCGTTGCTGTTGCGAATGGAAAGCTCGACCGAACCAAAGCTCTTCGCTCATCCCCATGCGTTGTGGATTGGCGCCGAGGATGGCGGGGTTTTTGTCGAGGTCACCAAGCACGAAGCGCCCGACTATTACGTGGAGATTCGTCACGAAAATGGTCAGATGTGGACAGAAGGCTGGGTTCGATATGGCACCCGGGATAGCCATCCACTCAGCGCTGCAGCAATTGGTGGCTACGGCGGCGAAGAGCTCTATGTGTATACGGGCGTCGAGATCACTCCGCAAAAACAAGGAGCCGCACAGCGATGAATATCTACGTGCGCGTCGCGCAAACGATCCTTCATTCGGCCATCAACACCCGGAAGCGCATCGCCAGGAGACGCTGTATGTCCGCAACGACAATCGTGCTCCAAAGGATGTTTTTCATGCGATCCACTACCAGGCAGGTAACCCGTGTCCTTTAACCACTACTACCAAAGCGAACTCACCGCACTGCGCCAACTCGGTCGCCGTTTCGCCGAGCGTAGTCCGGCGCTGGCTCCGTATCTGGGGCAGGCTGGGCGGGATCCGGACGTGGAGCGGTTGCTCGAAGGCTTTGCGTTTCTGACTGGGCGTCTGCGGCAGAAGCTCGATGACGAGCTGCCGGAGCTCAGCCATTCGCTGATGCAATTGCTGTGGCCGAACTACATGCGCCCGCTGCCGGCGTTCAGCATTTTGCAGTTTGATCCGCTTCAACGTTCGGGCCCGGCGCTGGTGGTCGAGCGCGATACGCCGATTGAAAGCAAACCGATCGAAGACGTGCGTTGCCGCTTCCGCACTTGCTACCCGACCGAAGTGTTGCCGCTGGATCTGGCTGCGCTGAACTACTCGGTGAAGGGCGACGGTTCGCTGCTTAGCCTGCGTCTGGAGATGAGCGCCGATGGCCATCTCGGCGAGTTGGAACTGAGCAAACTGCGTCTGCACTTTGCCGGCGAGCGCTACATCAGCCAGATGCTCTACCTGAGTCTGCTGCGCAACCTGGAAGGCATTGAGCTGATCCCGCTCGACGGTGCCGGCAAGCCAATCGATGGCGTGGCGGGCAAGCCGATGGCGTTCAAGATTCCCGGTGACCGGGTCAAACCGGTGGGCTTTGCCGAAGAAGAGGCGTTGATTCCGTATCCGCTGAACACCTTCCGTGGCTATCGCTACCTGCAGGAATACTTCGCCTTCCAGGACAAGTTCCTGTTCGTCGACGTCAACGGTCTGGACATTCTCAAAGCGTTGCCGGAAGACACCCTCAAGCAAATGCGCGGGCTGGAGTTGCGTTTCGATATCCGCAAGAGCGGGATCATGCGCATGCGTCCGACGCTGGATAACGTGAAGCTGTTCTGCACGCCGATTGCCAACCTGTTCGCGCACGACGCCCTGCCGATTCGCCTCGACGGCAAGCAGGATGAATACCTGCTGCTGCCGGCGGAATACGATCTGGAAAACTGCGGCGTGTTCTCGGTGGAAACCGTCACTGGATGGAAGCCCGGCGGCCTCGGTTATCAGGAGTACGTGCCGTTCGAATCCTTCGAGCACGACCCGAGTTTCGACGTGCCCAACAGCCGCCCGCATTACAGCATCCGCCAGCGCTCGTCCTTGCTGCACGACGGCCTCGACACCTACCTGAGCTTCGGCATCCGCCACACCGAGGCCCACGAAACGCTGTCGATCGAGCTGATGTGCACCAACCAGAACCTGCCGAAGAAGCTCAAGCTCGGCGACATCTGCATGGCTTGCGAGGAGACGCCGGAGTTCTTGAGTTTCCGCAACATCACCCCGGCCACCTCGAGTTTCGCGCCGCCGCTGAACCGTGACTTCCTGTGGAAGCTGATCAGCAACATGTCGCTTAACTATCTGTCGCTGGCCGACGTCAATGCGTTGAAGGTGATTCTGGAAACCTACGACCTGCCGCGCTACTACGACCAGCACGCAGAGAAGGTCAGCAAGCGCCTGCTCGGTGGTCTCAAGCACATCAAGCACCACCACGTCGATCGGCTGCACCGCGGCCTGCCGGTGCGCGGTTTGCGCACCGAACTGACCATCGACCCGGAAGGGTATATCGGTGAAGGCGACCTGTTCGTTTTCGCCTCCGTTCTTAACGAGTTTTTCGCGCTTTACGCCAGTCTCAATTCATTCCATGAGCTGCGGGTAAAAAGCACACAGGGAGAGGTGTACCAATGGACACCACGTATGGGTCTGCAACCCCTGCTTTAAGCGGGTTGACCCGGGTAATACGCGAATACTCGCTGTTTCAGGCCGTGCTGCTGGTGATCGACCGGCTGCGCGATGCACACCCGCACCTGAGCGAAGACGATTTGTACGATCAGGTGGAATTCCAGGCCAACCCGAGCCTCGGATTCCCGCGCAGCGATGTCGATCGCGTGGAGTTTTTCGAAGAGCACGGGCAGATGCGTGCGCGCGTACGTTTCAACCTGATCGGCCTGGTTGGCTCCGGTTCGCCGCTGCCGGCGTTCTACGGCGAGCAGGCCCTGGGCGACAGCGAAGACGGCAACCCGACGCGCAACTTCCTCGATCTGTTCCACCATCGCCTGCAACGGCTGATGCTGCCGATCTGGCGCAAGTACCGCTACCGCGCGAGTTTCCAGAGCGGCGCGATCGACCCGTTCTCGTCGCAGTTGTTTGCGTTGATCGGTCTGGGCGGCGAAGAAATCCGCAAAGCCAAGGAACTCAACTGGAAACGCTTGCTGCCGTACCTCGGCCTGCTCAGCTTGCGGGCGCACTCGGCGGCACTGATCGAAGCCGTGCTGCGTTACTACTTCAAGCACGAAGACCTGGTCATCGAGCAGTGCATCGAACGCCGCGTGGAAATTCTCGAAGAGCAGCGCAACCGTCTGGGGCGCGCCAACAGCATGCTCGGCGAAGACCTGGTGCTCGGCGAACACGTGCGCGACCGCAGCGGCAAATTCCGCATTCACATCACCCAACTCGATTGGCAGCGATTCCATGAATTCCTGCCGATCGGTTTCGGTTACCAGCCGCTCTGCGCGCTGGTGCGGTTCACCCTGCGTGACCCGCTCGATTACGACATTCGCCTGGTTTTGCGCCAGGAAGAAATCCGCGAACTGCGCATCGGTGAGCAGAACGCCTGTCGCCTCGGTTGGACCAGTTGGCTGGGCCGCGAGAAAGCGGACGGCGTGGTGACCCTGGGCAGCAAAATTCATTAAGGACGTGAGCCATGATCAACGTAGACCTGCAACAACTCATCCAGGCGCTGGACGCCGAAACCCGTCGTGACCTGGAGCGTTCGGCCGAGCGTTGCGTCGCCCGTGGCGGCAGCAAGATCCTCGTCGAAGACTTGATGCTCGGCCTGCTGGAACGTCCGAACGGGTTGCTTGCCCGCGCGTTGCAAGACGCGGATGTCGATGCCGGTGAGCTCAGCGCCGCGCTGCAATCGCGTGTTGAACACAGCGCTTCGCGCAACCCGGTGTTTGCTCCGGAACTGGTGCAATGGCTGCAAGACGCCTTGCTTGTGGCCAACCTCGAACTGGGCCAGACCCAGGTCGAAGACGCCGCGCTGATCCTCGCGCTGCTGCGCAACCCGATGCGTTATGCCGGCAGCCGTTATCAGCCGCTGCTCGCCAAATTGAACATCGATCGCCTGAAAGAATTTGCCCTGTCGCAACAGGAGCAACCGGCGGCCAACGGCAAACCGGCCGCTCAGGGCGAATCGCTGTTGCAGCGCTTCACCCACAACCTGACCCAACAGGCCCGCGACGGCAAACTCGACCCGGTGCTGTGCCGTGACGGCGCGATCCGTCAGATGGTCGACATCCTCGCCCGTCGCCGCAAGAACAACCCGATCGTGGTGGGTGAGGCCGGTGTCGGTAAAACCGCCATCGTCGAAGGCCTGGCCTCGCGCATCGCTGCCGGTGAAGTGCCGCAAGTGCTCAAAGGCGTTGAGCTACTGTCGCTGGACATGGGCCTGTTGCAGGCCGGCGCCAGCGTCAAAGGTGAATTCGAGCGTCGCCTCAAAGGCGTGATCGACGAAGTCAAAGCCTCGCCCAAGCCGATCATTCTGTTCATCGATGAAGCTCACACGCTGATCGGCGCGGGCGGCAATGCCGGCGGTTCCGACGCGGCCAACCTGTTGAAACCGGCGCTGGCGCGTGGCGAGTTGCGCACCATCGCCGCGACCACTTGGGCCGAGTACAAGAAATACTTCGAGAAAGACCCGGCGCTGGCCCGTCGTTTCCAGCCGGTGCAACTGCACGAACCGACCGTCAGCGAAGCGGTGACCATCCTTCGGGGTCTGGCTCAGGTCTACGAGAAGAGCCACGGCATTTACCTGCGTGATGACGCGGTGGTGTCTGCTGCTGAGTTGTCCGCGCGTTATCTGGCCGGTCGGCAACTGCCGGACAAAGCCGTCGATGTTCTCGACACCGCTTGCGCCCGCGTGCGCATCAGCCTCGCCGCCGCCCCTGAAAGCCTTGAGCGCCTGCGTGGCGAACTGGCTGAAGGTGGCCGTCAGCGCCAGGCCCTGCGTCGCGACGCCGAGGCCGGTCTGCTGATCGACCACGAAGCGCTGGAGGCACTGGAAGCGCGGCTGGACGAAGCCGAAAACGAAATGGTTGCACTGGAAGCCCTGTGGACTGAACAGAAGCAACTGGCCGAACGCTTGCTGGAACTGCGTCAGCAACTGGCCAAGGCCCGTGAAGCCGCAGCCGTCGAGCCGACCGTCAACATCGAAGAAGACGCCGAAGGCACCGTGATTGAAACCCTCGCCGCTGAAGTCGAGGAAGGTCAAAGCGTCGAAGCGCTGGAAGCCCAGCTCAACGAAACCCACAGCGCATTGACCGCCGCTCAGGTCAAAGAGCGTCTGGTCAGCTTCGAAGTCTGCCCGCGTCTGGTGGCTGAAGTGATCAGCGCCTGGACCGGCGTACCTTTGGCGCAACTGGCCCGTGAGCACAACGCCAAAGTCGCCAGTTTCGCCACCGACCTGCGCACGCGCATCCGGGGTCAGGAACAAGCCGTCCACGCACTGGATCGCTCGATGCGTGCCACCGCGGCTGGCCTGAACAAACCTGATGCACCGGTCGGCGTGTTCCTGCTGGTCGGCCCGAGCGGCGTCGGCAAAACCGAAACCGCGCTGGCACTCGCCGACCTGTTGTACGGCGGTGATCGTTTTATCACCACCATCAACATGTCCGAGTTCCAGGAGAAACACACCGTTTCGCGCCTGATCGGTGCGCCACCGGGCTACGTCGGTTACGGCGAAGGCGGCATGCTCACCGAGGCCGTGCGCCAGAAGCCGTACTCGGTGGTGCTGCTCGATGAAGTCGAAAAGGCTGACCCGGACGTGCTCAACCTGTTCTACCAAATCTTCGACAAAGGCGTGGCCAATGACGGCGAAGGACGCGAGATCGACTTCCGTAACACGCTGATCCTGATGACGTCGAACCTGGGCAGCGACCGTATCAGCGACCTCTGCGAAGACGGCGCGCGGCCAACCGCCGAACAGCTCGAAGAAACCATTCGCCCGGTACTCAGCAAGCACTTCAAACCGGCGCTGCTGGCACGGATGAAAGTGGTGCCGTACTACCCGGTCGGCGGCCCTGTGCTGCGCGAGCTGATCGAGATCAAACTCGGTCGTCTCGGCGAGCGACTCAACCGTCGTCAACTGGATTTCAGCTGGTGCCAGAATCTCGTCGATCATTTGTCCGAGCGCTGCACTCAAAGCGACAGCGGCGCGCGTCTGATCGACCACTTGCTTGATCAGCACGTCCTGCCGTTGGTGGCGGATCGTCTGCTCGATGCGATGGCCACCGGTGAAAGCCTCAAGCGTGTGCATGCCACGCTCGACGGCGACGCCAGCGTGACGTGCGAGTTTGCCTGAGGTGGGCGTGATGTTCACTCAAGTGCCGCAGCCGCTGGTCTATGCCGAAGCGTTGCTGGCGCAGTTCGCCAGCCTTTCGCGGGCGGCGGACGGTGCTGCGCTATTGAGTGACTTTGTGCGTGGGCTGGCCGGGCTGAGTGGTTGCGAACTGACGCAACTGTATCTGCTCGACGCCACCCACACCTGCCTGGGCATGAACGCCGAATACCTCGACGGCGCGCTGCAACCGCGTCAAGCGGCGAGCCTGCCGGCGGACTACAACGGTGAGCAACTGCTGCAATTTGCGCTGTGCCAGAACCGCGTGGTGTGCCTCGACGATTTGAGCGCCAGCCTGCACGAAACCAGTTTTCTGCCGGCCGTGGCAGCGCCGTGGCAGTCGCTGCTGTGCGTGCCGCTGGTCAACCAGCACAAGGCTGTCGAAGGCTTGCTGTTGTGTGCCAGCCGCCATCGCACCGACCTGCAAGGTTTTGCCGACTCACTCGGCCAACTCGGCTCGTTCGTACTCGGCCAATTGCACTTGCTGCAACGCCTGCGTCAACCTCAGGACGTCTCGGCACCGGTGTTGCGCAGTGTGCCGAGCATCAGTGGTTATGGGCTGATCGGCAAAAGCGCGGCGATGCGCCAGACCTACTCGTTGATCAGCAAAGTCCTGCACAGCCCTTACACGGTGCTGCTGCGCGGCGAAACCGGCACCGGCAAGGAAGTGGTTGCGCGAGCGATTCACGATTGCGGTCCGCGCCGTTCGCAAGCGTTCATTGTGCAGAACTGCGCGGCATTCCCGGAGAGCCTGCTGGAAAGCGAGCTGTTCGGCTATCGCAAAGGTGCATTCACCGGTGCCGATCGCGACCGCGCCGGGCTGTTCGACGCGGCCAATGGCGGCACGCTGTTGCTCGACGAAATCGGCGACATGCCGCTGTCGTTGCAGGCGAAAATCCTGCGCGTGTTGCAAGAAGGCGAGATTCGTCCGCTAGGCTCCAACGATACGCACAAGATCGACGTGCGCATCATTGCCGCGACTCACCGTGATCTGGCGGTGCTGGTCAGCGAAGGCAAATTCCGCGAAGACTTGTACTACCGCCTCGCGCAATTTCCGATTGTGCTGCCGGCCCTGCGTCAGCGCGAAGGCGACATTCTTGATCTGGCCCGCCATTTTGCCGAGAAGACCTGCTCTTTCTTGCAGCGTGACCCGGTGTGCTGGTCCGAAGAAGCACTTGAACACCTGTGCGGTTACACCTTCCCCGGCAACGTCCGTGAGCTCAAGGCCCTGGTCGAGCGTGCGGTACTGCTGTGCGAGGGCGGCGAGTTGCTGGCCGAGCATTTCTCCCTGCGCATGGAACCCATGTTCGAAGACAACAGCGGCCTGAATCTGCGCGAGCGTATGGAGCAGGTCGAGCGCTCGTTGTTGCTCGATTGCCTGCGCAAGAACGACGGCAACCAGACCCTCGCCGCCCGTGAGTTGGGCCTGCCTCGGCGCACGCTGCTGTACCGCCTCGGGCGCCTGAATATCAATCTTGGAGATTTCGATGGATAGGCCACGATCATCGATTTCGCCGCAAAAAAACTATTTCAGCGCCGCCCGCAAGGGTCGGCGCTTTGTGCTTTGTCTACCCCTGGAGACCCTCTGATGTCTGTTCGTCACTGGCACGCTGTCCTGCTGACCCTCGTCGTTCTATGCGGCCTTGGCGGCTGTAGCGGCAATTACAAATTCAACGACAACGACTATCGCCCGTTGGGTGATCCGCAAGCGGTCAATCGCGGCAAGTGACCGCAAGGAGCATCAAACATGGAATTGGTTTTCGAAATGCTGAACACCAAGCAGTTCGTGCCCACCGAGTTGTGCCAGAAGACCTTCAAACAGGCTGGCGGCGTCATCGGGCGAGGCGAGGACTGCGACTGGATCATCCCTGACCGCAAGCGTCATCTGTCCAATCATCATGTGATTGTCAGTTACCGTGAGGGCACGTTTTTCCTGACCGACACCAGCAGCAATGGCGTCCAGGATGGCGCAAGCGGCGCACGCCTGCACAAGGGCGAACCGGTCCGCATCGAACACGGCAGCACCTACGTGCTGGGCGACTTCGAGATCCGTGCGCGACTGGTGCGTGACCCGGCGACCTTCGACGGCGAAGTCGGCCGTCCACGCGCCGCTGGCAGCATCATCCCGGACGACGCGTTCCTCGACCTCGACCCGCTCAACGCCCTCGAACAGCAAGAGCGCGTCTATTCGGAAATCGACGAACTGCTGGCGCCCAACACCAAACCTGAAGACTCCCGTCAGCGTGCCGACTACGCTCGCATCGACATGGAAAGCCTGATGGTGCCGGAGCTGATCGCCGCGCCCGCCGAACCTGAGCCTGCTCCGGCACCCAAAGCCGTCGAGCGCCAAAGCGAAGGTTTCTGGGAGCATTTCGGCGCCGCGCTGGGTGTGGATCTCAAAGGCGTCAGCCACGACGAACGCGAAGCCCTGGCGCTGAACGCCGCGCGTCTGCTGCGTCAAAGCGTCGGTGGTTTGCAGCAGAGCCTGCGCACCCGTTCGGAGTTGAAAAACGAGCTTCGTCTGGCCCAGACCACCGTGCAAGGCACCAACAAGAACCCGCTGAAATTCGCCGTCGACCCGAGCGAAGCGCTGCAGATTCTGTTGCAGCCAAGCAAACCCGGGCATTTGCCGGCCGAACAGGCGATTTCCCGTGCGTTCCGCGATTTGCAGGCGCATCAGGTGGCTTTGCTGACCGCCAGCCGTGCCGCCGTGCGCGGCACGCTGGAACACTTCTCGCCCGAGCAACTGACCCTGCGTTTCGAGCGCGACAACAAGCCGTTGATCGCCACGTCGGGCGGGCGCTGGAGAGCGTTCGGCCGTTACCACCAGGCCCTGCGTCAGGACGATGACTGGAGCGAGCGTCTGCTGGCCCGCGACTTCGCCCAGGCCTACGAAGAACAGATCCGCCTGATCTCCACCCTCCACACCGACCACCAAGGATGATGCGCATGTCTCGCCGCTCGACCGCTTTTTTCAAGACGCTGACTGCGCTCACCGTGCTGGTGCTGCTCGCCGGTTGCTCGTCGCTGTCGCCGTACTCGAAAGTGACCAAGATCAACCTGAAACTGACCGGCAGCGATCAGTTGAACCCTGACCTCAACGGCCGCCCGTCGCCGATCGTGGTGCGCCTGTTCGAACTCAAGCACCCGGTGACCTTCGAGAACGCTGACTTCTTCAGCCTCTACGAGCGAGCCAAGGAATCCCTCAACCCGGATCTGGTGGCCAGCGAAGAACTCGAACTGCGCCCGGGTGAAACCGTGGAAATGAAACTCAGCGTGGAGGAGGGCAGCCGCTACGTTGGCGTTCTCGCCGCCTACCGTGACCTGCCGGAAACCCAGTGGCGCTACACGGTGCAGATCACCCCGCTGGAAATCACCGAGGCGGACCTGACCCTCGACCAGGCCGGTATTCGCAACACCCATCAAGTGCTCGCCAAGGCGGATGACTGAACATGAATACCCATAAAGTCATTTGGCAGGAAGGCATGTTGCTGCGTCCGCAGCACTTCCAGCACAACGATCGCTATTACGATCACCAGATGAAAACCCGTACCCAGTTGCTGGGCGGTTACACCTGGGGTTTCCTCAATCTGGAGATCGACTTGCAGTTCCTCAACATGGGCAAACTGGTGATCAGTGAAGCCTCGGGGATTCTGCCGGACGGCAGCCTGTTCGAACTCGGTGGCAACACCGAACCGCTGGCGCTGGACGTACCGCCGAACACGGGCAACACGCCAATCTACCTGGCGCTGCCACTGGTCACCGGCAACCACATCGAGTCGCGCCGTCCGGAGCAATCCGATGTGCTGGCGCGTTACACCGCGTACGACGCCGAAGTCGCTGACTCCAACGCCGGCGACGACTCGGCCAGCCAGGTCAGCTGTGGTCGCCCCGATTTCAAACTGTTGCTCGGCGAGCAGCAGAGCGATCAGGCCTACGTGAAGCTGAAGATCTGCGACGTACTCGATACCACGCCCGACGGCGTGATCAGCCTCGATCCGGACTTCGTGCCGACCTACATTCAGGCTCACGCTTCCAGCTACTTGCTGTCGTGCCTGAAAGAAGTCATCAGCATGCTCAGCCACCGTGGCGACACCATTGCCGAGCGGATTCGCTCCAACGGCAAGGTCGGCGGTGCCGAAGTCGGTGACTTCATGATGCTGCAACTGATCAACCGCACCGAACTGCTGCTGCGCCACTACCTCGGCCTGGAGCAAGTGCACCCGGAAGAGTTGTACCGCACGTTGCTGACCATGCTCGGCGATCTGGCGACCTTCTCCGGCGAGAGCAAACGCCCGCGTCTGGACAGCCGCTACTCCCACGCCGACCAGGGCGGCAGCTTTCGCAAACTGATGGACGCGATCCGTCAGGTGCTGTCGATGGTGCTTGAGCAGCACGCCATCGAACTGATCCTGCAAGCGCGGCAGTACGGGATCATCGTGTCGCCGTTGCACGACCACAAACTGCTGGGCTCGGCGTCGTTCGTGCTGGCGGCCAGTGCCAACTGCGACTCCGAAGAACTGCGCCACCGCTTGCCGGCGCACCTCAAGGTGGGCCCGGTGGAGCGTATCCGCCAACTGGTCAACCTGCACCTGCCGGGGATCAAGGTCAAACCTTTGCCCGTCGCTCCACGGCAGATCGCGTTCCACTCGAACAAAACCTATTTCATCCTCGAACTCAGTTCCGAAGATCTGGCACAACTCGAGCGCTCCGGCGGCTTCGCGTTCCATGTGTCCGGCGAATTCGCCGAGCTTGAACTGAAATTCTGGGCCATCAGGAACTGACCGACATGAACACGGAAACGGAATACAGCCAGGACGACAAAACAGTCTTGCTCGACCGTCAGGGCCACGGACCGGCGTCGAGTCCACTGACCGACTTCGCCGCGCCGCCGCGTTTCGAGCAACTGGAAGAACGCATGATCTACGCCGCACGCGTGCGCCCGGCGGAAGCGTTCAACATCAGCCTCAATTCGCTGGTCGCCGCGTCGTCCGAGTTGCTCTCGGAAGTGGTGCGCCTCAAGCACAGCGAAACCCGCGAAGACCTTTATGCGCTCAACGCGCGCCTGACCGCCGGGCTCAAGCTGTTTGAAGTGAGCGCCCTGCACAACGGCGCCGAAAGCAGCCAGGTGATGGCGGCGCGTTACGTGCTCTGCACCGTGGTCGACGAAGCCGTCGTGACCACGCCGTGGGGCAACGAAAGCGAATGGTCGCAGATGAGCCTGCTCAGCAGCTTCCACAACGAAACCTTCGGGGGCGAGAAGTTCTTCCAACTGCTCGATCGGCTCTCGAAGAACCCGGTCAAACACCTGCCAATGCTGGAGCTGATGTACTTGTGCCTGTCCCTCGGTTTCGAGGGCAAGTACCGCGTACAGGCACGCGGCATGCTCGAGCTTGAAGGCATCCGCGACGCCTTGTACCGGCAGATCCGTCAGTTGCGTGGCGACGTGCCGCGTGAGTTGTCGCCGCATTGGGAAGGCTTGAACGATCAGCGCCGCAACCTGGTGCGCATCGTGCCGGCATGGATGGTGGTGTTGTTCACTTTCGTCTGTCTGGTGGTGATGTATTCGGGCTTCGCCTGGGTCTTGGGTGAGCAGCGCGACACCGTGCTGCAACCTTACCAGCCGCTTGATCCAGCCGCGGTTCAACCGCAGTCGCAGCCGTAAACAGGGACGTGTGATGAAAAAGTTTTTCAAGAAAGTCGGCGCCTTCCTGCGCCAGACCTGGGTCTGGACCCTGCTGCTGGTGCTGTTCGTGGCACTGCTGGTGTGGTTCGTTGGCCCGTTGTTGGCGGTTGATGACTACAAGTTCTGGGAGAGCCCGACCTCTCGCCTGTTGACCATCGCCGTGCTGTTCCTGATCTGGGGCCTGACCATGGTCTTCGTCAGCTGGCGCGCCGGTGTACGCAAGAAAGAAGTCGAAGCCACCGAAGACGGCCAGGATCGCATCCGCCGCGAAGAGCTGATCGACGACGAACAGAAAGAGTTGAAGGCGCGTTTCAAAGACGCGCTGAAAACCCTGAAAACCTCGAGCCTGTATCGTGGCCGCAGCGAGCGCTGGCGCAACGAACTGCCGTGGTATCTGTTGATCGGCCCGCAGTCCAGCGGCAAGACCAGCCTGCTGGACTTCTCCGGTCTGGAATTCCCGATCAACAAGATCGACCGCAAGCTGACCCGCGACACCCAAGGCACCCGTCATTGCGACTGGTACTTCGCCGACCACGGCGTGCTGATCGACACCGCCGGGCGTTACATGACCCAGGGCGAAGCAGACGTCGACGGCAGTGCCTGGACCACCTTGCTGGAACTGCTGCGCAAACGTCGTCGCGGTCGTCCGTTGAACGGCGTGCTGGTGACCATCCCGGTGGAAACCCTCACCGGTGGTAGCGAGCAAGACATCGACACCCTGGCGCGCCAGGTGCGTGGTCGCCTGCAAGAGATCTATCAGAAGCTGCACGTCGACGTGCCGGTGTATCTGGTACTGAGCAAGGCCGACAAGCTGCTGGGTTTTGACGAGTTCTTCGATCAACTGACCCGCGAAGAAAGCGATCAAGTGCTCGGTACCAGTTTCCGCAAGGATCAACAGGGCACCGACGTGGCGGTGTTGCGCAACGAGTTCGAAGAACTGCTGCGTCGCCTCAACAGCCAAGTGATCATGCGCATGCACTCCGAGCGCGACACTCAGCGCCGTGGCCGCATCCTCGACTTCCCGCATCAACTGGGGCAAATCGGCGAGCGTCTGTGCCTGTTCGTCGACATGGCGTTCACCGGCAACCGTTACCAGCGTGCCACGCAACTGCGCGGTTTCTACCTGACCAGCGCACCGCACCTGACCCAAGAGATGGATGCGACCACTGCCGCTATCGGTGCCAACCTGGGCATCAATGCCGGTGTATTGCCGACCTTGCGCAGCGGTCGCTCGCGATTCATCCACCATTTGTTCAGCCAGGTGATTTTCCCCGAGGCCGATCTGGCCGGTCTGGACAAGCGCGAACGCAGCCGCATCAACTGGGGCCAACGTGCGCTGTACGTCGGCGCACTGGCGGCATTGGCGTTGTTCGGCATGCTCTGGGCGGGCGGTTTCTCGGCCAACTACGAGCGTCTGGAAAACCTGCGCAATCTGGCGCAGAACTGGAATCAGCAGCGTTCGGTGCTGTCCCCGCGTGATGACGCGATGGGCGCGCTGAAAACCCTCGACACCAGCTACGCGGCAACGCAGGCGTTCCCGAAAAAGGGCGACGTGTCGTATCACGAGCGTGGCGGCCTGTATCAGGGCGAAGACGTTAATCCGGTGGTCAAGGAGGCTTACGAGCGCGAGCTTGAAACGCAACTGCTGCCCCGCGTCGCAACCCTGCTCGAAGGCCAGATCCGCGCCAACATGAAGGACCGCGAACGCCTGATCAACAGCCTGCGTGCGTACCTGATGTTGAACATGAAGGATCGTCGCGACGCGGCGTGGCTCAAGGACTGGGTGGCCACCGACTGGTCGCAGCGCTACACCGGCAACACCGCGGTGCAGAACGGCCTGAACCACCACCTCGAACGCCTGCTGAAACAGCCTTTCATCTACCCGCTGAACGATCAGTTGGTGGCTCAGGCGCGTCAGGTCTTGCGCAGCGAATCGTTGGCCACCGTGGTCTACCGCATGCTCCGCGAGCAGGCGCGCAACCTGCCGGAATACCGTTTCAGCCAACACCTCGGCCCGCAGGGCTCGCTGTTCATCGGCACCGACTACGTGATCCCGGGGTTCTACACCCAACAGGGTTATCAGCAGTACTTCTCGGTGCAGGGCTCGGCACTGGTCACCGACATCCTGCGTGACAACTGGGTGCTGGGCGAAGGCGCGGGCATCAGCGACATGGACTTGCGTCGCCTGATGGTCGAACTGGAGCAACTGTACTTCCGCGACTACGCCAACTACTGGAGCGAAGCCGTTGGTCAGGTGGCATTGCCGCCAATCAACGACGCCGGTGAAGGCGCCGAGCAACTGGCGGGCCTGACCTCGGCCAACTCGCCGGTGCTGGCATTGCTGACCGAAGTGCGTGAAAACACCCGCTTCCCGGCGGCCGCTGATCCGGTGGACGAGGCGGGCGATGCTGCCGATACCTTGGCTGGGCAGAAAGGCAAACTGGGCAAAGTCGGCAAACTGGCGTCGGCGGTAGCCGACAAGGCTTCGGCCCTGAACGTCGCGAAAAACCTGCCGGACACTGCCAAGAAGTCGCTGCAACGTCGCTTTGAACCGCTGCATCGCTTGCTCGATGACAACAACGGCCCGGCCGCTGATCTGACCCCGGCACTGAGCGCGCTCAACGACCTGCAACTGCAACTGGCCAGCCTGGCCCGTTCCAGCACGCCGGAACAAGCCGCGTTCGAACTGGCGAAAACCCGCATGGGCGGCCAGCGTGATGCGCTGACCAACCTGCGCAATGCCTCCGGTCGTCTGCCGCGTCCGCTCAGCGTGTGGTTCAACGTGCTGGCCGAAGACTCCTGGCGCCTGGTGCTCAGCGATGCCTACCAATACCTGAACGGCCGTTATCAGAACGAGTTGTACAGCGTGTATGGCAAAACCATCAGCAAGCGCTATCCGTTCAGCGCCAGCAGCACCAGCGACGTGGCGATCAGCGACTTCCGCGATTTCTTCAAGGCGCAAGGCGTTGTTGACCGCTTCTTCGACAACTACATGCGTCCGTTTGTCAGCGGTGATCCGGGCAACTACCGGATGCGCAGCGTCGACGGCCACAGCCTGCCGGTGTCCAAGGTCTACCTCGATCAGATGGCCGCTGCGCAGACGATTCGCAAGAGCTTCTTCTCGATCAACCCGGCCGAACCGCAAGTGCAGTTCAAACTGGAGCCGTACACCCTCGACCCTGCCGTCAGCCGTTCCGAATTCAAGTTCGGCGACCAGACCATGGAATACCGTCACGGCCCGATCCTGCCCATGTCGTTCAAATGGCCAACCGATGCTGAAGACGGTCGCACCAGCCTGGTGATGGACAAGATGGCGGGGCGCCCGATCGGTATCGAGAAGAACTCCGGCCCATGGTCGCTGTTCCGTCTGTTCGACCTGATGCAGACCGAGTACCTGAGCGGTCGTGACGTGTTGGTGCTCAAAGCCAATGTGGGTGGCCTGCGTGCCAACTACCTGCTGTCCAGCCAACGCACGCCGAACCCGTTCGACATGGGCGTACTGCGCACCTTCCGTATGCCGGTGCAGCTCTGATGCTCGTGGCCAGTCCCTGGCGCAGCGCGGCGCGTACCGACCCGGGCAAGGTGCGGGCGCGCAACGAAGATGCCTTCCTCGACAATCCGCAGCAGGGGCTGTGGGTGGTCGCGGACGGCATGGGCGGTCATCAGGGTGGCGACATCGCCAGCCAGTTGATCGTCGCCAGCCTGGCTGATTTGCCGCAACACGATGACTTCGACGAGCGCCTCAAAGCCATTCGCCAGTGCCTGCACTGGTTGAATCGGCGTTTGGGACAAGAGTTGACCGTCACCGCCGGACGTCACGACAGCATCATGGGCAGCACCGTCGTGGCGCTGCTGATGGAAGGCAATCGCGCGGCCTGCATTTGGGCTGGCGACAGCCGTTGTTATCTGTGGCGCGGGCAGCGTTTGTATCAACTGTCCAAAGACCATTCGCTGCAACAGCAACTGATTGACGAACAGCAAATGAGCGTCGAACAGGCGGCGGCGCACCCGGCGGCTCAGGCATTGACCCGAGCCGTCGGCGCCGCCGAAACACTGACCCTGGATGTACTGGAACTTGAGGTGTATCCGGGCGATGCATTTTTGCTGTGCAGCGATGGTTTGTACCAAGGCATGAGCAGCGATGCCCTCGGCAACGCCCTCAGCCTCAGCGCGCCACATGTGGCGCTGGAACGTTTGTTCGACGGCGCCCTGCGGGGCTCCGCTCGCGACAACCTGACAGCCGTGGTGATCCGCCAATGACCAACATCGAATCACCCATCGATGACGTGCTGATGAGCGAAGAACAGGCCAACAACCTGACCTACTTCGCCTTCGCCAAGGAACACAAAGCAGAACCTTTGCCAGCGCCAACCAAGGCCAGCATCGGTGCACTGCCAGACATCCTCGCCGGTCGCTACCACCTCGAGCGTCTGCTCGGGGCGGGCGGCATGGGCGCTGTTTACCGGGCCAGGGATCTGCTGCACGAACAGTTCGGCGATCCCGACCCTTACATCGCGCTGAAAATCCTCAGCGAAGAATTTGCCGAATCGCCGGACGCCAGTGCCTTGCTCTACGGCGAGTTCGCCCTGACCCGACGCCTGCGCCACGACAACGTTGTGCGCGCACACACCTTTGAAGTCGACACCGATTGCCAGCGGGCCTTCATCACCATGGAATACATGCGTGGCCTGACCCTGGACAAATTGCTCTGCGAGCGGCCCCTCGGCCTGCCGTGGAAAGAACTGCGCGACATCGTCCTGCCGCTGCTCGACACGCTGGCCTACGCCCACCGTCGCGGTGTGCTGCACGGTGACATGAAACCGAGCAACGTCATGCTCAGCGAAGACGGCTTGCGCCTCTTCGACTTCGGTTTGGGCCAGGCAGAAGAGGGCACCTTGCCCGGCCTGCCGCACCTGAGCCGCGAACGCTTCAACGCCTGGACCCCGGGCTACGCCGCCCCCGAACTGCTTGAGGGCCAACCCTTGTCGGCCAGCGCAGACGTGTACGGCGTGGCCTGTGTGATTTATGAACTGGCGAGCGGCAAACACCCGTTCCGCCGCTTGCCCTCTACCCAGGCCCGCGACGAGCATCTGGAGCGCCAGCTGCAAGCCCCGCAGAACCTGCCAAAACACAGTTGGCCAGCGCTGCAACAGGCGCTGAGCTTCGACCCGGCAGCACGCACCATCACTGCCGACCAATTGCGTGACGCCTTGGGCGCCACTTCGTCCTGGCTACAACGTCTGCGGTTTCGGGCGTAACGGATGACATTCGAACAGGGAGCACACGATGTTCAATTCAGCTAACGAAACCCACTTCAGCCTCAAGGTCGAAGACTACGTGGGCGACCTGCAAGTGCTGTCGTTTGTCGGCACCGAAGGCATCAGCCAGCCGTATCGTTTCGACCTCGAACTGGTCAGCGAAAACCCCGATCTGGACCTGGAAAAACTTCTGCACAAGCAGGCGTTTCTGGCGTTCGATCCGCAGGGCTCAGGCATCCACGGCCAGATCTACCGCGTCGCCCAGGGCGATGCCGGCAAGCGCCTGACCCGCTACAAAGTGTCGATGGTGCCGCAACTGCAATACCTGCATCACCGCACCAACCAGCGCATCTACCAGCAAATGTCGGCGCCGAAAATCATCGCGCTGATCCTCGAAGAACACGGCATCAAGGGCAACGCCTACAGCTTCCAGCTGAGCCAGCCGTGCCCGGATCGCGACTATTGCGTGCAGTACGACGAAACCGACCTGCATTTCGTCCAGCGTCTGTGCGAAGAGGAAGGCATTCACTACCACTTCCAGCACAGCGAAAAAGCCCACCTGCTGGTGTTCGGCGACGACCAGACCGTGTTCCCGAAACTCGGGCAGCCGACCGCTTACGTGCAGGGCAGCGGCATGGTCGCCGACGAACCGGTGATCAAAGGCTTCAAGCTGCGCCTGGAAACCCGCACCCGCCGCGTCACCCGCCGCGATTACGACTTCGAAAAACCGCGCCTGCAAATGGAAGCGGCCTACAAACCTGAAGGCGCTCTCGATAGCAAAGACGCCGAACCGGATCTCGAAGACTACGACTACCCCGGCCGCTTCATCGACCGCGCGCGCGGCAAGTTCCTCAGCCAACGCGCCCTCGAACGCCACCGCGCCGACTACCGCCAGGCTGAAGGTCGCGGCGACCAGACCACACTGGTCAGCGGCCACTTCATGGAAATGTCCGACCACCCGCGCACCGAGTGGAATGACCTGTGGCTGCTCACCGAAATCGTCCACGAAGGCAAACAGCCGCAAGTCCTCGAAGAAGGCGTGACCAGCGACACCACCGACAACAAAGACGACTTCCACCAGGGCTACCGCAACACCTTCCTCGCCACCCCGTGGGACGTGTTCTATCGCCCGCCGCTGGAGCACCCGAAACCCCGCGTCCTCGGCAGCCAGACCGCCCACGTCACCGGCCCCAAAGGCGAAGAAATCCACTGCGACCAATACGGCCGCATCAAAGTGCAGTTCCACTGGGACCGCGAAGGCCAGGCCGACGACAAAACCAGCTGCTGGTTGCGCGTTTCCAGCTCTTGGGCCGGCGACCGCTACGGCGCCATCAGCATCCCGCGCATCGGCATGGAAGTCCTCGTCACCTTCCTCGAAGGCGACCCCGACCAACCGCTGGTGACCGGCTGCCTGTACCACAAGGAAAACCCGGTGCCGTACGCACTGCCGGCGAACAAGACCCGTAGCGTGTTCAAAACGCTTAGCTCGCCGGGTGGCGGCGGCTACAACGAATTGCGCATTGAAGACAAGAAAGGCGCCGAGCAGATCTACATTCATGCCCAGCGCGATTGGGATGAAAACGTTGAGCATGACCAGAAGATTCGGGTCGGTAATGAACGCCATGACACCGTCGAGAAGAACACCTACACCGAGCTCAAGGCTGAAGAACACCGCACGACGATTGCCGACCGCAAGATTGAAGCGAAGCTGGATGATCACCTGACGATTGGGCAGAACCAGCATGTGAAGCTTGGGACAGCGCAGCTCACCAGCGTGGGGAAAGAGATTCACCTCAAGGCTGGGGACAAGATTGTTATTGAGGCCGGGACAGAGCTGACCATTCTTGGCGGTGGGAGCTTTATCAAGCTGGATGGCGGTGGTGTGACGGTGGTTGGGCCGGTGATCAAGATCAATGCGGGTGGTTCGGCTGGTTCCGGCACGGGGATCGGGATTAAACCGCCGGTTCTGCCGGGGGCGGCGGATAAGGATAAGGCGGGGAGTTTGATGGATCAGGCGTTGGCGAATTCGCCTGAGGAAAAGATCAAACGCAAGCCAAAGCGCATGCTCAATTTTTCTGGGTAATACATCGACGGCAATCCATGCCACCAGGGATCAGAATTCAGGTAATTGGTAATGACAGAGACAACGAACAAAATTCAAAAATGGTCGTATCCCCTGAAAGTGGGTACCGGCGAAGCGACCGGTCCGCAGCAATTCTACAAGGCGTTAGCCAAAGCCAAAGATGGTTACTACCCGTTGGGGGTCAACGGTCTTTGGCATGGTGGTGTTCATTTCGATGAGGCTTCTGGATTGGTCAACGATCTGACAGAGGTCAGGTGCATCGCTGATGGAGAGGTCGTCGCCTACCGTATTGACGAGAAATATCCGACATCTGATTTTGGCTCGACGCACTCGGTTTATTCGACGGGGTTTGTGTTGGTGAAGCATCGACTTGAGCTCCCTGCACCTTCTACGCCGGCTCCTGCTACCGGTGCGGCTGCTGCGCCTGGGCCGAGCCTGACGTTCTTCAGTCTCTATATGCACCTGCTTGATTGGGAAACCTATAAAGCGAATCCTTCGCTTAAGCCACCGGGTTTCTGGGGGAAAGGCCTTTATCAAGTAAAGGAAAATCTTCGAACCAAATCATTGGGGCTAAGGGTTCGTGAAGGCAATTCGTCCCAAACACCTATATTGGCCGTACTACCCCGTGGCACTACGGTTCTCACCAAACCCGCACCGTCCAACCAAAGCTGGCTTGCGGTAGTAAGCGTGACGCCTGAGTTTCCCAGCTTGGCTGTCAACACTGGATGGGTATTTAAGGGGGAAATGAAACATCTGGGGGGGGAGAGCTACTTGGTAGGGGAGGAAGCACAAGACGCTCCTCCAGACCAGAAGAGCGGCGCCAACGTTCGCGATACGACCCGCGGTGGGCAACCTATCGCGTTTTTACCGGCGGGTACACAGATCAGAATTAGCGACGAACAAGCCGCAAGACAGTACCGTAAGCTAGTGGAGATCATAAGCGGTCAGCCTATTCCAGCTCTCAACGCAGGTGATGACGGTAAATTGCCTGGATTTGTCTGGCTTGAAGATTTGGAGGCCAAGAACGAGCCCCATGCTCCTATTGGGCAGGTAATTCCACTTGCTGAGACCTTCAAAGTTAAGGCCGGTGAGGTGTTGGGGCATGTTGGGAAATATCAGACCCATGCAGATTCCGCGCCGAAGAATTTGTTACACCTCGAAGTTTTCAGCTGTGAGGACGTGGAAGCTTTTACTAGCAAAAGTAAAGAGAAGGCTATCGGCCTGCCCGCTGCTGAAAAGACGTTAGTCAAGATACCAGTTGATACGCTGTTGGTTACTCATGCACCACATATGAATGCCACGAATCCTCCTAAAACAGCAGATCCAGGAAACAAAGTTGGCTATGACTTCTATATTCCTGTTGGACTGCTTGAAGCATTACCCGCGGAGAAGAAAATCAAAGAGTCTGTAGTGATGGGTACATCGACTTCCACTACCTATTGGTGGCGCTTAGATGGGTTGTTAGGTGGCAAAGATGGTAATGGAATTGATGGATGGTTTGCAGAACCCGATACAGTGCTCTCGCGGCACTCTCCGTTTGAGTGGGATGGGTTCACCTTTATTAACGAAACTACAAGCAATGTCGATCACTTAGCAGCTTTTCTGCATGCTCAAGAGAGTCTCGATGAACAAGAGCGAGAGTCGTATCTGCCGAATGTAGAGACCGCCCTAGCTGGCTCTGTTAATGAGACGTTGTACAAAATTCTCGACAGGAATGGAGATAAAAAAATCGCGCCGTCTGAAATTGCTGAGGCGTTGGGCAAACCATGGTTCTCTCAACCTATATCGCAGATGGTGACGCGGTATGAGAATGAATGGGACTACAAAAAAGAAACTTGGGATGCTCTGGATGAAATCATTGGTCACAGCGATTCTGATCCTCATAAAGCGTGGGTAGAGGAAAAGGCTCGAATCGAACGATTGAGCTGGTGGGACAAGCTGAAGGGTAAGCATGGTATCGATAGTGCAAATGTCTGGCACATTCATCCTTTAGGTTTTATTGGCAATTTTGCAGGGAAGGCAGAAAGGGAGTTAATAACTCGAACAATGCTGAAAGCGGCTAGGCCGAACATTGCCGATGATTATTGTGAATCGATACTGCCATTTTTGAATAAATACGCAAGGCTATACAAAATTGATACGCCATTGAGGATCGCTCATCTATTGTCTCAGGTAGGACATGAAAGCGGGTTTAAGATTAGACAGGAGGATCTTGACTATAACCCCCGCCGCATGAGGGAGATGTTTGGTTGTCGGAATAATCAGAATGGTTATAATGCGGCGCAGGACGAGTGTATTGTTTTGCCAAGACTGCGTCCAAAGTTGTGGAGTGAGCCAGCTACATATGCGCATAATCCGGTTAATTTGGGTAGCTATGTTTATGGCGGCAGAAATGGTAATGGAAACGAGGCGAGCCAAGAAGGGTATAAGTATCGGGGTAGAGGCATCATCCAATTAACCGGTAAATCTAACTATCGTGAATATACACGAATTCATAATCTAAGGGATCCTGCGGATCCCAAGGACTTTGTGGTAGATCCCGATCTGATTGTAAATGAATTAAAATATGGGATAGAGTCGGCGTTTGTTTGGTGGGATATGAATAATATGAATGGTCTGATTGCAACCTCATATGCTTCGCGGACTGAGGCGAATATCTCGCTACATGTTGCCGATATATCTACTAAAGTGAATGGCGGAACAATTGGTTTGGCAAATAGGGTGATCTTGTTTAATAATCTGCGCGGAATGGTTGAAGCGGAGTTAAATTGATGAGAAATATTGTTCTGTTTTTGATTTTTGGCTATTCCGCTTGGTTAAGGGCGGAAGGTCAAATTATTGTTTTGGATCCGCCTTTCAATGAAGCTGTAAAAGTAGAATTTTCATCATCTGAAAGCGACCGAGGGCAAACGCTAAGAGGTAGTTTGATAGCCAAAGGTGGGAAGCGCTATGCAATTCCCGACACTTGTGAGCCTGAGGGAGGGGAAGCTGAGTTAACTGACGCATTTACCGTTAAAGGGAGAGAAGTATATTTTCTTTTTACGTGCGTTTGGGCTGTTCAACACTCGGGTCTCGGGCTAAGTGGTAAGCAGTATGAAACCTTTGTTTACTCCGGAAGTGACTTGGCTTCGATCGGGAATATGAAATCACTATCCCAAAGTCTTTCTGCATATGAAGGTAGTTTGGAGGAGGGGGGTAATAGCTATTCTTGGTATACGCAGCGTAAACTTGCCGCGGAAAAGATAGCTGAAGTAGAAGCGGGTAGAAAAATAGACTCTATAGCGTTGGCGCATAATGTCGTTTTGGTTCGTTTGAAAGATATGGATTACGATGCGATTAAATCTTATCTTAATCCTGGGCGGTTACTGCAGTTGCAAGTAGATTATCCTCTAAGTGCTTCTACTGTAGTTGCATATAACGATTTTGGTTATGCTTTGGCGCAAGCAGGGGAATACGATAGTTCATATAAGCTTCTGGCGGAAATCGAAAAGAATTTTCCTAGTAGAGTGGTGTTGAAGCTCAATATCGCAGATGTGCTCTGGGAGACTGATAGGGCGCGGTCAGCGGCTTACTATAAAGAGTATGTCGACTTGATGCAGAAGTCAGGAAAAGCAAAAAACATACCTAAGAAGGCGCTTGAGCGAAGGCAAGAGAAGTAAACTATATTTTTAAGAAATAATATTGGCTCCCACGTTTTAATAATGATTTGAAAACGTGGGCTGTGCCTGAGGGATCCCCGATTTTTCTTACAGAAAATCAAGAAGTTGCAATATTGAAGAGACCTGCATGAGTCGGCAACTTGGTTTGCACCACACAAATACAAGTTTTGGGTGTCCGGTCTTCGCCCGCTAATAGCCCAAAGTGGAGCGATTCGATAGCATTCTGCGACATTGCAGGGAGAAGTTTTAACAACGGCTTCTCCGATGTCTCATTGGATAAGGCGACGTTTTCCGACACCGAATTGCAGCTGACCTTCAAGCTGATGTCGTTGGTTGGAGTGAATGAAATTACCGAGTTATGCAAATTCAGCGTTGATGGTGAACGTCTCGCTGAACCTGAATGTACGGAGCAGTGTATGCGATCCATAAACCCCACCTACCCAGTGGTGGGGCAACGGTCTACCGTTGCATCTGCGGCGAGCAGTTCCACGGCAGTAACGCTTCGTACTCTTCGACCGACGAGGCATGCGGCAACCGCTCCAGTACGTGGCGCAGCCACGTATAGGGCTCTTGGCCGTTGACCTTGGCGGTCTCGACCAGACTGTAGATCTTTGCGCTGGCAGTGGCGCCGTTGACGGTATCGCTGAACAACCAGGCCTTGCGTCCGATGACAAACGGCTTGATCGCTCTTTCGGCCGCGTTGTTGTCGATGGACAAATAACCCGCTTCGACATAACGCTCCAGTCGGCTCCAGTTATTCGCCAGATAATGCACCGCCTTGCCTAATGCACTTTGCGGCGTCACCTGGGATTGGGTTTTATCCAACCAGACTTTCAGCTGCCCCAAGATCGGCAGGCTCTTTTCCTGGCGAGCGATAAACCGCTGTTCATCGTCGGCTTCCTTAAGTTCACGCTCGATCCCGTACAGCTTGTTGATCATCGTCAGTGCAATA